>JAKSPM010000022.1 GCA_024404825.1 Clostridia bacterium
AATCCGGAAAATTTTATGATGTTTTTTTCAAAAAAATGCTGTCGGGAATTGTCTTTTTCAAAGGAATCAGTTATACTATATTTTGAAGAATTGTTTACACAATTTACTGTATGTTGTTGTTCGAAGGAAAAATGAGGGGAGGAATTGATGTGGAGCTTCGCGTAATGGCGATCGGCGATGTCGTTGCGGAATCCGGCTTACAGTTTTTGGAAAAACATCTGCGTTCGGTCAAACGGCAATATGGCGTGGATTTCTGTGTCGTCAACGGAGAAAACTCCGCAGTTCTCGGCATGACGCCGGAACAGGCAGAGCGTATTTTCAATGCCGGTGCAGATGTGATTACCATGGGTAACCATACATGGAATCGTCGGGAGCTGGCTGCCTACCTCGATTCATCACCCTATGTGCTTCGCCCCGCAAATTTTGCTCCGCAGGTACCCGGCCGCGGCTGGGGGATTTATGACAGCAAGGCAGGGAGTATTGCCGTGGTCGATCTGATCGGGCGGGTCAATATGGATTACACGCCCGACAATCCTTTTTTACAGATCGAAAAGATCCTGAAGCAAATTGAGACGAAGCTTATTTTTGTAGAAATTCACGCGGAGGCCACGTCCGAGAAGCTTGCAATGGGCTATTTGCTCGACGGCAGAGTTTCCGCTGTTTGGGGGACACATACCCATGTGCCGACCGCCGACTGTCAGATCCTCCCCCAAGGAACGGGCTATATTACCGATCTCGGTATGACCGGGCCGAAGAATTCCGTTCTCGGGATCCGTCCGGAGCTGTCAATCTCCAAATTCCGCGGCGACCTGCCTACCCGCTATGAGCCTGCCGGAGGAGCGGCTAAAATGGAGGGCGCAGTCTTCACCGTGGATTCCGTGACCGGGCGATGCCTCGCAGCAGAAAGGGTGCAGATCCTATGATAAAGGTCATTCATGCGGCGGATTTTCACTTAGATTCCGCCTTCCGTGCCATGCCGCCGGCAAAGGCGGGTCTGCTTCGCCAAAAACAGCGCGAGCTGCTCGACAAGCTTGTTGAGCTGGTGCACAACGAACAGGCAGATTTGCTGCTTTTAAGCGGTGACCTGTTTGATTCCGGGGAAGTTTATCCGGACACCCTGCTGTATTTGAAGCGTGCTCTTTCGGAATGTCATGCGCGGGTGTTTATTGCCCCGGGCAACCACGATCCGTATACGGTATCTTCTCCGTGGGAGACGGAAGCCTGGCCGGAAAACGTACATATTTTCAAGAAGAATACCGTGGAATCAGTTTATATTGAGGCTCTCGGCTGTCAGGTTTACGGTGCCGCGTTCACTTCAGAGCAGGCACCCGCTCTTATGGAGGGCTTCCGTGTAGAGGACGGCGAGCTGACCAACTTTATGGTGCTTCATGGAGATGCGACCCAGCCGAATTCGTTTTACAATCCCATTCGTAAGCAGCAGATCGAGGAATCCGGGTTAAACTATCTCGCACTCGGTCACATCCATAAGAGAGCGGATGCCCTTTGCCTTGGCAAGACGGTCTATGCCTGGCCGGGTTGCCCGATGGGGCGCGGCTTCGATGAGCTCGGAGAAAAGGGCGTGCTGGTCGTTACGATTGACGCCGGAACCGTTGAGACCTCGTTCCGGCCGTTGGCGGATTACCGTTATGAAATCCTGACGGTTGAAGCAGGCGAGGATCCGCTATCCGCGATCCGAGACGCTCTGCCTGATGATACTCAAAATGACTGCTACCGTATCATTCTGACCGGTGAGGCAGATACGCCCGACTGCAAAGCGCTGCATGAGACTCTCTCAGAGCTGTTTTTCAGCCTGACGGTCTTAGACAGAACGACTCCGAAAATCGATCCCTGGGCTTCCTGTGGGGAAGATTCCCTCAAGGGACTTACAATGCAGCTGTTAAAGCAGGACTTCGATGCGGCAGGGGAAGCTGACCGCGAGATCGTTTTGCAGGCTGCACGGCTGGCACTTTCTGTTTTAGAGGGAAGGGAGGTCAGCGAATGAAGCTGTTAAAATTGCAGGCCTCCTTCGGCAAGCTGAACGATACAATGACGCTTGACGGCGGGCTGGATCTGATCACCGCGCCCAATGAGGCGGGAAAATCGACATGGACGGCGTTCCTGATCGCCATGTTTTACGGCATTGATACCGCGGAGCGTGCCAGCAAAGGCAACCTCCCGGTCAAAACAAAATATAAGCCCTGGAGTGGCGCACCGATGCAGGGCACGGTCGAACTGGAATGGAACGGCCGCAGGATCACCTTAGAGCGCCGCAGCACTGCAAAGGCACCGATGAGTGAATTCCGTGCCTATGAAACCGCGTCGGGACTTCCCGTTCCGGAGCTTTCGGCGGAAAACTGCGGTGAGGTGCTGCTCGGCGCGAAGCGTGAGGTCTTCTTTCGCAGTGCGCTCTTACGGCAGCTTGACCTTCAGGTCACAAAGGATGCGGAGCTGGAGAAAAAGCTTGCATCGCTCGTGACCACAGGGGATGAAACGGCATCGTTTTACGTTGCCGAGCGAAAGCTGCGCGATCTGCGAAACCGTATTTGCCGCGCGGGTACCGGCATACTGCCGCAGACCAAGGCACGGCACGCGGAGGTGGAGCGGGAGCTGAGCGACATCCACCTTGTTCAGCAAAGCTGCATAGACCTTGCGGCGTCCCAGAAGCAGTTGGAAACGAAAAAGAATCATCTCGGGGAAGTTCTGGAGCGGATCGGGCGTGCGGAGCAGATCCGCAAGGCGCGCCGCCTGCGTGAGGCGCAAGCGCAGATCGCAGAGCAGGAAAAGACGGTTGCATCCCTCAAGGAGCTCACCGGGCGCCTGCCGGATGTTTCCGCACTCCATGCGCTGAAATCCCGCTGCCGTAAGGCGGAGGACACCCTCCATACGGCGGAGATGGAAAAGCTCGCACTGCCCGCTGCCCCGGCTTCGCCGAGCCTTCCCGAATGGCTCGAGGGACGAAGCGAGGAAAAAGCACGCGCAGAGGCAAAGCAGGCGCAGGAAGAAGCCCGCGGTCTTCAGGAAGCAAAGGAACAGAATTACCTTCCTTTTTGCGTGATCGCAATCGTGCTGACACTGGGCGCGGCTGCACTCGGGCTGTTCGTTCACCCGGCGGTGTATTCCCTGTGCGCTGTGTTCGCGGCGCTTGGTGTGTTCTTCCTTGCGCGGGGAAGAAAGCAGAAGAAGCTGCATACAGAGCGGCTGAAAAAAGCGGAAGCAATATGCAGCCGTTACGGTGTACAGACGCAAGAGGATATTCCCGCAGAGCTTGCAAGGCAGCTTGCGGTACGGCGCGAATATGAACAGGACAGGGATCATTACGAACAGCGTGTTCTTGCGACAGAACAGGGAATCGATGAGGCACAAGCGCAGATCGACGCGCTTCTTTCCGAGATTGCGGTGTTTGCTCCGCAGGCAAAGACCCTGCCGGAGGCAGTTGAGGCGCTGATGGCTGCCGAGCACGCACATGATGCCTTCCTTACCGAGGAGCGTGCGCTTGCCAGGTCACAGCAGCAGCTTGAGAGCTTGCAGCAGCTTGTCGGCGATGTCCCGCCGGAAAGCGAGAAGGAGCTTGAAGTATTAGAGGATGAGCATGAGGTGCGTGCGGCCTATCAGCAGACTGTCCGCGACCTTCAAAATGCCACCGATCAGCTGAACATTGCCAGAGGCCGCATTTCCGCAAAGGCGGATGCCGTCATGCTGGGCGCGGAATCCGAGCAGCTTTCAAATCAAATTGAAGCCCTGGAGAAGCGCAGTGCCGCGATCACGCTTGCCTATGAGCGCCTGATGCAGGCAAATGACAGCTTGCAGGCAAGGTTTTCTCCGCAGCTTTCTCAGCTTGCGGGTACGTATTTCGGCGAGCTGACGGGCGGCACCTATGACAGAATCTTCCTTGACCGAGAGATGAATATTCAGGTCACGAGATCGGATGATCCCCTGCAGCGCCCGGTGCAGGCATTGAGCTGCGGCACCGCAGATCAGCTTTATTTTGCCGTACATCTTGCCATGGCCGAGCTTTTGCTGAATCCGGACTGCCCCCTGATCCTGGATGATGCGCTGATCAATTTTGATGATGAACGAGCCAAACGTGCAATCAAGCTGCTTCTGCGCCAGAGTGCGCAGCGGCAGGTGATCGTCTTTTCCTGCCACAGGCGGGAGGAAGACTTTTTGAAAGCCGAGGCAGAACAGGAAAACTGCGGCTGACCTCGCAAAACCGATTATCAGACAGATGAGGGAATCCCTATGAGACAGCTACCTACACGGCTTATTTCCGTGCTGCTTGCGGCGCTGCTGCTGCTCTCAACGGCTGCGGCGACACAGGATACGGAACAGGACACGCTGAACCCGGAAGACGGCGGCATGGAATTCGCCGTGGATAACGAGATCTTGTTTGGCAGAGAGCAAGGCGAGCTTTGTCCGGAGGCAGCTGCCACACGTGCAGAGCTTGCGGCGATGCTTTGCCGCCTGTTCGATACCGAACGGCAGGAGCTTCCGCGTGTCTATGCCGATTGCCTGCGCGGTGCGTGGTACTATCATCCGATGGCCGCGGCAGTTCATATGGGCTTCCTTACGCCGACCTCCGATACCGCACTCAGCCCGGAAGCCGAGCTTACGCGAGCGGAGGCGTATACAGCGCTGGCACGTGCATTCTGCCTGACGGATGCGGACACAGCCTGCCTTTTGCCGTTTTCTGACCGCGAAAGCGTCAGCGGGAGTGCATCTGCGGCGATGGCCGCCATGGTACAATCAGGCGTGATCCGCAGCACGGAAAAACAGCTTCGGCCGCAGGATCCGATTTCCAGGCAGGAGCTTGCACAAAGCATCGAATGTTTGACCGGAGGGATCTTCCGCGGCGGCGAGGCGAAGAGCGAATATCAAAACCTCTTGCTGGCTTGCGATACCCTTCCTGCGGGAACGGTGATCCATGAAAATCTGATAATCGGCTGTAATGTACCGGAGCAGATCTGCCTGAAAAATGTTCAGGTAGAGGGAAAACTGGTCATTTTAGGGACGACCGAGATCAACGGCGGAAGCGCCGATGCGGCAGAAGTGTTTGCGGACTGCACGTTGAATACACAGCTCAAGACGCTCACTGTATGCAAGGACGGAGCGAACGTCCTTTTGAACAGCAGCGCGGAAAAAACAGAACTGCCGGCTCGCCATGCAAAGCTTTCCGGCAGCGGAAACGCAGGGCGAGTGATCAATTACGGCATCGGCACGGAAGTCTCCTGCGATACGGAGTCCTATGAGGAAAGAATCGACGCGGGACTTGACGGGGTCAACATACGTCAGACCTATGTCCCGGCCGTGACGCGAAGAAATCGCGTCGCCGAATTCACAGTCAACTTTTCAAATATTGACACGGAACACCTTTACGGTGTCCGCGGGAATTGCCGCGAATGTATCTTAAACTGGTATCTGAACGGGAAGCTTATCAAATCGGTGCCGAATTTCCTGCTTAAAAAAGGCGCTACGGAATCGGCACAGATGGAGATCGCATTCGGCGCAGTGCCGATTCAGAACGCGGCTGCACTGGAAATCGTCTACGGTGAACAGACCACAGTCCTTCCGCTGGAGGTTCAGATCGATTACAGCGGGGCAGAGAACTTTAAGGAAGCGCTCGAGATCCCGACGGTGCATGTGCCTGCCACGATGCGCTATGACTGCACAGCCAGGGACGGCACGGAGCTTTCCGCCGGAGATACGGTTTGGTACATGGGCGGATCTGATTATATTCAGGTGCCCGGCGGAAGATTTACCTTTGTTCCGGCCGGAAGCTTTGAAATCATTGATGGTATCTACTATGACAGCTCGTTGCAGTATTCCGACGAGGTCGCAGAGGCCTTTGTCAATGAGGTGCATGACTATTCCAGCAAGACAGATTACCTGATCTGGTGCAACCTCTATTCCGAGCGGGTGTTCGTATTTTCCGGTACGCAGAGGAACTGGAAGCTGCAGATCCACGGCGCCTGTGCCTCCGGCAAAAACTATTCGCCGACACGTCCCGGTGTTTACAAAATCTATTCCAAAGAGCCGAATTGGGATTTCGACGGGTATATTGTGGAATATCCCTGCGCCTTTGATGCAGATATAGCGTTCCACTCTGTGACAAAATACCCCGGCGGCGGGATACTGGATGATACGCTCGGCACTCCGGTTTCGCACGGCTGTGTACGCCTGCCCGATGAGGTAATCGGCTATATTTATGAAAACTGCCCGATCGACACAACGGTGGTCGTTTGGTGAAGAATATAGGGGAAGCCTATGAAAAGAACGCATTTAAGAGGAATTGTTCTGCTCCTGATATTATCAATTCTGCTTCAGACGGGTGTATCGGCAGCTGAGCGGCGAGAAACGATTGCCGGGCTGGAAATCCCGGACACGTGGGCGCATGATGCGCTGGTTTTTGCGGTGAAGGAGGGAATCCTCAGCGGCAAGGGCGATAAAGGCCTCTGCCCGACGGACAACGCGACCCGTGCCGAAATGGCGGCGATGATCGTCCGTGTTCTCGGGGCGAAACCGCAGGAGAAGCCCATGAGCTTTTCGGACTGCCCGCAGACCGCCTGGTATTATGAATCCATGTCCGCAGCTGTCGGACTGGGGATCATCAGCGGTACCTCCGATCTGACGCTCAGCCCGAAGGATAACACGACCCGTGAGCAGGCCTTTACCATTCTTGCCCGTGCATTCCGCCTTTCCGGCGGTGATAAAGCCGTGCTGAAGAACTACACAGACGGGGACCTTGTCGGCTCCTATGCCAAGGATGCCATGGCGACGATGATCGAAAAAGGCTATGTTCACGGCTCGAAAGGAAAGCTGAACCCGAAGAAGAACATCACACGTCAAGAACTGGCGCAGGTGCTCTATGAGATTTTAGACGATATTCTCCGCGAAGAGGATGAAGCAGGCGCGGAATATCAGAACCTGTTGTATGCAGGCTCTATGCCCTTTCCGGAGCGAACCGTTATCCACGGCGATCTTATCATTCCGTGCGATGCACCGCTGATAATTGACCTTACCACGGTCACGGTCGAAGGAAGACTGATCGTTCTTGGAGACTGTACTGTTTCCGGCGGTACGATCGCCGAGGCAGAGCTTCTTGCAAACTGTACCTTGACCGGCACGATCGGGACACTGACACTCAGTAAAAACGGGATTTCCGTGGATATTGAGGGCAGTGCCGAACGGACCGTAATCACAGCCCGCCATGCGACACTGCAAGGGCTCGGAAATGCGGGGGACGTTGTTAATTACGGCGTCGGATCAAATGTGATCTGCACGTATGAATCCTGCGAGGAATGCATTGATGCCGGCCTTGACGGAGTATCGATCATTCAGGAAACCTTCCCAACGGCTTCGTATAAGCAGCGCACGGTACAGGTGACCGTCCGGTTTGACCATGTAGACAATGAACACCTGTTCGGTGTTTCCGGAGATCGCCGTATGTGCAGCATAAAATGGTATTTCAACGGGACAAAGGTCAGCGAAAGCAACTTTGAACTGTCGCACGGCAGTGAGCAATCCGCTGCCTTTACAATTCCGTTTTCCAGACAAATGCCGGATTCCTTTCCGGTTTCCGTGCGCCTGACCTACGGGTCGGAAACCATATCTATCCCGATCCAAATCAAAATCGACAAAACGAATCTCGATGCCTATTGCACGGCCGTGGACATCCCGACCATCCATGTGCTCGCGACCATCAACTATAACTGCACGACCTCGGACGGCAGAAGCCTCAAACGCGGCGACACCGTTTACTATATCAAAGACGGAAACTGCATCCAAATCCCGGGAAGCAGCCGGTATACGACCATCCCGAGCGGTGCGTTCCAGATCGTGAACAAAACCTATCATAACAGCTCCGTCTCCTATTCACAGACAGTTGCCGAGGCCTTTGTAAACAATGTCCATGACTATTCCAGCCGGACAAAATATCTGCTTTGGTGCAATCTCTACACGCAAACGGTCTTTATTTTCCAGGGTGATAAAGGAAATTGGAAGCTATTGATGCAGTCACCGTGTGCTTCCGGCGCAAACAGCACGCCTACACGCCCCGGAGTCTACTCCGTTACTTACAAATCAACCAAGCTGGATTACGTTACCTACTATGCCGCATGGTTTACGGCGTTTGACAACGGAATCGGCTTCCATAGCCGACTGAAATACACCTCCGATGGAAGCTGGTATGACTCTCGCATTGGGTTCCCGTTGTCACACGGCTGCCTGCGCTTGTACGATGATGTCGCAAAGTACATCTATGATAACTGCACTTATGGCACGACGGTGGTAGTTTGGTAAACATACCGAAAGAGGGGAAAATAATGAGAAGAACACATTTGAGAGGAATTGTTCTGCTCCTGATATTATCAATTTTGCTTCAGATGGGTGTATCGGCCGCCGAGCGGCGAGAAACGATTGCCGGGCTGGAAATCCCGGACACCTGGGCGCACGATGCGCTTGTCTTCGCTGTGGAAGAGGGGATCCTCAGCGGCAAGGGCGACAAAGGCCTCTGCCCGACGGATAACGCGACTCGTGCAGAAATGACGGCAATGATCGTCCGCGTTATCGGGGCAAAGCCAAAGAATGAAAAAATGCCGTTTATAGACTGTAACAGGAACTCATGGTATTATGAGCCAATGTCAGCCGCATATGAAATGGGCATCATTTACGGCACCTCAGATCTGACACTCAGCCCGAATGACAACACGACACGTGAACAGGCATTCACGATCCTTGCCCGTGCTTTCCAGATTTCCGGCGGGGATCGGGCCGTTCTGAATGATTTTTCTGACGGAAGTTCGGTCGGCTCCTATGCGGTGGATGCCATGGCAGCGATGATACAGGCAGGCTATGTTCACGGCGCAAAAGGAAAACTGAATCCGAAGAAAAACATCACCCGTCAGGAACTGGCGCAGGTGTTGTTTGAGATGCTTGACGATATCTGCCGCGGCGAGGATGCAACGCGGGACGAATATCAGAATCTTCTGTATGCCGGGACGAATCCGTTCCCGGAAGGAACAGTCATTCACGGCGATCTAATCATTCCCTGTGACGCACAGGGGGAGATCAACCTGAACGGTGTTACCGTTGAAGGCCGACTGATCGTTTTCGGAGACTGTACCGTTTTCGGCGGTATGATCGCCGAGGCGGACCTCCTCTCAAGCTGCACGCTTACCGGAACGATCGGAACCTTGAAACTGATTGCAGACGGGATCTGCGTCAATTTGGACGGCAGCGCGGAGGAAACGAGCATTTCCGCACGCCATGCTGTCTTGCAGGGCGCAGGCTCGGCAGGAAAGGTAAGCAATTACGGTGTCGGCAGTACGGTGAGCTGTGCCGCTGACGCATATGAAGAAAAAATAGACGCGGGGCTGGACGGCGTAACAATCACGCAGACGACCTTTCCCACAGCATCTTATAAACAGCGCACGGTACAGGTAACGGTTCGGTTTGACCATGTAGATAATGAGCATCTCTACGGTGTCGGCCGGAACAACCGCCTGTGCAGTGTGAAATGGTATTTCAACGGAGAAAAAGTCGCGGAAAACTCTAAGTTTGCCCTGACAGAGGGTGCGGAGCAGAAGGCGTCCATTGCCATTCCGTTCACTCGTCAGATGCCCGATTCCTATCCGATCTCCGTTCGCCTGACCTACGGGGAGGAAACAAAGAGTATTCCGATTGAGGTCAAGATAGATAAAACCAATCTCGATGCCTATTTAACCGCCGTGGATATTCCGACCATCCATGTGCTTGCAACCATACGCTATGATTACACGACGGAGAGCGGCACGAAGCTCAAACGCGGAGATACTGTATATTACCTCGGCTATAACTGCCTTCAGATCCCGAGCACGAACGAAAAATGCATACGAATTCCGGACAGTGTGTACCAGATCGTTGATAAAACCTACTACAACAATTCCATTACTTATTCTCAAACGGTTGCTGAGGCCTTCGTCAATAATGCGAATAACTATTCCAGCAAAACGAAATACCTGATCTGGTGCAGCCTCTATACGCAGCGAGTATTTATTTTCCAAGGTGAAAAGGGCAACTGGACCCTCATCATGCAGGGACCCTGCAGCACCGGTGTGAACAGCTGCCCCACACGCCCGGGGGTACACTATGTCAACGGCAAGTATGCGAAGGAAGAATTCGGCTACTATCATTTAGACTACCTGACCTTGTTTGACGGAGATATCGGCTTCCATACAAGATTGAAGCTTTCCTACAGCAGCGGCTGGTATGATTCCCGAATCGGCTATCCGATCTCGCACGGATGTGTACGCCTTTACGACGAAATGGCAAAGTTCATCTACGACAACTGCGATATGGGGACGGCGGTGGTGGTCTGGTAATATGGCGGATATCACAACGATCTTTTTGAAGATCCTACAGCTCGTCATCGTGATCGCGATCGGTTATGCCGCGACCAAGGCAAGGGTCATCACACAAGAGGGGAAAAAGCATCTTTCCGAGCTTGTTCTGACGATCACCAATCCCTGTTCCGTGCTGTTTGCGGTTCTGAGCGGAGAAAACACCCTGACCAAAAAGCAGGTGCTTTTACTGACTGCCATCGCCTTTGTGGCTTATGGCTTCCTGATCCTTGTGGCGCACTTCTTGCCGAAGGTGCTGCGGGAAAAGAAGGATGCAGGCGTCTGGCGCTTCATGATGGTGTTTTCCAATGTCGGCTTTTTCGGCTTTCCCGTAGTGCGGGCGGTCTTTGTAAAGGACAGCAGTGCTGTGTTCTATGCCGCGATCTTCAATCTGGTTTTCCAGCTTCTTGCCTACACTTACGGCGCAAGGCAGATCTCCGGCGACAGGGAAGAGGGACGGCTTCGTCCGAAGCTCCTGCTCAAGCCGATCATTATTGCATCGCTGCTTGCTTATGTGATCTATTTTACCGGCTGGAAAGCCCCGAAGTTCATGACGGACACGGTCGGCTTCATGGCGAATGTAACGAGCCCGCTTTGTATGCTCATTATCGGCAGCTCCCTGGCGATAGTTCCGGTCGGCCGGGTCTTTACCCGCTGGAAGCTTTATCCGGTGCTGATCCTCAAGCAGATCGGCATTCCCGTGGCAGTTTATTTTGCCCTGTCCGGCTTTGTAACAAATGAGACGATCCTCGGCATTTGCGTCATTATGATGGCGATGCCGGTCGCCGCTCTGACCGCGCTGTTCTGCACCAAATACGAACGCGACGGAGAGCTTGCGGCCTCCGGTGTATTCCTTTCTACGCTCCTGTCCGTGGCAACGATCCCATTATTAATGTGGTTATTGTTTTAGAGAAAAAGGAGGAACTCCCAATGAGTGAAGACAGAATCAGTCATGTGGACGAAAAAGAACGCCGACACCAGCAGTATCTTATGCGGAAGCGGAAGCATCAGCAGAAGCAGGCAATCGTTTTCGGCTCGCTGGCGCTTGTGCTGTTGTTGTTGATTATCCTTTTGTGTAAATCCTGCTCCGGTAAAAACAAGACCGTGCAGCAGCCGACAAAGACACCTCAGCAGACAAAGCCGCAAAGCATTTCCATGAAGGCGACTGTGCTTACCGTCGGTGATAACCTGCTGCATCAGCAGATCCTCAACTACTGTGCAAGCGGTGGCGGCTATGATTTTTCCCCGCTGTTTGCCGACCTGAAAGAGGAAATTTCGGCGGCAGATCTTGCGTGCCTGTCACAGGAGACCATCCTGGTCAAGGATTCGTCCGATGTGTCGAACAATATCTCCTGCTACGGAACGATCGCTGACTTTGCCGATGACGCGGCAGCAGCGGGCTTTGATGTTTCCCTGCAAGCTACGGAGCACGCCTATGACAAGCTGATGAAGGGGATTCAGAACACCGTGACCAAATGGGACTCCCTGGGGGTCGCCTGTATGGGTATCCATGCGCAAGAAGAGAATCCCGAGCGGTATTTTGATGTCAACGGCATCCGGATCGCCATGTTCAACTACACCTACTACACCCCGGACACGGAGAAACCCGAAAATGCCTTTGCCATTGATTACATCGGCGAAGATGAGAAAATGGACATAGCGGCGGATATTGCCCGTGCAAAACAGAATTCGGATATCGTCCTTGTCTTTGCGCACTGGGGCGCGATCGGCGATTATGAGCCGAATGAATTCCAGACCACCTGGGCAAAGTTCTTTGCAGATAACGGTGTCGGTGCGGTGATCGGTACCCATTCGCACGTGGTGCAGCGGGTCGAGGAAATTACCCGCGCAGACGGCGGTATTATGCCGGTCTATTATTCCCTCGGCAACTACATGACGCATATGAACGAGTATTATAATATGCTCGGCGGTATGGCAAAGCTGACGATCACCAAGGACAGCCACGGCACCTATGTTTCGGAATATCAGATGATCCCGCTGGTAGAGCATATCACGGAGAACTCCGACGGTACCTATGCCTTCCGCGTGGTGAAGCTCGAGGATTATCGCGCAGAGCTGGCGCAGACCCACCAGTTCCCGAAGGCAAGCGTTGCCAATATGGTCGAGCTTTGGGAGACGATCCCCGGTGCGGAAACGACGAAGCCCCTCGTGGGGACGATCACCGCCCCGGAGGGAGAAAAACCGATGACGGACTGGTCAACACAGCCCCTTCCCGAGGCACCCTCCATGACTGAGGCACCATCCGAGACAGAGGAAACCTCCACAGAAGCACCCTGAACAAAATAAAAGCCTTTGGGCATCCTTTTGAGGAAGCCCAAAGGCTTTTTGTATGTGGGTTATTCGTCGATCAGGGTGACATTCAGCAGCACGGGGTTGTGATCGGAGTAACGGAAGCTCTCGTCTAAGGTTTCCACACCGTCGAGCTGAACATTCGGCGAGAGGATGAAACCGTCGATCACATAGAACTGCGTTGCCTTACTCTCTAAATCCAAAGGCTGATTGAGAAGCCTGCAGGTAGGCGTGGAGGAATCGTAGGCAAATTGCCAGCCATCCGGCAAAATGTCTTCCGTGAGCGTTCCTGCCGTCCACAGGTCGGGATTCTTTACAGGGTAGAGATCAAGACTGCCGGGGAAGTTCTGGTTGAAGTCGCCGCCGATAATGACGTAATTTCCCTTGGCATATTCTGCTTCCATGATGTCAACCAGCATCTTTGTCTGCTTGATCTTGCCCTCGCCGTCGTCATAGGCCTCTAAGTGCAGGTTGATAATGACAAGCTCCTTGTCGCTGCCCTCCACGGGAATATGGGAGACGAGCAGTGCCCGCTTTAAGTTCGCCATGGAGACCGGCCACGAGAAGGGGCAGGGGAGCTGATAACGCTCTGCAAGCGTCGTCTTGGCATCCGTGAGCGTTACAAGGCCGGATTCGACCTTGCCGATCGGAGGCAGGGGATAGGGCACGAAATTGCATGAGAAGTTCTTGGCGTAAGCCGAAGAGATGCCGAGCGCATCCCGATAATAGGAGACCTGATCGGTTTTATAGGAACGGTGAGAGCAACTGTCGACCTCCTGCAGAAGATAGAAGTCGGCATCAACGCTCTTAAGAATGTCCAGGATGCCTGCCATGTTCCCTTTGACGTAGGACTCGCTCTTCGGCCGAACCTCTTCGCCGCCGTCCATGAAGAAATCGGATTTTTCACCGAGACCTGCATAGCCGGTGTTCATCGTGAGAATGGTGACTTCCTTGCCGGAGAATACCGTATCAGAAGGGTTCTTGACTTCGACCTTCTCCACATCGGCGGGCTTGAACTCCGTAATGCTCAGGTAGGCAAGCAGACCGCCTGCCAAAAGAATGACCACGAGCAGAAAAATTCCGACCCATTTCAAAAGCCGCTTCCAAAACGGCTTTTTTTGTTTGCCCACTTTGGCTGCTTTCTTCGCTTCTTTCTCTTTCATAGTATCTCTCCTATTCAGATATGTAATTATCCAGGCAATACTGTATGATCGCCTGACGCGTGACAATGCCGATAAAGGTCTGCTTGTCATCCACGACCGGAACAAAGTTCTGCAAGGTCGCCGTGCGCACGAGGTCACGCATATCCATCGTGATGCTGACCTCCTTATAGATGCGCTTTTTAGGCAGCTCGGTAATCGCGTGCTGCTCGGCCTGCTCCATGCTCATGCCGCAAATATGCTTGATGCCCCACAGCAGGTCGCCGCTTGTGAGCGTCTCACAGTAGCGGCCTTCCTCGTCTAAGATGGGAAGCGCCTCATAGCCGGAGATCTCCAGACGTTCGATTGCCTGCCGGATGGTGTCGTCAGCGTGAAGAAATGTACAGGTCGCTTTCGGCGTCAGGAAAAATAAAATGTTCATAGATACCTCCTCGGCTCATCTGAAGAAACAAAACTTCTAATAAATATCATATCATAGAACAGAGCAAAAGTCCAAGGGAAAGTGGTGGACTGTTCTTTGAAACGGAAATTTAGTATAATATAAGCGTACGGTCGGCAGGGGCTGTATAAAGAAAGAGAGGAAGAAAAATGAGAGAAATTCAAATGACAGGAGGGCTGCCGATATGTTGAGCGGAATTTTAGGCGGGGCCTTCGGCGGGGCTTTGGCAACGGGGCTTTGCTCGGTCTGGCTTTACCGCATGAAGCGCCGTGACGGCAGAGAGGAAAAAACCGATGTGCGTGACAAAGCACTGCGCTGCCTGATGCTCTATATCATTCAGGAGCGTGCAAAGGAGCTGATTGCCGCCAATGGTGCGACGATGGAGCAGCGGCGGAGTCTGTGGCACTGGCATGCGCTGTATCATGACGGTCTCGGCGGCAACGGCGATGCCGACAGCCTGATGCAGCAGGTGGAAAAGCTGCCGATGCAGCTGTGAGAAAGAGGGAAGCAATGAAGGAAAGGTTATTGAAGCTTTTGTGTGTCAAGTCCATTTTGACCTTGATGCTTACCGTGGTGTTCTGCATTTTGAGCATCCGGGGTATCATTTCGGGCGAGCAGTTTCTGACGATCTTCACGGTCGTAACAAGCTTTTATTTCGGTACGCAGATAGAACGGGGAGGCAAGGAAAACAATGACGGAAAATGAATTGAGGAATCTTGTCGTGCAGACGGCAAAGGCGTGGTACGGCTGCAAGGAATCCGACGGCAGCCATCGTAAGATCGTCGATTGCTATAATTCGCATAAGCCGCTGGCACGCGGCTATGCACTCAAGTATACCGATGACTGGTGCGCGGGCTTTGTGTCCGCTGTGGCGATCAAGTGCGGTCTGACGGATATTATCCCGACGGAGGTCAGCGTGCCCTATATGATTTCCGCCTATCAGAAGCTTGGCGCTTGGCAGGAAAACGATGCTTATGTGCCGCAAAAGGGTGATATTATCATCTATTCCTGGGACGACACGGGCGTCGGCGACCGCACGGTCGGCGCAAGCCATGTCGGCATCGTCACGGATGTGTTCAGTTCGACGATCACGGTCATCGAGGGAAACCACGGTGACGCAGTCGCCTATCGGCAGATCGCAGTGAATGGCCGCTATATCCGCGGCTACGGCCTGCCGGATTATGCGGCAAAGGCAACGGCAGAAACAGGGGAAAAGGAGGAAAACGAAATGCGGTATCAGAAGATTTCAGAGCTTCCGCAGAGCCTGCAAAAAGAGACGCAGGAGCTGATCGACCTCGGCGTCCTCTCGGGCGTCAATGACAGGGGGGATCTGGATGTCACACTCGACGAGCTGCGCAGCATGATCGTCGCCCTGCGGCTTTTCAAGCTGACAAAGGAAGCATAAACA
>JAKSPM010000023.1 GCA_024404825.1 Clostridia bacterium
GACACCTCCCCTCACAAGGGGAGGCTTTAGAAATCAGCTCGCTAAACACAAATTTGCACCTGCAGACAAACGCAAAGAGCACCGCCCGAAAGGACGGTGCTCATGAAGTTATCTGTTTTGCAATCTGAGCTTCAGACCGCTGTAACGCTTCTGCCTGCGGTCATTTTCCACCATGGCGGAGATGATCTCCTCACTGCCGACGATGATCAAAAGCTCTCTTGCTCTTGTCAGCGCGGTGTAGAGGATGCTCCGCGTGAGCAGGTAAGGGGAGCTTCCCATGCAGCAAAGCACCACGGCACGGTATTCGTTGCCCTGGCTCTTGTGCACGGTCATGGCAAAAGCAGGCTCCAGCTCTGAAAGCATATCAAAGGTGTAATCAGCCACACGGTCGTCAAAGACGATGCGGACGTTTTCATCCTGCGTGTCGATCGTAACGATCCGGCCAATGTCACCGTTAAAGATGCCGCTGCCTGCGCCGAGCCCGTCCAGGCGCTTCCAGAGAATATCGTAGTTGTTGCGGATCTGCATGACCCGGTCGCCCTCGCGGAAGATATAGTCGCCGCACTGCCGCTCTTTTTTCGACGGGGACGCGGGATTCAAAACAGCCTGCAGAGCGTTGTTCAGGCTTGCCGTGCCGGTCATACCCTTGCGTGTTGGGCTCAATACCTGAATATCGCCCGGGTCGATGCCCATGTTTTTCGGGAGCCTTGTGCTGCAAAGCTCTGTGATGAGGCTCAGGGCCTGTGCCGGGTCTGTGCGCCGCAGGAAGAAGAAATCGTTGTCCCTTGCACGCAGCTCGGGCAATTGCCCGTGATTGACGGCGTGGGCGTTCATGACGATCAGACTTTCCTGTGCCTGCCGGAAGATCTGACTCAAGCGGACGGTTGCGATCGTGCCGGAGCGGATCAGATCGGAAAAGACATTGCCCGCACCGACGGGCGGAAGCTGATCGGGGTCGCCGACCAAAACCAGCCTGCATGACGGCTTCAAGGCTCGCACAAGGGCATCCATCAGCAAAAGATCGACCATGGAGGTCTCGTCCACGATCAGGCAGTCGCAGCGCAGCGGGTCTGCCTCGTCATGGCTGAAGCACATACTCCCGTCCGAACTCATCTGCACCTCCAAAAGCCGATGGATGGTCGAGGCGTCTCTGCCGGTCAGCTCGCTGAGCCGCTTTGCGGCTCTGCCGGTAGGCGCAGCAAGGCAGGTTTTGAGCTTCATCCGATCAAACAGCTCCAGCATCCCCGCAAGGGAGGTGGATTTACCGGTGCCGGGGCCGCCGGTAAGGATCATCAGCTGATTGCAGGCGGCACAGCGCAAGGCCTCGCGCTGTTGCTCAGCATAGGTGATCGAGAGCTTATCTTCGATCGCAAGAAGGATATTTTCCAAATGCGCGGGTGCAGGGGAGGTGGCCTTTGCCATCTGCAAAAATCGGCTCGTCAGATAGATTTCCGCCTCGTGGTATTCCGGCAGGTAAATGACGGACATCCCTGCGACGGTGTCGCGCACGATGCGTTTGTGTGAAAGCAGACGCTCGTCGGCCTGGATAATCAGAGCCTCGGACAGCTCCAAAAGTGCGGAGGTCGCGGCGATCAGCTTTTCCTCCGGTAAAAAAACATGGCCGTTGCTCAGATTGTACGAAAGTTCAAACAGGAATCCTGCTTCCACGCGGCGCGGGTCATCACCGCTGATCCCTCGCTCCAAGGCAAAGGCATCGACGAGGGCGAAGTCCGCTCCGAAAGCAGGCTCCGTCAGAAGATAGGGGTTTTCCTGCAGCAGCTCCATTGCCCGCTCGCCGAAGCTGCGATAGAGCTGCACGGAGATCTCTGCCGGGATGTGATAGACCGATAGCACCTCGACTAACCGCCGCACGCCGGTCATCATTGCAAAATACTGGCCGATCGCCATCGCCTTTGTATTGGAAATGCCGGGGATCTCGGCAAGCTCTTCCGGGCTTTCCTCAATGATGCGCAGAGCGTCCGTTCCAAAGCGGTTAACGATCTTCTCCGCCGTCGCCGGGCCAATGCCGCGGATGGCACGGGAGGAGAGGTAGGCCAATACCTGTACGCGCGTCTGCGGCATCATGCGCTCTAAAAACTCGGCCTCAAATTGCCTGCCGTAGCTTGCGTGATTGACCCACTTTCCCGTGACGACAAGCTGCTCGCCGATGGCGGCCATGGGGATCGTCCCGACAACGGTGACGGTAGCGCCTTGGGTATTCAGTTTAATGACGGCATAGCCGTTTTCGGGATTCTGATACACGACGGCGGAAATATCGCCGGAGATCAGCTCAAGCTCGTTGTCATTCAAATTATGTACGCTCCGATTTCAGATAGTCTGTAAGTTTTTCCGCAGGCAGCCAAATTGCCCAACAGTAGCTTTCGCAAAGGCGCTTTGCAAGCATCGTTACCTGTGGGTCGTGTTGTGTATCGGCAAGGATCACCGTGCTGCGGATCAGCCCGCTTTCGATCAGCCATGCACACGCACGGACGTGATGTTCTAAACGGTCGGCATTTTCCTCCACCGGCAAAAGAATGCATCCGCCTTTCAAGCGGACAGGAAGAAGCAGCGTGCCGATCGCGATCCAAAGCAGCATCAAAAGCCCTGCGGCAGCCAACGCGCATAAAAGAAGTTGCCAGATCATAGCTTCACCCCCTATGTGCCATGATATGCAGGCAGGGGGGAAGCGGTCACAGGGATTCGTTGCTTCTATTTTACACGAAAGCCGTCATTTTTGCAAAGGGGAAAATGTGAAACAACAGCCGCACGGCTGCAAAAAAGCGACTGGCAGCCGAGGCTGCCAGTCGAGAAAAATGAAATCGTATTTTATTGCCCTTTTTATGCTCAATTATTGCGGCTGATTTCCGATAATCGAGGTTGCCGGGCAATCCTTTGCAAGGACGAATGCGCGAAGAACCACTGCAAACTGCTCACGCGTGCAGTCGCCCTTCGGCATGACCTTGCCCGCGCTGCCTGCGATAAGTCCCTCGGCAACTGCCCACTTGACGGCATCCTTTGCCCAACCGGAAACGGAGCCCTGATCGGAGAAGCCCGTCAGCTCGGTCGTCTTTGTGGTATCCATGCCCTTGTATTTTGCAAACGACTGGAGGATCAGCGCGAGCTGTTCTCTCGACAGCTTGCCGTTCGGGTTGAACTTGCCGTCGCCGATACCGTTGACAATGCCCTTGCTGGAAGCCCAAATGACCGCATTTGCATACCAGGAACCGTCAACGACATCGGTAAACGGATTCTTGCCTTCGGGTTTCGGGCTTCCTTCGTATGCGTAGAGGATCTGTACGACCATTGCTCTTGTAAGTGCTGTGCCCGGGCTGATCGTGGTAGCAGATGTGCCGCTGATGTAGCCGTTTGCAAATGCAAAGTCAAGTGCATTGTGCGCCCAGTGACTCTTGGGACGCATATCGGTGAACTTGGCGGCTGCATCACACTTGATATTCTTATACAGCTTGTATCCGATGATAGAGTTGCCAAGCACTGTATAAGCGTCGCCAACGGTATCGTTGACGTAAAAATAAGCTTTGTCACTTAATGTAACGCCGGGAGTCGAATATCCGTCCCAGATTCCGTAGAGATAATTCTTGCCGCATTCAAAAATCTGAATGTTGCTCTCGTCGATTTTATAAGTTTTGCCGTGGATCTCGAGATCTCCGTCGCTTGCTTCTTCTGCAGAGGAGAAGGAAGAAAGGATCGTGTTACGACCGAAGGTGTCACCGATCGGAACATCAAAGAAAGGATTTGCAAATTTGCCCGCCACGGGAGCTTCCAAATTTTTGATTACAACGGAATTGACAGTACCGGGGCAGTAGAACAGACGCATGGCGGAAATGACCCCATTTGAGTAGATACCGCGCATCAGAACACCGTTGACAGAGAAGGAGGTGTTGGAATCAAATGTATAGCCGGTAGCAGGGGTAATGGCCATAACTGCTGCATAGCAATAGCCGGCATGGAAAGTTTCGATAGAACTCATTTCTTCGGACAAAACTTTAAATGCGTCTTCGTTGGATTTCAGGTTGCCGTTTGCATCCAGTTCCGCGAGACTCGGGTCTATCTTGTACCAATTGACCGCAGGATCACCAACATTGAATTTTACATTGTATGAGCTGTTGGTCGTATAATAAGTGCTCGGGTAAGCACCGTCAACAGGCGCCGTGATCGTGACCTTCGGAGAATTTGATCCGGTAAGGGTGGCCGTCTTGCATTTGAAAGAGGCCTGGAGTTCAAGGTACGAAACCGTAGAAGTCTCGGCCACGATCTTCGTCGGATACTGCTCAGAATAGTTGATATACGACACAGTCGCATTGTTGCAGGTGTACTGCGTGGAATTGTATCTGAATCGTAAAATCAGCAGATAGTCCTTGCCTTCAACAAAGGTGTCGGTCGGCTGGACCTTGTTGTATTCATAACCGCTCATGTCAAACCAGAATGTTTCGACACTGGTAAATCTCGGGTCAGCCAGCATAGGACTGTAATCGGGATTTCTGCCGGGGTGCGGCGTTTCGATCGTAACACCGTAGTTATAATCGATGTAGGTCGCAGCAGATGCAACAATAGGAAGTGCACAAACCGTCATAATGACACAGAGTATTGCCGCAAGAATTCTTTTTTTCATAACACTCTTCCTTTGTAAAAAATTACAATATACATATAATTATATTGTTGAATTTAGTATACTTTGCCACAAAAGAAAAGTCAAGAATAATTTGGAAGGAAGAAAGTGTCAAAGAGGACGATGAACATTGTCGAACAGATATTGCCGAAGCGATATTCGGCTAAATTTGTAAGAATTCACAATTGACAGCCGGGAGAATTTGACATAATCCGATATTATCTGCGAAAAGTCGTTTTTTCCTCCGAAAATCAGAACATTTTCGACTGGATTTTTCGCCAAAATTGTTTACATAATAACATAATTTCCGGTGACGTAATCTGATTATTTGTTTGCGGCACGATAATTATGCATTTTCATATTCAGTTTTTCGGTAGTTTTCTGTCCTGTGAACAATGTGAAAAACTGCTTGATATTCAAGAGTTTTTCACATTGTTCACAGGTTTTTTCACAAGGCAGGATTTTTTGCACATCTTCGGTTCTTATACACAATGAGTTAACATAACATAATGTGGCTTATTCAGACGAATTGTGCAATTTCATCACTGCTCAATCTGTCATAAAGCGTTTGATTGATGCCGTTTGCAACGATTTTCGAGACCGTACGCACCATTGTGTCAATATTTCTCGGCGTGACCATAAGATGATGCTTCTGCACCTGCTCGGCGCAGGCCTCCAGATCCATCACAGTCGGCACGCCGATGGCAAAAACAGGCACGCCCACGGTGTTGCGGTTGAATGCGGCACGGCTGTTTCCGATGCCGGAGCCGGGGATGATGCCGGTGTCAGTGAGCTGGATAGTGGATAAAAGACGGTCTGCATCGCACGAAGCAAGCGCGTCGATAACGATGACCTTGTCAGGCTTCGCTTTTTCCATGGCGGCATGGACAAGCTCCAGGCTCTCGAAGCCGGTCGAGCCGAGAACGCCCGGGCAGACGGCGCAGACGCTTCGGAAACTGCCGAATTGATCGGGCAGATGGCGAATCAGGTGGCGCGTCAGGAGGAGCCCGGAGACGCTTGCAGGGCCGATGGCGTCCGGCGTGACCTCGCGGTTTCCGAGCCCGACCACGAGCACCGACTCGTCTTTTTTCAGCTGCATCAGACTCGACAACAGCTCCGAGAGCGTCCTTGCTGCGTGGTCTGCATCGCGGCCGCGCAGCTCCTGTGAGCCGAGCTCCATCGTGATGTATTGGCCGACGGGCTTTCCGAGTGCCTCCACGCCCTTGTCATTGAGAATATCCACCTTGGTAAGCGAAAAGCGGAACCGCTTGGAGCTTCGTGCGGCAACACCCTCTAAGCGGGTCGCGGCGCCTGCGGAGCGTTCCCAAAGCTGTTTTGCCTCCAGGGCAAGGTCTGTTCGTTTCTTCATTGAATTCACCTCTTGAGGATAGTATATCCGCCAAAAAAGAAATTTTTTCAAAAAAAGAAAAATAGCTATTGATTTTAGCAAATCCTTTCGCTATAATGTATTACTGCATGAGATTGGAAATTCAGTTTTCATATATTTCATATAGAAACGCTATTGAGGAGGTGTAATCCGTGCCCAACATTAAATCTGCTAAGAAAAGAGTAGAGCTGTCCCGCATGCAGAACGAGAAGAACAAGGCTGAAAAGTCCCTTCTGAAGACCAACATGAAGAAGTTTGACGCTGCTGTGGAGTCCGGCAACAAGGAACAGGCCGATAGCGCTTACAAAGCTGCAATCGTTTCCGTTGACAAGGCAGTCACCAAGGGTATTCTTCACAAGAATACTGCTGCCCGCAAAAAGAGCAGCCTGACCCTGAAGCTGAACAAGCTGGCATAAGCGATGAAAATACCTCCTTCCGTTTTTCGGAAGGAGTTTTTTCATTTATAAGGATAGTATTTGCAATTCAATCTTTCTGCTGTTATGATAGCAATATCAAATGAAAGGAGGCGGCAGCGGTGCAGTTATCTGACCCGATCACGAAATTAGCCGGCATCGGCGCGAAAAGAGCCGAGCAGTTTGCTAAGCTTTCGATTCATACGGTCTATGATCTTCTGGCATTTTTTCCGCGCACCTATGAAGACCGAACGAAGCTGACGGACATTGCCCATTTGCAGGTGGATGAGCCGGCGTGCTTCCGCGCCATCGTCTGCTCGTCTCCGACGACCTCCCATATCCGCAAGGGTCTGGACATCACCAAGGTCACGGTTGCAGATCATTCTGCAAAGCTCAAGCTGACCTTCTTCAATCAGCCCTACCGTGCCGACTCCTTAAAATACGGCGAGGAATACTATTTCTACGGAGCCGTCTGCGGGGACTTCATCGGCTATCAGATGAACACGCCCGTGGTGGAACGCATTGACAGCCCCGGCGTGCTGACCCGCCGCATTATGCCCATCTACCCGCTGACTGCGGGCATTACCAATACCGTGATTGCCAAGGCTGTTCGGCAGGTGCTGGATAACTGCCTTTCCGAGATGCCGGAGATCCTGCCCGAGCAGGTACGCCGGGAAAATGGCCTCATCTCCGTGCAGGAGGCATACCGCACGGTGCATGACCCCGAAACCGTTGAGGATCTGGAGCGCGCGAGAAAGCGCCTTGTGTTTGAGGAATTTTTCATTTTTGCTGCAGGCCTGCGGCTTCTGCGCGAGCGTCGCACGGTGCTGGAAAAGACGGCCTATGCAAATACCGATCTGCACGGCTTTGCCGAAAAGCTTCCGTTTGCGCTGACCGGTGCGCAGAAGCGTGCCATTGTTGAAATCATAAACGACTTCCGGCGCGATACCCCGATGAATCGCCTTGTGCAGGGCGATGTCGGCAGCGGTAAGACGATGGTCGCGGCTGCGGCCGCCTATTGTGTGGCACAGAACGGTGAGCAGACGGCGCTCATGGCACCGACGGAAATTCTGGCAGAGCAGCACTATGCGTCCCTCTCCAAGCTGTTTGAAAATACCCCGGTTCGCTGCGGCCTTCTAACCGGCTCTATGAAGGCCTCCGAGAAAAAGGCCGTCCGCGCAAAAGCGGAGCGCGGGGAGATCAATCTTTTGATCGGCACCCACGCTCTCATTTCCGAAGCAACACAGTTTTCCTCTCTCGGTCTCGTCATCGCCGACGAGCAGCATCGGTTCGGCGTCGGCCAGAGAGCCGCACTTTCCGCAAAAGGAACAGCCCCGCATCTGCTTGTCATGTCGGCAACGCCGATCCCGCGGACGCTTGCCCTCATCATGTACGGCGATTTGGATATTTCCGTCATTGATGAGCTCCCGCCGGGCAGGCAGGGGGTCGATACCTATCTTGTGGACGAGACCATGCGTAAGCGCATCAATGCCTTTATCCGCAGGCAGGTTGAAGAAGGGCATCAGGTCTATATCGTCTGCCCGGCGGTCGAAGAAAGCGAAATTGAAAGTCTCAAATCCGCAGAAAGCTGGGCAGAAACGCTCCAAAGTACCGTGTTCAGTGACCTGCGTGTGGCACTTCTGCACGGGCAGATGAAGGGTGCGGAAAAGGATGCGATCATGTCCGCATTCAAGGACGGCGAATATGATATTTTAGTTGCGACGACTGTCATTGAGGTCGGCGTGGATGTGCCGAATGCAACGCTGATGGTCATCGAGAATGCCGACCGCTTCGGCCTTTCGCAGCTGCATCAGCTGCGCGGCAGAGTCGGACGCGGCGGGGCAAAATCCTATTGCATCCTGTTTTCGTCTGCCTCGGACGGTGATACCTTAGCCCGGCTCAAAGCCTTGTGCAAGACCAATGACGGCTTCCAAATCGCAGAGGAGGATCTTCGCCTGCGCGGCCCCGGTGACTTTTTCGGGACGCGGCAGAGCGGCTTGCCGGTGTTCAAGGTCGCAAACTTAAGCCTTGACCCGTCCATCCTGAAACGCGCACAGGAGGCGGCAAACCGTTTCCTTGCCGAAGCGGATCCCGTCTCTCCCGCCATCAAAGCCCTGCTTGGCAGAATTCGTCTTCTGTTCCCGCCGGAGAGTAATATCTACAATTAAATGAACAAAATAAAAATGTCATTCTGAGCGAAGCGAAGAATCTTCTCTTCAAATCAGAATGACATTTTTCTTTTTTGTGTATTAGGTTGGGAGCTTTTCAAACGCTTCACGGAAGGATTTGTATTTCTCCAAACTGGAGCCGGCGTTCCATGTGATGAAGCCGCCGTCAAGCCCGTTGTCTAAAAGCGCGGAGATCTCTGCCCAAAGCTCGGTGGAGCCGTATGTATTGTAGGGCGGGCGAATGGCATCATAGGCCTGGATCCACGTGCGGACGATTGCAGGGGTCGGGATCTCGCTTTGACGCGAGACAACGCCCTCTGCCCAGGTGTTCACACACTCATAGGGCTGCAGCCACGGCACATAGTCGCCCCAGCTCTCGTAGTGGTCACAGTAGGGCATGCCGCTGATGACATCCACAACATTGGACACGGCGGGGAAATACTGGCCGTAGGAGGCAACATAGGGATTGGAGGTCTCGCCGAAGACGTCCGCGGAGACATAGGCGCCTGCCTTATGGATCTCATCGCAGGCGTACATCAGAAAACGCTGATTTGCCTCGGCCTTGGTTTCGCCGTAGACATTCTGATAGTTAATGTTGTTGTCCTTTTCAAAGGAGTAGGTGCCGTCCGGGAAACGGACATAGTCGAACTGGATCTCGTTAAAGCCGATGAGGTTGACGGCCTCGATCGCCAGCTCAACCTTATACTGCCAGGTGACGCGGGAGAAACCACTCGGCCAGTACATTCCGCTGATCTCCAGCGGGTCGCCCTTGGCATCGGTGATGGCGTACTCGGGATGGTCAAAGGCAAAGAAAGCGTCATTGAACACCGTCATTCTGCCGACCACATAGAACCCGGCGTCCTTGATTTTCTGAATGGCAGCCTTGTAGACCTCAAAGTCCGTGCCTGCATTGTTTGCTGCCGAGGGGCAGTATTTGCGCATGACATCGGAGGCATAGGCAACGCAGGTGCCGTCCAGAATGTTGACAACAAAGGTGTTGATGTTGGTGGTCTTTGCGTATTCGATGTAGGAATCGACATCGTTGATCGTTTCGGGGAAGCAGTTGAGATACAGGGTATAGCAATGCTCGGGCATGATGTTCGTTTCGGAGACGAGCTTTTCGCGGGGGAAGTAGTCCAAAGTTGCAGCCGTGCCGCCGCCGTAGAGGTCGCCGCGGGCAAGGTGGTTTGCGATCATGCCGCCCTCGTCATAATGGTTTCTTGCAACCTTTTCGTCCGTGGTCAGATAGATCGGGCTGAGCCAGCCGATGATCTTGTCGTGCTGCACCTTGTACATATCCACGGAGCCGTCCTCATGCAGGCCGGAATAGCCGATGACGGTCAGCTTTGCGCCCTTCATGGCAAGGGCGGTCAGCTCCAGGGAGTCTGCTCCCGTGCGCAGGTTCATCGAGGTCTTGACCCAAAGCTCACCCTCAGGCACCACGCCCTCCGGGGTCGCGGAGAGGTTTTCACGCTTGAGATATTCGTTGTCTTTTCCCTTGATCGGGTAGATCGTGCCGTCGTTCAGCTTGATTCCGTCGCCTAAGTCAACAGTCACGCTGCTGCCGCGGGGCAGACTGCTCACGGCATTGCCGAGCTTGTTGTAGACGGGAACGGTGTTCTCCAAACCTGCGCAGTAGCATTGCTGCACACCGTTGGTCAGCTCTCCGCTTACAGCAGGCTTTGCGCCCTCCTTGTGCTTGTGCAGGATCAGTGCAAGCCCGGAGGCGGCGAGCACGACTACGAGGGCGGCAACCAAAATGATCGGCCATTTGCTTTTTTTCTTTTTTGGCTTCTGCCCGGTGTAGTGTCTTCGGAGCTCTTCACGAAGTTCGGTATCGGAATTCATAACATACCTTCTCAAAAAAGTAGATTTTTTTGCATTATACTACATATGCAGAGAAAAATCCACCTTTTCCGCAAAAAAGCCCTGTATTTTGTGCTTTCCGTTGATTTTTACCGTTGAATCTGTGCGCTGCGGCCCTCCCAGAGATCAAGGAACTGCTTCGCGAGAATGGCGAGGATCGGAAGCAAAATCATGCCGAACACGCCAAGCAGGCGAAATCCGGCATACATGGAAAACAGCGTAATGACCGGAGACAGGCCGACCTGTTTGCCAACAAGCCGCGGCTCGGCGGCCGATCTGACAAGGGAGGCGACGCCGTAGAGGATCAGCAGTCCGAAGCCGAGCCTGGAATTTTGCTGCATAAACTGCACGATCGCCCACGGCACAAACACCGTGCCGACACCGAGCACCGGCAGTGCGTCAATTAAGGCGGTCACGCCGCCAAACAGCAGCGGGTAATCAATGCCGAGAATCCACAGCCCGACCGTCAGAACAAAAAACGACAGAAGCATCAGCTTGAGCTGCGCCTTGAGCCAGCCGCCCATGGCAGACTTTAACCGCTGCAGAACAGATGAGACCCGCGTACGCCATTTTGCGGGCAGACGCTTTGCCAGGCTTTTGCGTAGGGTCGGCCATTCAGAGCAGAACATGAAGCTTGAGAGAATGGAGGTAATCAGAAACAGTAATATTCCGGGCAGAGAGGTGACGAGCCCCGCAGCAAAATCCACAAGCCATGCACTCAGCCGTTCTGCCAGAATGCTCCCGCTTGCAAACAGATTTTCGACCCAGCCGGTCGCGGCAACGCCTGCATTTCCGGGGAGTCTGCTGCTGAGCTGCTCCAGTTGGCGCTGCAAAGCCTGCATTGGTTCTTCCAGGGAGGCAAGCAGGGCGGGAAGACCGGAAACAAAGTCCTGAAGCTCGCGGAACAGTGTCCGTGTAAGGAAAAACAGAGCCGTCCCCAAAACACCGTAGACGGCAAGCATACCGACCAGGGCACAGAGCCAGCGCGGCGGCTTGCGGCTCCGCTTCTGCATCGAGCGGATGATCGGCTCGGCGATCCTTGACAAGGCAAAGCCGATCAGAAAGGGCAGCAGGATCGGCAGCAGGTATTTGATCCCCACCCATGCAAACCCGATGCCAAAAACGACATACAGGGCAGTTCGCGTATATTTTTTCAGTTCCATAAGTACCTCCGCAGTTGCTTTTTGAAACAACGTGTGATATGATGTAAAAACAAATGACCGCGCACCATGAACAGTTGAGGAAGAAACCATGAAATCAAACTCCAGATATTATATCGTAGAGGAATCCGCATTGCCGGAGGTCTTCGTCCATGTTGCCGAGGCAAAGCGCCTTCTGCAGACCGGCGAGGCATCGACTGTCAATGAGGCCACGCGCCTGATGGGCATCAGCCGCAGCGCGTTTTATAAGTACCGTGATTCCGTGTTCCCGTTTCAGAACATGATGTCCGGGCGGATCATTACCTTTCAGCTTCTGCTGAAAGATATGACGGGCGTGTTATCGTCCATCCTTTCCATTTTTGCCCAATACGGCGCAAATATACTCACCATCAACCAAACGATTCCCACAAACGGCTGTGCCATGGTCACGATTTCGGTGGAGACGACCGCCCTGAGCTGTACTGTGGAAGAGCTTTTGCAGCGTTTTTCGGGTTTGCACGGCGTTGTCCGCGCAGAGATCCTCGCAGGGTAGTTCCTTAAATGAATATATGAAAAAGCAAGTCCTCTGAACAACAAAAACAACCGGTGCCGCATTTCAAATTGCGGCACCGGCTGTAATTTTTTAAGGTTTATTCTTCTGTGATCGTGAAAGCGCCGGGGGAGAACCACAGGCTTTCGGCCTCTGCGTCGTAGACATTGAATGTCCATGCGACGGAGGTGATGGGATAGATGCCCGCAGCTTGAAGCTGGTCATCATAGAGATTTGTGACAAAAACGGAGGCTCTTCCGTCATAGATATTCCCGCTGGCTACGGAGCCTGCTTCCACGCCGGAGCTTCCGCCGTTATAGGTGGGCTGGGAGCCTGCACCGATGCGCATGGTTTTGCCGGAAGAGTTGATGCAGTAGAAGTAAACACAGGTGCCCCAGAAGGAATCATCCGTCTTTAACTGCGCATAGAGGGAAACACCGTTTTCTTCAAATAAAAGAGCGCCGGGGGTTGTCGGCTCACAGGCTTTTGCCCCGGGAATCTCAAAGGCAGCGAGCTCGCCCTTGTGTACCTCACCGTCTGCATCCTGTGCGCCGAGCCGCAGCTCAAACGTTTGCAGGGCGTCAAAGTCCAATCCCATCACAAAAAGCGGATCAAGGACGATGCTGATATAGCCGGAGCCTTCGGAGATGTTGACATTTCCGGACGGCAGGGCAATGTTGTTGATATAGAGCTCGGAGACGCTCAGCCGGAGACCATCGGGGTTTTCGATTTTCAGATTGATATGCACCGAATTGGCAGAATACGCTTCGCAGCCGATTGCAGTGACTTTTACGGATTTATATTCAAGCAGGACGGTTTCCGGGAACGGAGCTTCCTCGGGCGGCGCTTCGGTCTGCGATGCTGTCTGCTCGGTAGGAACAGCTTCGGTCAATACGGCAGTTTGCGTAGACACTTGTTCGGTGGCTTTCTTGGGCTTTTCGGGCGCTTGAGTGCACGCGGCAAGCAAAATAAGCAGAGCAAAAACGAGCAGGATGGCAAAGTGCTTTTTCATGGGCGTCCTCCTTCGGTCAGGCCAGTTGCAGAATATTCTGCACAAAAACAGTTTAATTACCTGTGTATCATACCATAAACATATGAGAAATGCAACAATTTCCGAAAAATACAGACGAGCATTTCGGCGCCGAGAAATCTTTTTTGAACTGTCAAGTATTTTTGCTTGACAGACGGGGGAAAGTATTGTACAATGAGCAAGCTGTCAAGGCAAAAAGCTTGACAAGGTAAGGAGGACGCGATATGCTTCAGGATTCTCTGGAAATGTCCCTCCTGTATGATACCTACGGTGAGCTGCTCACCGAAAAGCAGAAAATCTGCTTTGATCTTTATTATAATCAGGATCTGTCGCTGGCGGAGATCGCCGAAGAAGAAGGCATCAGCCGTCAGGGCGTTCATGATTCCATCGCCCGCGCCGAGGCCATCTTACGCAGCTACGAGCAGACGCTCGGCTGTTTGGAAAAAGAGCGGGCGCAGAAGAAAGCCCTTGCCGAAATTCTCCTAAATTCGGAAAAGCTGAAATCGGCAAAGGATGAGAGTGTCCGTTCGCTTGCAGAGGCGATCGAGCGGGCAGCGAATTCATTAAAGGAGTAACGCGATGGCATTTGAAGGCTTAACCGAAAAACTTTCTGCTGCGTTCAAAAAGCTGCGCGGCAAAGGTCGGCTATCCGAGTCTGATGTCAAGGAAGCCATGCGTGAGATCCGCCTTGCACTTCTGGAGGCGGATGTCAGCTATAAGGTCGTCAAGGACTTCACAAAGTCCCTGACTGAGCGCTGTGTCGGCTCCGATGTTTTGGAAAGCCTGACCCCTGCGCAGACCATCGTCAAGATCGTCAACGAAGAGCTCATCACCCTGATGGGCAGCGAGAATCAGCGCCTTGCAGTTTCTCCGAAGGGACCCACGGTCGTTATGTTAGTCGGCCTGCAGGGTGCAGGTAAGACCACCAACGGCGCAAAGCTCGCCGGCCTCATGAAAAAGCAGGGCAAACGCCCGCTGCTCGTTGCGTGTGACATTTACCGTCCGGCGGCGATCAAGCAGTTGGAGGTCGTGGGTGGTCAGCTGGACGTCCCGGTGTTCCAGATGGGGCAGACAAATCCTGTTGATATTGCCAAAGCCGCCATCCGTCATGCTGCCCAGCACGGCAATGACTATGTGTTCTTAGATACTGCAGGTCGTCTTCATGTCGATGAAGACCTGATGAACGAATTAAAGTCCATCAAGGCAGAGGTCAAGCCGGACGAGATCCTGCTTGTCGTGGATGCCATGACCGGCCAGGATGCCGTCAATGCGGCACAGTCGTTCAACGAATGGCTCGATATCGACGGCGTCATGCTCACGAAGCTCGACGGCGACGCAAGAGGCGGCGCAGCCCTGTCTGTCAAGGCAGTTACGGGCAAGCCCATCAAGTTCATCGGTACCGGCGAAAAGCTGGACCAGATCGAGCCGTTCCACCCGGAACGCATGGCGTCGAGAATTCTCGGCATGGGCGACGTCCTTTCCCTGATCGAAAAGGCAGAGCAAGCGCTTGACCAGAAAAAAGCACTGGAAATGGAGCAGAAGCTCCGTGCCAATAAATTCACGCTTGCAGACTTCTACGATCAGCTCCTGCAGATCAAGAAAATGGGCAGTATGCAGGACCTGCTCGGCATGATGCCCGGTATGGGCAACCTGAAAAACGTGCAGGTGGATGAAAAAGCGCTTGACCGCGTTCAGGCCATCATCCAGTCCATGACGCCCTATGAGCGTGAAAACCCCAATGTCCTCAACTCCTCCCGCAAGCGCCGCATCGCGGCCGGCTGCGGCAGAAAGGTCGAGGATGTCAACAAGCTGCTCAAGCAGTTTGAAGCCATGCAGCAGATGGTCAAGCAGTTCTCCGGCCCGGGGGCTGCGAAGAAAATGCGCAAGCTGCAAAGACGCGGCGGAATGCCGAATTTCCCGGGCTTCTGATCTTGTTAAAAAAGCGACTGCTTTTAATAAAAAATCTATTTGGAGGTGTGTTCCATGGTAAAAATCAGACTGAGAAGAATGGGTGCAAAGAAGGCTCCTTACTATCGTATCGTTGTTGCTGATTCCCGCTTCCCGCGTGACGGCCGCTGCATCGAAGAAATCGGCACCTATAATCCTCTGACCGATCCTGCAACGATCACTGTCGACGCAGAAAAGGCACAGAACTGGATCAAGAACGGTGCTCAGCCCACCGACACCGTGAGAGCTCTTTTGAAGAAAGCGAACGTTCTGTAAGCTGCTTAAAGGAGATTAACGATGAAGGAACTCTTGCTCTACATGGCAAAGAATCTGGTTGATAATCCCGAAGCCGTCAAGGTCACGGAACAGCTGGATGGAGATGTTACGGTTCTGGAGCTGAGTGTAGCTCCGGAGGACATGGGCAAAGTTATCGGCCGTCAAGGCCGCATCGCCAAGGAAATCCGTACCATTATCAAGTCCGTTGCCCAGCGCACCGGACAGAAGGTCAGCGTGGAAATCGTTGACTGACGCAAA
>JAKSPM010000024.1 GCA_024404825.1 Clostridia bacterium
AAACAGGCTGTCTCATCTTCGCGGTGAGACAGCCTGTTTTTCGTTTTGTTAAAGGTGATCTTCCTTGAGCGCTGCTCCGCAGAAGGGGCAGCGGTCGGGGGTTTTTATCCGGCTCGGGAGCACGCGCTTACAGCTTGGGCAGCGGCAGTGCTTCAAGGTTACGGCGTAGCCTGCAATGAAGAAAAGCCCGGCAGCCGTCAGAAACGGCCAGGTGGTGCTTGCTAAAAACATACTGGCAAGGGCGCACAAACACGAGAGAATGTAAAAACCAAGCCGCAGCTTAAAATAAAACGGTTTCATTTTGCTTCCTCCGCAAGCCATTGACTCCATACCTCCGGGCAATAGCCGCAGGTCGCTCTTTTGCCGCTGCGGACGATGGGCGTTTTCATCAGCTCGACCCGGTCAAAGACCTTGTCCTCCTTTGTCCGCTTGTCCGCGAGGTATTTCAAAAGAGAAATGCTATCATCGCGGCTGTCCCAGTCGATCAGGTTGTCGATCCCGCCGACGGCACGCAGCACGCTTTCAAATTCGCCGTTCGACATACCGTATCTCAAAAGGTCGATGCTCTGATATTTGATGCGGCGTTCCTTAAAAAACCGTTCGGCCTTTTTCGTGTCGAAGCATTTTGATTTGCCGAAAATCTGAATGTTCATGCAGCCTCCGCTTCGCGCAGCTCGCTCAATGCCTCGGCCTTGGTGTCGGCAGAGAAGAGAAAACTGCCGAAGGCGTCATAAACCTCGTAATGCCCGCGAACGTTGATAATGGAATATGCCATACAATTCAGTCCTTTCATTTACTTTCTGGCTGAATTGTAGCATTTGAAGTGTACGTTAAAATGTACTGATTAAACTGTTTTTATGCACCGAATGCAAGCAGAAAACGGTAGAGCACGGAGGCAACCTCCACGCGGCTTGCCGTTTTCCCGGGCGCGAGATTGACCTTGCCGGTTTCATCTGCCTGACCGCTCAGAAGCTGCATCCCGACAGCCCAGCGCACGCCGTTCTTTGCCCAGTTGGAAACGTTTACTCCGTCGGGGAAGACGCTGAGGTCTCCCTGTGCGGGAACATCCAGACCGTAGCTCTTGGTGAAGTTGTAGAGGATCACGGCAAGCTGTTCACGGGTGATGCTGCCGTTCGGGTCGAAGCGGTTGTCACCGACACCGTTGACGATGCCGTTTTTCGATGCCCAGGTGACAGCATTGGCATACCAGTAATCGGAAAGAACATCCGCGAAGGTCTGCTCATAGGAAACGCTTTTGCCGGAAATGCGGTAGAGCACGGACACGAGCATTGCGCGGGTCATCTCACCTGCGGGGTCAAAGACCGATTCGGACGAGCCTGTCATATAGCCGTTCTGCACCATATAGGCAACGGCCTCGGCATACCATGCGTCCTTATCAAGATCCATGTAGCCGTCAAGCGGGTTATCGGGATCGACGATCGGAGGCGGAGGCGTGGTGCTCTGCGTCCACTGGGCATAGAGCGTGATGAACTTATCGCCGGCTGCGATCTGGTTGGGAGAGTAGGACTTTCCGTTTTTATCTGCCCAATAGGACAGCGTATAGTCGTCACGGTAGGCACCGGCAAAGGTTCCGTAAGGCACTCCCATGAAGTAGTACATGATCTTTCCGTCCGGGGCGAGGGTGCCGCCGTTGGCACGGAAGTTGATTGCCTGGAAGAGATTGCCGCCGTTGTCGCGCTTGTAGTCGCCATAGAGGAACATCTGTGCCTCGTCCATTCGGCGGTACACAAGGCCGGAGAGAATCTCGCCGCCGGCGTTGCACCAGGTGCCCATTGCGTTGACAAGCTCCAGGTCAGTCGTCCGCTGCTGGAGATAGCGGAACAGACGGTAGCTGGACGATGCCCAGCTCGGGCCGACATTGTAGGTAAAGCTGACGAGGGCATCATATTCCTGCTGCTTCAGCTTTGCAGGCAACTTGCTCTCGCAGTTTGTGACATAGCTTTCAAAGTCATAGACCATCCAGCGCATGAGGCGGTCGGCTTCTTTGCGGTAGATGCCGTTCGGATAATCGCCGGAGGAGGTATGGCTGCCGTAGCCAATGGAATACTGCGCGTAGTCCCAGACGGCATAGTGGACAAAGCCTTCATGCCCCTGAATGAATTCGATCAGCGCATCGCTGGAACGGTTTTTCAAAATACTGACGCCATCGCTTCGGCCGGAGGCGGGATCATCGTTGTTTTTCGCGTTCGGGTCGGAAACGGAAGAGCTGCCCCAGCGGGCATAAACCGTCAGATCGGAGCAAGCAATCGTAGAGGTGGAGATGTGGCTGCCGTTGCGGATATCGGAATACCAGCCGGCAAACGATTTGCCGTCCTTGGTGGCAACGGGAAGCGAACTGTAAGCTTCGCCCTTTGCATAGCAGCGGGCACTCTTCGGACTCTTGCCGCCGTTGGGGTAGAAAATCACATAGCAGATGGTGTCGGTCGTGCCGTTATAGTCGCCGTGGCAGAAGAGCTTTGCCTCGCGCACGCGGCGCTTGACCATCGACTCGGAGATCTCCGAGAAGTTCGCGCTGTCAAGGGTACGCACAAAGCCGCACATGGCGTCTGCAAGGGAAACATCGGTATAGCTGCCGAGAATCAGAAGATTTTCAAAGTTGTTCTTGTCTTCCAGGTCATCGATGCTGTTGGTAAACGCACCGGGACAGTCAAAGGCAAAGTCCACAAGGGCATCAAACTGGCACTGCAAAAGCTCCAAATCATATTTTTCTGCAAAGGTGCGGACAATTCCCTCTGCACCTGCGATCATACTGCTGCTGATATCTTTGCCTGCCATCCGGGCAATAAAGACCTTACCTTCCGCACTGGTCTGATATGTAGCGGGGGAGCGGAGGACAGGTGCGGGGGGAATTTCCTCAGCTTCCTCGGAAAGACTTTCTTCATAAATCTCCGTCGGAGCTTCTGTTTCCGTAATGGCTTCGGAAAGCGGTGCGCTGTCTGCGACCTGCTCCTCCTCCGCTGCGGCGAAGGGAATCAGGCTGCCGAAGATGCACAGCGCAAGCAACAGTGCGATTCCTTTCTTGAACATCAATAGATCACTCCTGCAAGATTATGTTAATCGTATTGTAGCAGAAGCATTGAATTTCGTCAAGTTTTTCCGCGTTCTTTTGGCATTATCGTCAACAAGATTTACAAATTGGTAACAATTATTTGTGCGATTCGATCCATTTCAGCACATCTTCGTAGACATCGAGACGGTTCACCTCGTTGTGCATTTCGTGTCTGCCGTTCGGGTAGAGCTTCAAAGAAACATCCGTCATTCCGACCTTTTTGAATGCCGCATAGGATTTTTTCACGCCCTTGCCGTTGGCACCCACCGGATCCCGGTCGCCCGCATAGAAATAGACGGGCAGGTCTTTCGGCATTTTGGCAAGGTTTTTCTTTTTCTGGTTCATCCCGATGCCGCAAAGCATATCGTAAGACAGGCCGATGGTTGCATCAAAGCCGCACAGGGGGTCTTTTTCGTATTTCTCCACGACCTCGCGCACGGAGCTGAGCCAGTCAAAGGGGCTTTTTACATCCTCAAAGCCCTTGCAGTACGAGCCGAACATCATCTTGGTGAGCATCGGGCTGACCTTTGTGAGTCCGAGCTTTTTGGATTGCCACTTGCACATCGTCTTGCCTGCAAACAGGACGATTCCCGGCTGCCATGCCGTACCGGAGATAAGCGCCCCTTTGATCTTTGCTTTGGGATAGGTATACAGGAAGGTGCGCACCATAAACGAGCCCATGCTGTGACCTAAGAGGAAATAGGGAACATCAGGGTATTCCGCGGACATTTTTTCATAGAGGGTGTGGGTGTCCTTGACTGCGCTCAGCCAGCCGCCCGTAAAATAGCCCTGCACATCGCTATTTCCGATGGAAGCGCCGTGTCCCATGTGATCCTCGCCGCAGACGAGGAAGCCCTTGGAATTCAAAAATGCGGCAAAGTCCTCATAGCGCGGCATATACTCGGCGATCCCGTGCACGAACTGCACGATGCCGACGGGCTTTGCCTCCGGCTGCCACACATAGGCATGGATTTCGCCTTTTCCTGCGGAGGGATAGGTAAATTCTTTCATAAAATACACTCCTTTTCGGATTGTTCTTGTTGACATTGTACAACAAATATTGCAAACTATAAAGAGAAAAAAGAAAAAAACAGGAGGCAGCAGATGAAACAGTATGTCATTGCCCTCGATCAGGGAACGACCAGCTCCCGCGCCGTCATTTTTGATAAGCAGGGAAACATCGTGACCTTAGCGCAGTATCCGTTCACGCAGATCTACCCACAGCCCGGCTGGGTGGAACACGACCCGATGGAAATTCTTGATACTGAGCTTCGCGCAGCGGCAGCCGCCTTTGAAAAAAGCGGCCTGTCCCCGACGGACATTGCAGCCATCGGCATCACCAATCAGCGTGAGACGACCATCCTTTGGGAAAAAGCGACCGGAAAGCCCGTGGGCAACGCCATCGTCTGGCAGTGCAGACGCACCGCTTCGGAATGCAGGCGCTTAGAGGCAGACGGGATGAAGGACTACATCCATGAGAAAACCGGACTGCTGCTTGACCCCTATTTTTCCGCCACAAAGATCAAATGGCTGCTCGATCAGGATCCTGCGCTTCGCACCCGCGCCGAAAACGGAGAAATTCTGTTCGGCACGGTCGATACCTGGCTGATTTGGAATCTGACCGGCGGCAAGGTACATACAACGGACTATTCCAACGCTGCCCGCACGATGCTCTTTGACATTGAAAAGCTCTGCTGGGATAAGGAACTCTGTAAAGCCTTGAACATCCCCGAATGTATGCTCCCGACGCCTGTGCCGTCCTCTATGGTCTACGGCTATGTCGCACCCGGGCTTCCGGGCTTGCAGTACTTAGCAGGCACGCCAATCTCCGGCAGTGCGGGCGATCAGCAGGCGGCGCTGTTCGGACAGGGCTGCTACCATGAGGGCATGGTCAAAAACACCTACGGCACCGGCTGCTTTACCCTGATGAACATCGGCGGGAACAATATCCGCTCGAAAAACGGCCTCATCACCACGATCGCGTGGGAGGTCGGAGGCAAGCTGACCTACGCCTTAGAGGGCAGTGCCTTTAACGCAGGCTCGGCCATCCAGTGGTTCCGCGATGAATGCGGCATGATCTCCTCTGCCTCGGAAATCGATGTGCTGGCAGAATCCGTGCCGTCGTCACAGGGCGTCTATTTTGTCCCTGCGTTCACAGGTCTCGGCGCACCCTATTGGGACAGCTATGCCAGAGGCAGCTTCTTCGGTTTGACCCGCGGCAGCGGGAAAGCCGAGATGGGCAGAGCCATTTTGGAGAGCATTGCCTTTGAGGTGACCGATCTTGTTGAGACGATGAATCAGGATGCCGGTATGCCGATCCGCGAGCTGCGGGTCGATGGCGGCGCGTCGGTATCTGATTTCATGATGCAGTTCCAGGCGGATGTGCTGCAGACAAGGGTCAACCGCCCGCAGAATGTGGAGACGACCGCCCTCGGTGCGGCCTGCCTTGCAGGCCTGTCCACGGGCGTGTGGGAAAGCCCGGAGGAGCTGGAAGCCATCCGCAAGGTGCAGCGGGTCTTTTCTCCGAAGCTGCCGCGCCCGGAACGTGACAGACTCCTTGCAAACTGGAGAACTGCCGTCCGGCTCAGCCGCGAATGGGGCGAAAACGCAGTTGCTCTGTAAAAAATTGCCTGCTGCGCATTGCTCGGCATCATCACGTTTTTCTTTTTGTGAGTATTTCCAAATAAAAAGGACTGCCCGAAGCAGTCCTTTTTATTTGGAAAAAAGATAGATTCCGGCGGCGAGCAGCAGCGTCAAACTGTCCTCTTCGCCGCTTTCCAAAAGCAGCAGCAGGATCAGCAAAACGAGGAGGTCTCCGGTGTCAAGTGCCGGCAGGGGAGGCTTGCTGTATTCCACGCGGCGATCCTTCGGCGGCCTTTTTACGGGCGGCGGTGGCTCCGGAAGCTTTTTTGCAGGCGGCTCCGGCGGGGAAGGATCAAGAACGCTCTGCCGCCGAAAGCTGCCGTCGCTGTTCGGAATGTAACGGTTATACATGGTTCAAAACTCCTTCCGATCCTCCGGCTCGTTTTTCTCCTGCAGGGCGCGCAATGCTAAGGTTGCCAGCGAGGAGAGCCGGGCAGCGCGCACTGCGCGGTCAAGTGCCGGCCTCCGCTCCGGACGCAGAAACGGACGCAGTGCGCGGAGCAGCTCTGCCTGATGGGGATCCTGCCGTTCCGCCTGCTCCGCCAGCTTCAGAAAGGAGGACAAAAGCTCCGTGCTCTCTAAAGCTCCGGGCGGCGGTGGCGACTGCTCCGGCGCGGTCGCGGAAAGCCCGAGACTTTCCGCGACCGAGGTGATCTGTGACAGCTTTTCGGGGTCGGATAAAACAGACGCAAGCAAATCGCCCAACGCTTCCAAATGAAATCACTTCCCATTGATCCTGCTTACAAGCTCTGCGGCCTCCGGCTGCTCCATCACGGGGGCAAGCAGTGCCTTTGCCCGCTCGGAGTCGCCCTGCTTCAGGGCTTCTGCGGCAGAAGAAAGCACCCCGCCGTGCTCCTTTGTCAGAAGCATCAGAAGCTTCCGTCCCTCGGTGCTGGCCAGCACCCGCCGGATGTCCTTTTCGGAAAAAGGCAGCGCCGATTTCTTTTCTTCGTCCATATGGTTGCCTCCCGTCTTGATTTGTAGTACAATACCAGTATATGAATGCAAAAAGGAGATGGTGACAGGTGAAGAGGATCCTCGTGCTCTCGGATTCCCACGGCACGATGCGCTATATGGAGCAGGCGGTCGAGCAATATCGGCCGAATCTCGTGATCCACCTCGGCGACCATCAGTCCGATGCGGAGGAGCTTCGCAGGGAATACCCGAATATTCCGATGATCTATGTCAGCGGCAACTGCGACGGGCGCTTCGGCCGGCAGGATACTATTTCCACCGTCATCGACGATATCCCGGTGCTTCTGACCCACGGTCACCGCTACTCGGTCAAAAACGGCTATACCCGCTTAGAATATGCGGCAATGGAGCAGCAGGTGAAGCTTGTGCTGTTCGGCCACACGCACATCCCGTACTGCGCGGAGCTCGGCGGCATCTGGTATCTCAATCCCGGTGCCAGCAACGGCTACGGTACGCCGTATTGCGGCATTGTGGAGATTGAAAAGGGAACGATCCTGTGCTACAATCAGAAAATACTTATGGAGAACGGAGCGAAAATATGATACTTGCAATTGATATCGGCAATACCAATGTTGTTTTGGGCTGTATTGAAGACGATAATATCCTCTTTGAGGCACGGATGGCGACAGACCAGCTCAAAACCTCGGATGAATACTGCGCAGAGCTGTTCAATATTTTGAGCCTCAACCGCGTGGAAATTGAGCGAATTTCCGGCAGCATCATTTCCTCAGTCGTGCCGCCGGTGCTCAATTCGTTCTGTACGGCGGTAAAGCGCCTGATCGGCTGCGAGCCGCTGATCGTCGGCCCCGGCATCAAAACAGGCCTCAATGTCCGTACGGATGACCCGGCGGAGGTCGGCGGCGACCTTATCACGGCGGCTGTGGCGGCAGTGAAGGAATACGGTGCACCGCTTCTGATCGTGGACATGGGCACGGCAACGACGATCTCAGCGATCGACGCAAAGGGTGCTTACCTCGGCGGCTGTATTTGTCCGGGACTTCGTATTTCGCAGGAGGCGCTGACCAACCGCACCTCTCAGCTGCCCGGCATCCGCCTGGAAACGCCGAAGAAGGCTATCGGCAGAAATACGGTCGACTGTATGCGCAGCGGCATTATGCTCGGTGCGGCGGCCATGCTGGACGGCCTGCTCGACCGAATGGAGGACGAGCTCGGCACCGAGGCAAAGATCATCGTCACCGGCGGTATGGCACGGCAGATTTTCCCGCTTTGCCGCAGAGAAATGATCTACGACGGCAATTTGCTGCTGAAAGGCCTGAACATCCTATATAAAAACAATGTAAAATAAAGCCTATGTCATTCTGAGGGAGCCTGCGACCGAAGAATCTTTTGTGGTGGCTGTCCGAAAAGATCCTTCGCTATGCTTAGGATGACACGGAAAAAGAAGAAATGTCATTCCGCAATTCGCGGAATGACATTTCTTTTTGCTGATTTATCGGTTTGTCAGATATTCCTCTAAACACACGCCGGAGGAATAGATCTCCTCGGCGGCCTTTTTGCCGACATAGCGGAAGTGCCACGGCTCATAGGTAATGCCGGTGATGTCGGTCTTTTCTTCGGGGTAGCGGAGAATGAAGCCGTATTTCCAGCTGTTTTCCGCGAGCCAGCTCCAAAGGGAAGTCGGGTCGATGTCGCCAACGGTGGTGATATCGAGGGCAAGACCGAGCTCATGCTCACTTGTGCCGGGGATGGCGACCTCCGTTTCGGCGCTCGCAACGGCATCCTCGTGGCTGTAGCCGGAGCTTTCATAGCTTGCAATGTGTGCGTCCATGATCTCCTGCTGCCGCTCGTGGGAGCGGAAGGATTCGTTGATGAGTGGGGAATAGCCCAGATCGCGGGCATCGTCAAACATCTTCTGAAGCTCGGGATAGATTCGATCGTCCACGAACTGTTCGTTTTGCAGCGCCTTGAGCTCGACCGTAAAGCCCTCCGGCAGGGGATTGTTGCGATTGACCAGAACGAGCATCCAGTCATCATCCTCTTCCGGCGCAGGCTCCGTTTCCTGAACAGGCTCGGTCTCAAGCTCTGTCGGCGCAGTCGGCTGCGTTTGCACGGCAGCTTCGGAAGACGGTGCGGAGATCGGTGATGCTGCTTTTCGGGGCTTTATCAGACGGCCGGACTTCCAAAGCACAAGCCCTGCGATCAACACTGCAAGCAAAAGCACAACGATCACAAGCTTGCGGCGGCGCCGCCTTTCCTGCTGACGTTTTCGCTCCTCGCGGGCACGCTGATATTTTTCGTAGTTATCCATTTAATACTCCTTGCGTTCAGGAAAGCAGCTGCATGGTGCTGTAGGCATCGAAACGGGAATCCTTAGAATCCGTGATAAACACAAGCTGGGTCTCGGCGTCAAGGGTGCCTCCGGAGTAGTTGTCAATAAGGCGGTCGAGCTGTGCGGCATCAACGCCATCTATGTACAGTCTGCCCGAGATGTCCTGCGTGGGGAACTCCATGGAGTCCGTGGCAAAGGAGATAATCAGGTTGCTTCCTTCAAAGAAGGTGGTGATCCGCTTTGCCGCGTCGGCAACGACCTGCTGGCGGGACTTGGAGGAATTATAGTGGATGCTTGCACTGGCGGGGAAGGTGAAGTCCTCAAAGACGACCTCACTGAAGCCCTTGCTGGAAAGCTCCTTGGCGATCTGCTCCAGATAGGACAGAACGGTCTCGTCTGCCGGATTGAGCCAGTAGCTGCGGTTTTCATCGAGCCACAGATAGCCCTCCGCAGTTGGAAGTGCGCAGCTGAAGTTCGCTTCGGCAAAGACATTGTCGGGGAAGGCGGGGATCAGGGCGATCAGGTTGCAGCCCCTGCTCTTGAGCTTGGAGATGAGCGTCTCCACCGCATCAATATCGAACTCTGCAAGCTCCGTGCCGCTGATGGAGGTGTGATAGTAATAGTAGCCGTAGATACTCTTGAGCTCCAGCATGACGGTCGAACCGTGATCCAGAGCATCTGCGGCGTCATAGAGCTCTTCTGCGTGCTGAAGCTGCTTCGTGGTGACGTAATAGCCCTTGAACGGCCCCTGCTCCGTGATGGCGGGCGTCTTGGATTCATAGACGACCTCCGCTTCGATCGGGTCTTGCGATTCGCTCCGAGAAGCTTCCTGCACGGCCGCATCCTTGTTGGAGGAACGGAAATCAATGTGTGCCCCGTCACGGCCGTAGCGGACGTACTTCGAGGCATATGCAATATAGAGCACCAGGCACAGGGCAAGCGAACCGAGCACGATCAGACTGATGCGCAGCGCCTTTTTCAGGCGAAGCTTCTGGCGGTAGGCGATCGCATGCTTTTTCCACGCCAGCTTGGTGCGCTTTTTATGTTTGGATGGGTCGCGGGACATACCGAACGCCCTCCTTTTCCGTATTATTTCCGCTTTGCGCAGAAGCAGCGCCATTCACCCATGGAAAGACGCTTTTCAATGGTAAGACCGTTTTTTACAAGGGTTTGTTCCACCTCTCGAGCGCGCACATCCAAAATGCCCGAGCAGATGAAAACGGCATCCTTGCGCAAAAAGCGGGGTACGACGGGGGTCATCGAGATGATGACATCCGCCACGATATTGGCAAGCACGATGTCATAGCCGCCCTCGGAGAGTGCTTCCATCGTTTTGCGGTCGGAGATGACATTGCCGGTCACGGCAGAGAAACGGTCGGCCTTGAAACCGTTGAGCGCGGCATTTTCCCGCGCAATGTCCTCGGCCTTGGGGTCAATGTCGATGCCGACAGAGGTTTTCGCTCCGAGCAGCAGTGCAGCAATGGATAAGATGCCGCTGCCGCTGCCGAGATCGACCGCTCGCTCGCCGCCTTTGACATAGTCCTGCAGGGCGAGCATACACATCTGGGTCGTCTCATGTGCACCGGTGCCGAAGGTGAGACCCGGGTCGAGCTTCAAAACAATGCGATCGGCCGGCACATCCTCAATCCAGTAGGGAGTGACAAGGAGCTTTTCCCCGACGGGGATCGGCTGATAGTTTTTCTTCCAGCTGTTTGCCCAGTCCTCCTCCGGGAGGTTTTCCGAGCACAGCTCCAAAGAGCCGAGCCGGTTGTTTCGGCTTTTCAGCTCCGCGAGCTTCCGCTGCAAAAGCGACAGCCGCTGCGGCAGCGTGTCGTCACATTCCAGGTACAGCCGGATCTGTGAGACGTTCTGCATTTTCTTTTCCAGGTCTTCGTCCACATAGTCCCAGTAGGCGGTATTGTCCTCCAGGAACTGCTGAAAATCCGATGAATCGTCGATCAGGAAGCTGTCAAAGCCCCAGGCGGTCAGATTTTCGGCAAGGGTGTCGATCCCTTCAGAGACGGTTTTGACGGTAAGCTCCAGCCACTGCATGATTTTGAGCCTCTTTTCCTAATATCCCTCTTATTTTACAGGATATGCGATCGAATAACAAGCCTAAAAACAGAGATTTTCATATACCTACTTTTTCTTTTGGGAAAAATGTAGTATAATACTCCCAAAAGAAACATTGAGGAGACTGCATTATGGAACAACGCTCCGAGATCCTGCCGGGTGTATATCTGCACTCGGTCACGACAGGGAAATTCAAAACCGGCTGCTTCAGCATCAACTTCCTGCGCCCGCACGGAAAGAAGGAGGCGGCGCTCAATGCTCTCGTGCCGAGCGTGCTTCTGCGCGGCAGTGAGCATCACCCGGATATTGCATCTATCTCTAATGCGCTGGATGAACTCTACGGTGCAACGGTCGGCACGCTCGTGCGCAAAAAGGGCGGCGTGCAGATGACAGGCCTTTACTGCGACTATATTGAAGACTGCTATGTTCCGGCGGGCGAGGAGATCTTTGCCCGTGCGGCGGAATTCACGGCAGAGCTGCTGCTTTCCCCGCGCCTGGAAAACGGCGCGTTCTGCTCCATGCCGGTGCAGGGCGAAAAACGCAACCTCATCAACGCCATCGAGGGGCAGAAGAACGACAAGCGCAGCTACCTTGTCGAACAGTTGATCGCCGAAATGTTCCGCGGGGAAGAATTCGGCGTGCCGCGTCTGGGTGAGGTCGAGGATGTGGAGGCAATCACGCCCGAATCCCTCTATGCCCATTATCGGGACATCCTTGCGTCCTCCTATGTGGAAATCTTCTACATGGGCAGAAAGACGCACGAGGAAGCGACGGAAATTTTCCGGGCGGCACTGCGTACGCTTCCGCGAAGCGCGCCGTTTACAAGCTATGCGGTCGGCGAGATCAAACAGAAAACGACGGACGTAAAGACCCATACGATCAACATGGATGTTACGCAGGGCAAGCTTGCCATCGGGCTCTCGACAGGCTGCGGCGTGGAGGAGGCAGGGTATCCTGCGCTGATGCTTTTGAATGTCGTTCTCGGCGCGGGCATCACGAGCAAGCTCTTTATCAACGTCCGCGAGAAGCGTTCTCTTTGCTATTATGTAAGCTCATCGTTAGATAAATACCGCGGCATTATGCTCATCTCCTCCGGCGTGGACTTTGACAAGCTGGATATCACCCGCGAGGCGATCTTGCAGGAGGTGGACTCATGCAGGCGCGGCGAAATATCCGAAGAAGAACTCAAAAATGCAAAGCATCTTGCGTTGACGGCCTTAGAGACGATGCGGGACGCACCCGGAAGACTGGATGATTTCTATCTCGGCATGGCGATCTGCCCGAAGATGCCGGGCGTTGATGCACTCATTGAGGAAATCCGGACGCTCGAGATCCCGCAGCTTGTTCGAGCGGCACAGAAGATTGAATGTGACACTGTGTTTTATTTGAGGGGGATGGACGCATGAAAAAAACAGAATATCCCCGCCTGCAGGAGACGGTCTTTGAGGAAGTGCTTCCGAACGGCCTGAATATCCGCGTGCTTCAAAAAAAGGACTTTGCTAAAAAATATGCCTTTTTTGCAACGAACTACGGTTCTGTGGACACCACCTTTGAAATAGACGGCAAATGGATGCGGTCGCCTGACGGCGTGGCGCATTATTTAGAGCATAAAATGTTCGACATGCCCGACGGCAGCGCAGATAGCGTCTTTGCGCGAAACGGCGCAAGCCCCAATGCCTTTACCTCCTACGGCATGACCGCTTACTATTTCAGCTGTACCGAAAACTTCCTGCTGAACCTGAAAACCCTGATTTCCTTTGTTTCCACCCCGTATTTTACGGCCGAGAGCGTGGAAAAGGAACGCGGCATCATTGCCCAGGAGATTCGGATGTATGAGGACAATGCGGAGACGAGCGTTTCCGAAAAACTGTTCAACGCCCTCTATGAGCACCATCCCGTTCGCGTACCGATCGCAGGCAGTGTGGAATCCATCGGAGAAATCACCCCGCAGACCCTTTATGACTGCCACAAGGCGTTTTACGATCCGTCCAACATGATGCTCTGTGTCGCGGGTGATGTGGATCCCGAGGAGGTCGTCCGTACTGCACGCGAGCTGCTGCCGCAAACCTCCGGCGGTGTTTCGAACCGCTCATACGGTGAAGAGGAACAGCTGGACAAAGAGCCGAAAACCGTCCGGATGCAGATGGATATCTCCATGCCGACCTTTGAGGTGGGCTTCCGCTGTGAAGCACCGAAAAAGGGAGATGACACGATGAAGCAGGAAATCATCGGCGACCTGGCTGCGGAGATCCTTGTGGGCGAATCCTCTCCTTTATATACACGCCTGGTGGAGCAGGGGCTGATCAACCCCGATTTCAGCGCCGGCTTCGAAAGCGTCAAGGGCGTTGCCATGCTGAGCGCGGGCGGTGATTCCGATGATCCGGAGCAGGTCGTGGAGCTGATTTTGCAGGAGGCGGAGCGCATCGGCCGTGAGGGCTTTGACAGCGATCTTTTTCGCAGACTGAAAAAATCCGCCATCGGCAGAAGAACAAGAGACCTTGACAGTTTCGAGAGTATCTGCTACCGTATGTGTGCATATTTCTTTGACGGCGTCGATTTTCTCCGCTTCCCGGAGGCCTATGATGCCGTTGATGAGCAGCAGGTGCAAGAATTCCTGCGCCGGGTCGTGCGACGTGAGCGCATGGCGCTGTCTGTCATCGACCCGATCAAGGAGGATGAGTCAATTGTTGGATAAAATCACGTTCCCGAATCTCGGCGGCATTTCAGTCAACCCGAGCAGCACGGCGTTCTCCATCGGCAATTTCTCGATTGCCTGGTACGGCGTCATTATCGCTCTTGGATTTTTGATTGCCGTTCTGTACGGCTTGAAGCGCAGCAGGGAATTCGGCTTGACGCAGGATAATATTTTAGACCTGCTGCTGGTGGTTGCTCCTGTGGCGATCATCTGCGCCAGAGCCTACTATGTCATTTTCAGCTGGAAGGACTATTTCGGACCGGAGGCCACGGATAAGTTCTGGAACATCCGCGGCGGCGGCCTTGCTATCTACGGCGCGGTGATCGGTGCGGGTCTGATGATCATCGTGCTGGCGAAGGTCAAAAAGCAGAAGATCACACCTTATCTGGATATTACGGGTCTCGGCCTTCTGATCGGTCAGACCGTAGGCCGTTGGGGCAACTTCTTCAACCGTGAGGCCTTCGGCGGTCACACGGAAAACCTCTTCGCCATGCAGCTGACTGCGAACGAGGCGGAGAGCAAAATCACCGACCCCACGGCATGGAACAAACTCAACGAGTTTGCAGTCAAGGGCGGCTATGAGGGCTTTGTCCGCGTACATCCCACATTTTTCTATGAATCGGCGTGGAATCTGGTCGGCTTTGTGTTGATCCACTTCCTGTCCAAAAAGAGGAAATACGACGGTCAGGTCTTTTTGATGTATCTTCTGTGGTACGGCCTCGGCCGTGCATGGATCGAGGGCCTGCGTACCGACAGCCTGATGATCGGCCCCCTGCGCGCAAGCCAGTGGATTGCCATTGCCTGCGTTGTGATTGCGGGCGGGCTGATGATTTATTTCCACTTCCGTCCCATCCCCGCAGAAAAGATGTATGTCAATTGCGTGAAGGCGGAGGAAGAGGATATGAGCGAGCTGATGAATCAGCCGAAAGATTCTGAGGAGGAATGAGCATGGAATTCAAGCAAACCGTCAGTGACTTTTGCGATAAGGCGGGAGAGGCAGCGCATTCTGCCGCAGATAAGACCAAGGCACTTGCCAAAATCGGCAGATATAAGGTCAAGATCGCGAAGCTTCAGGAGCAGATCCGCAAGGCATATCAGCAGCTTGGCAAGGTCTACTATAAAGACTTCGTGACCGACGAAGAGCCGGACGAGGCGGAGTATGACCCCCTCTGTCAGCAGATCAGCGAGTGCTACCGCCGGATCACCATTCTGCGCGATGCCATCGAGGATCTGAAGAGAAGCATCTCCGGCGAATAAACGAAACAAAACAGAAAAGGCGGTCTGCCGTGATGCTCACCCATCACAGCAGACCGCTTTTTGCGTCTTTGCAGGACACGGTCTTGACCGTGCTGCTTGCGCGCAGCGCATATCGTATCCAAAGAATATATCAAATGTGAAGCATATATCGAACGCAACGCATATATCGAAACCTTTTTCGGCGCTATCCCGGATGCTGTGCGGCTCAAAAGAACGGTAAATGATTGTTTAGCGAGCTGATTTCTAAAGCCTCCCCTTGTGAGGGGAGGTGT
>JAKSPM010000025.1 GCA_024404825.1 Clostridia bacterium
CTTTGAATGCAAGCTTTTTCTTGACTACCCCTCCGGCTCGGCTAACGCCGACCCACCTCCCCTCACAAGGGGAGGCTTTAGAACGAAGTTCGCTAAACAATCATTTACACTCTGCATACCAAAAAAGAAGCAGCCTCTCGGCTGTTTCTTTTTCTCTATCTATTATGCTTTTCCGAGTCGTGTCAGGACATCTTTTTTGAGCGTGGCGACATCGACCTTTCCGCTGCCGAGCAGGGGGAATCGGTCAACGGTCACGAAATAGGCAGGCACCTTGTATTTGGCAAGCTTCTCAGAAAGCGACTTCTCAGCGGCTGCCTGATCGAAGCTTTCTCCGTCCTTTAACACGATGACAGCCGCGACCTCCTCGCCCAGGACCTCGTGCGGCACGCCGAGCACCTTGACATCGGCAACGCTGGGAAGCTGTGCAACCGCATCGGCGACCTCACCCGGGGAGATATTTTCGCCGCCGCGGATGATGAGATCCTTTGCCCTGCCGACGAGCTTCAAATACCCATCAGGCAAAATCACGCCCAAATCGCCCGTTGCAAGCCAGCCCGCATCGTCAAGCGGCTGTTTTTCGATTGCAAGGCGATAATAGCAGACGATCATCGTCTTCGAGCGGATGCAAACCTCGCCCGACTGTCCGTTCGGGACGGGCCTGCCGGTCGCCGGGTCACGGATCTCAATTTCAAGCCCTGCGACAGGCTTGCCGACGGTCTGGGTGATATGCTCTACCGTGTCCTCATAGTGTGACAGGCTGATCGCCGCATTTTCGGACATTCCGTAGATGTTGCAGAAGTGGTTGTTCGGCAGGAGCTTTTGCAGCATTTCCATCTGCGACTGACTCGTTGCCGCACCGCCGAGGGCGGAAAGACGGAGCGTAGAAAGCTTCTGCGGGGTAAAGGACGGATGCTGCACCATGGCAAGCATCATCGTCGGCACGGTGTTAAAGATCGTGCATTTCTTTTCCGAAATGAGCGAAATAAGTGCCTCCGGACGGACGGACATCGGCAGATAGGACACACTGCCATAGAGCAGCCCCAGACTGATGCAGGTGGCAAAGCCGAACACATGGAACAGCGGCAAAAATGCACAGTTGCGGTCATTCTGCGTCACATGGAACTCCTGTGCGATCGATGCCATGCAGTACAGCAGGTTATAGGAGGACGAAAGCACCGCCTTGGGCTTCCCGGTCGAGCCGGAGGTAAAGATCACAACGCTGGCATCGTCCGGATGGTATATTTCGGGGAACTTGTCGCATATGGCATCATATTCCCCGAGACGCGCGGTAAAATCGACCTCAACGCCAATGTTATACATCTGCGTAATCTTTGAATTGCCGATGAGTGCTGAAGAAAACACCGCGAAGTCCGTAACATTCGGAATCGCGCCGTAGCACAGATGGGTGATATCGCCGATTTCGGACAGCACCGCGATCTCCTGCGGCTTCAAGCCGAAGTTGACCAGGATCGCAATGGCGCCGAGCTTCTGCACGGCAAAAAAGGTGAAGATCCAGTTGATCGTGTTCATCGCGCAGATGCCGACATGGCTGCCCTTTTTCACGCCGATCCGGGAAAGATCCTCGGCAATGATCTGCGAGACGCAGTCAACGTCCTTCCAGGTATAATCTCTTCCGAGATAGTGGAAAGCAAGGCCGTCATTGACCTTCTTTTTCAGCAGTGCCTTGAAGCTAAATCGGCAATCGTCCGCCTTCGTCGAAAAGCGCAGAAGATCGCAGAAGCCCGTCGTGTTGAACACATCGGCAATGCTGTCATTGACATTGATGATGCGCATCGTTTCGTCGGAAAGCTTTTTCCGCGCCACGAGCAGCACGCGCAGGCCTGCCGAGGTGATATATTCCGTATTCTCAAAATCGAGTGTCAGGTCAAGATCGGAATAATCGAGCGCAAGCAGTGCGTCATTGAATACGCCGGAGGAATCCGTATCAATCACGCCGTGGACGGATACTGTAACCTTGTTGCCGTTTTTCGCTGTTTCCAGTCGTATCATTGTTTTTCCTCCCTTTTTTGTTGTACACGCTGAATGATTTCTGCAAGCAGGGTCGCCGTCAGCAGAATGCCGATGCCGAACATGACCGTTTGCAGGGTCGTCGCCTGCGGCCAGTTATCCTGCGCAATGCCGCGAAGCTGTATTGCCGTGATGATGGCCGCAAGGGAGAAGCCGATCAGGATCCAGTGGATGATATAGATCTTCGTGAGGTTTTTGCTGATGCGGATCGCAAAACGTGACACAGCGTCCGGCAAAAGCCTCGAAAGCCCGTAGTACATTCCGAAGACCGTGAGCGTGGCGACAATGCACAAAAGTGCCTCCGGCGTCGTCAGGTGATAATACATATTGAGATCCTCGCTCATCATGCCGAGCTTGTTCGGGATGGCGAGCAGCATATAAACGGTGACAAGACCTGCACCGCACGGAGCGACGATGCCGTAGAACCTGCCCTTATTGCTGCACCGCATCATCGCCTTGGCAAACAGATAGCCGGCGACGACGAAGATAAACCAGTGAAGGAGTGGGAAGCAGCTTGCTTCCAGCGTCAGGTCCTCCGAATAGACCGTGCCGAAAATCAAGCCACCGAGCTGATTTGCAACCGTGCGCAGGTTGCCGTTTCGGATGTTGAGAAGCTCGGGGATGTCAAAATTGCGAAAAAAGCTGCCGAAGGCAGACATCGCAAGCGCAACGATCACAAGCCCGAGGTCGGACACGCGCCACTTTTTCAGCAGGCCGAACAGCAACAGTGCAAGCCCCGCAAACTGGAGAATATCATTGCACAGCTGCATCATCAGAGCGTCGGAGATCAGGTAGGTGTCGCGGGTGATGATATAGTTCAGCAGATACGGGATGCAATCGCGCGCGAAATTCAGCAGATATCCGAACAGCAGCAGCTTGCCCCCGCGCTTTATCAGGGCGTCTGCATCGCTATTCGGCGAATAGGCAATGCCGAAGCCCATGCAGAACATAAAAGTCGCCGCGCCGAAGATCGCGTCGAGTACGACCACGAAGATATAGGCCAGCGAGGATTCCTCGCCCGGCCCCGGAAAGAAGCCGCCCACCTCTTCAAATGCGTGAACAAACACCATACCGATGATGCAGATCATTTTTGCGAAGTCTGCTTCGACCTGCCGCCCGGTGTTTACAAGCTGTTTATTAAATAATCTCATTTCTTTCTCCTTTTTTGCGCAATCCTCCGATATTCACGTCTCTATCATATCATATTCCCCTAAAAATGCAAGATGATGTCTGTTTTCTCGCAAAGACGTCGCGGCCGGTTTTCTTGCAAAAAAGCTCTGCAAATGCTACAATGAATACGAGCCGCATCAAATGAGAAAAGATTTGACAGGAGAGTACGCCGAATGAACGCAAAGGAACTGATCGAACGCTTTTCGCTCCAGCCGCTGCTCGGCGAGGGCGGATATTTCTGCCGCAGCTATGAGGCCATCGAGGAAGCCGCCCCCGGCAAAAAGGCGGCAAGTGCGATTTATTATCTGTTGACGGAAAACACCTTTTCGAGCCTGCATAAGCTGCCTGCCGACGAAGTCTATCATTTTTATCTGGGTGACCCCGTAGAGCTGCTTTTGCTCTATGAAAACGGAGAAAGCCGCCTCGTCACGCTCGGGCAGAATGTGCTTGCCGGACAGGAGGTGCAGTTTCCCGTCCCGAAAGGCACCTGGCAGGGTTCTCGCTTGAAATCCGGCGGAAAGACTGCCCTGCTCGGCACGACAATGGCACCCGGCTACACAGACGATGATTACTGCCCGGCAGACCGGGAAGCGCTCAAGCAGAAGTATCCCGAATGGGCAGAGCGCATTGATGAGCTGACGAAGCAGACCATCTTCCCGGATGGGGAGTAAGGTGCGGCAAGTGGATGTTTCCCGTCCTTTTAAGGTCGGGCACAGCTTCACGGGTGCGGAACGCTGTTTCGCGTAGTATGCGTTTGCAAATCCATGCACCGATTTTCTCCTCCTGCATAACATGGAATGAGCGGAATCGCTTGCCTATTTTATGACTGGAGGAATCATTATGTCTTGTAATTCCGGTATCTTTGCTGTCGGCAACAACAGCTGGTGGTGGATCATCCTGCTGATCGTCATCGTTGTGCTTTGGAATGGCAACGGCAACAGCTGTGGCTGCAACAACTGTGGCGGCGGCTGTGGCTGCAACAACTGTGACGGCGGCTGCGGCTGCAACTGACCTCAATACATGAAGAAGGGCTGCCCCTCGGCAGCCCTCCAGAGCGTCAACAAACCCCGAAACCGTTAAAAACAGAACGAGGGCTGCCTTTTGGCAGCCCTCGGCTTTTTTATTCATTTTCTTCGGTTTGCTCGGGTTCCTCTTCTTCGGAGGTCTGTTTTGTCTCGTCTTCGGCAGCTTCCTCCTCGGGCAGATCCTTGACTCGCAGCAGCAGGTCAAGCTCGGTCATGCGGTGTGCCTTACTTCCGCCGATGCCGCTGAACACCCACGTCAGTGCCGCAAAGAGCACCGCGCCGCCGCAGAGGATGATCTGATACAGACGTTCCCGCAGGAGCTCCGGCTTGAAGATCATCAGGCCGATCACGCTAAAGGTTGCGATCGCACACAGGATCAGGCTGATCCAGGAAAGATTCTGCATTTTGCAGTAGGCCTTTCGCAGCGATTCGAGCGTTTTGTTCTCATTTTTTGAGCGGAGATACTTTTCCAGGAACTTGGGCTCCTTCTTTTCGATATGGCGGACATAGCGTCGGATCTTCTCCGCAGCTTCCTTGTCCCCGCTGCCGCGCTTTACGGCAAGCTCATGGAATGCAGTCGAGGCGTATTTTCCTAAAAAGTCCTCGGAAGTTTTTTCGGCCTTCTGCAGTTGTTCTTCTTTTTCTTCCATCGTACAGTACTCCTTTTTATTTGTCGTAGCCTGAAACATAGAGGTCTTCGTAAATCACGCGGTAGATTGCATCGCTGGCATAGCCCTTATTGTAGACGGCGTAGTACAAATCGTTAATGTATGCGCCCTTCCACTCTACGAGATCGGCAGGCAGGCCGTAGCTTTCGACCTTATAGTCACCCATGACTACATCCCAGACAAGGCCGGAAATATCCGTATTAGAATAAGAGGTCGTGCAAAGGCCCATTCCCTCACGGATAATAGACGGATAATCGGTATAGCTCATGCTTTTGACTTTATTCAGCAGCGCCTCCAGAACCTTTCTCTGACGAGACGTACGCATGTTATCGCTGTCGTTGGCATCGCTCTTTCTCATACGGGAGAAGGCAACGACATCATCACCGTCGAAATGGTTTTTGCCCGCCACGAAGACGGTAGAACTCGACCGCTGATGGTACACCCTGTTCATGTAGTCTGCCTCGGTCTGGCTAATCGACATATCCACGCCGCCGATCAGATTCACGAGCTTCGGAAGCTGCTTGATATCGACACGCACATAGTCACGCAGATTGAGATAGAGGTTGGTATTGAGCGTGTGAAGGGTCAGCTCTGCACCGCCGAACATATGCGTCCAGGCGAGCTTTGTATAGCCGCCGCGCTCCGGAACATAGGCATAGGTATCACGGGCAACGGAGATCAGCTTGACTTTATTGTGCACGCGGTCAATGGAGACGATGATGATGCTGTCGGCTGCCTTACCGATGTAGTTGCCGATATCCGTTCCGAAAATGACAAAGTTTTCGATCTGGTCGGCGCCGTCTTTGAGATAGCTCGTCACCGGGTCGGAGTTCAGGTCAAGCAGAGCAAGCACTTCCTCCGGCAGATCATCGAGAGAAATGCCGCCGATCGGAACCTTGCTGACATCGTCATACTGCTCCGCGTCTCCGAGAACATTGATCGAGTTGCCGATGGAGGCATCGCCCTGACGGACAACGGTGTTGTTTACGATGCTGATTCCGAGCTCGGCATCGGTCTTGCCATCAAGAGACGTATCGTGATTGAGCTTACCGAACATATAGAAATACAGGCAGGCACCCGTGATCAGCGACAGAACAAGGATGCTGCAAAGGACGATCAGAATAATCAGAAACACCTTTTGCGCCTTGCTGCGCTTTTTCTTTTTTTTCTTGTGGTGGTGATGGTGATGGTGATGTTCGCTGACCGTTTCCGGTTCATCATCATCAATGGTCAGGATGAGGTCCCGCTCCTGTTTTGCAGAATCTTCCAAGCGAATTTCCTCCTGGTTGCTTTTTTGTGTCAGTATAGCACAAATATGTCGAAATATCCACTATCCCGATTAAAATCCTGTTAAAAACCGCTGACTGCCGCGAGCGACATCATCACGGACAGCAGTCTTGCCGCCTCCCGCCGCGTCATAACGCAGTGCAGGTTGTCGGAAGCCTCATATAAGCCGGAGCCGACTGCAAAGCTCTGTGCATCCGTATAGGAGACAAGCTTGGATTGCAGGCCAAAGCGGGCACTGTATTGCAGCACCATAGAGATAGCATCCAGCCTTGTCACGGGGCAGGTCGGGGTAAACTTATTCTTCTCCGTGGCCTTCGCAAGCCCGGTCTCAAACGCCCAGGCGACTGCAGGGTAGAATTCGTCCTCCTCGTCCACATCGGAAAATGTGCATGAGAATTCGCCCTTGTCGCCGCATTTGTTGTACAGCAGCGTGATGAACTCCGCGCGGCTGATGAAATCCTCGGGGCAGAACGTGCCGTCGGGCTTCGCCGGCATCAGCTTGCGGTATACCACATCGCAGATTGCCTGATAATCGGGATCGTCTGCCGGAACATCCGGGAACAAAAGGTCAAATACCTTGTCCCATTCGACCTCGATCCAGTCTCCGCCGCAGCTCTCGCAGTGATATACGCAGACCTTGTCCACATAGCGCGGCGCGTCCACCTGCGCAACAAGTTCGGGGGTATGCCCGAGGGCGGGAAGCGCCTCGGAAAGTGTCACACCGCAGCTTTGGCAGGTATATTGTACGGCACCGTCCTGCGTGCAGGTCGGTTTTCTCGTCACGGTAATTTCTCCGGGCGTATGGCCGTTATTGCAGTGCCAGCCCGCAAGGATCTCCGAGGTCGATACCGGAAGATACTTCCACGTAAAGCCGCCGATTTTCTGCTCACCCTCATTTGTCCGGGTGGAGGAGGTCAGAAAGAAAATGTCATTTGCAGGCACGCCGTTGTTGATGCTCACGCGGCCATCGGCGGCATGGTAGCTGCCCTGGTCAACATAGGGGCCGGCGGCAAATTCCGCATGGACGTGGTTGCCCGTTGCATTGCCCGCCGTGCCTTCGGCATAGAAGACCTCTCCCTGCGGGATGACCATTCCCTCATACAGACGGTCAATGTTGTCACAGTGTTCCAAAAGCAGGCTCACATAGTCCAGCTCGCCGGAGGCCAGATGCACCTTTTCGGTGCTCTGCGCCCAAACGATGTTATAGCCCTCCTGGATGCGGTAAATGCGGAGGGTAAAGGGAGCATAAAACGTCTCAATGCCGCCGTCCTCCCCTGCAAAATCAATGGCATAGTTGTTGGCGTGGGTGCCCTCGCCGCTCGTCTGGGTGATCGAAAAAAAGTCCATCGGGCAGATGGCATATTCAAGGCCGTCATCGTGAGACGTGCCGATCTGATCGAACGGGAGCGTTTCGGCAGGCTCTGCCTGCACAGGCGCAAACGTCTCCGACTGCACCGCAGGCTGGTAGATTACATGCGGCGCCGGGCTGTTCTCTTTTTTGCCGGCACACGCCGTCAGCAGGCAAAGCAGTGCCAGCAGCGGTATGATTCTTTTTTTCATGGCACCTGCCCTCCTGAAAACCGTTTGATTTCGACCGTTTGGGGTATGTTCGGTCTAATTATAACATATGGAGTCAACCGCAGCAAGAAAAGAGCACTCTCCGCGAGAGTGCTCTCCGCTGAGAGTGCTCTTTTTGATGATTTATTCCTTTGCGCCGCTGACGATGGAATAATAGGCATTTGAGGTGATGCGGTAGACGATGGCATAGAACACTGCGCAGATCAGCACAGAAACGCCGGTCGTCAGGATCAGGAGCTTCGTATTGAGCAGGCCAAACAGCAACAGAAGCTTTCGCAGCATCGGGAAGGCAAAGACTAAATGCAGCACTGCCATGCCGATGGGCAGGAAGAAGACCGTCAGCATCTGCGAGTTGATGCTCTTGCGAATGTCTTTCTTTGTCATGCCGACCCGCTGCATGATATCAAAGCGCGATTGATCCTCGTAGCCCTCGGAGATCTGCTTGTAGTAGATGATGAGCACGGCAGCGATCAGGAAGACCATGGAAAGCAGGATGCCGAGGAAGAAGAAGCCGCCGTAGGTTCCGTAGAAATCCTCACGCTGCGCCTCCAAGGCCTCGCAGCGGTAGCCGAAGCCGTCCGCGTTCTGCTGCGCTAAGGCATCGATAAAGGTCTGCGACAGCTTGTCATACAGGGCAAGCTGCTCTTCCGAGGAAAGGTCAGTATCAAAGGCAAAGCGCCATTTCTGCTCCAAAATCTCCCCGGTCTTTTCCATATAATAGGCTTGGATCGTTTGAGTCACGGTATCATAATCATCCACGACCAGATAAAGATTCGCAAAGCCCTGGATCATACTGCCGGAGCTGATTATTGCAGCCTCCTCGGTCGGGATCAGATCAAAATGCACTGGGCCGATCGTCAGTTCCTTCGGGAGCTTTTGGGTCTGCTTGCCCCAGACAAGTGCCTGTCCGGGCGCAACCGTGACCTGCTTGTTGCTCATGCGCTCATAGTCCTGCACAGGCAGAATATACACATTGGTCAGCGCATCATAAGTGTCCGTATCCACAAAGCTCGTTTCTGCCTGTAGGGTCGTTCCGTGAAGTAAGCCTGCCACGCCGAAATAGTAATAATCCGAGTTGTTTTTTGCCTCCACGCCTTCGTCCGTCAGAAGCTTTGTGAGTGCGGCACGGTAAACCTCGACGTTTTCAGGCAACACAGTCACGCCGGTATCGTTGTCGATCGCTTCTACAATAAAGTCATTCGGGTACTGGGTGCGCAGGCTGTCCTCGGCGCCGAAATACAGGCAGGTCGTGGACGCGATCATCACGAGTACCATCGTGAGCAGAATGCAGATGGAGGCAAGTCCTGCGCCGTTGCGCTTCATGCGGTAGGCCATCGAGGAGACGGAGACAAAGTGTTCTTTTTTATAATAGTAGCGCTTCCGCTTCTGCAAAATTTTGCACAGCAGCACCGAGCCTGCAATAAAGATCAGGTAGGTCGCGGCAATGACGAGCAGCACCGCAACAAAGAACAGTGCCAGCGCCGACACGGGGTTCTTGATCGTGACGGAAAAATAATAGGCAAGCACCAGCACCGCCACGCCGAGAAGGCCGAGAACCCAGTTTGCCTTCGGCGCCTTTTCACCATAGCTCTCGGAGCGCAGAAGCTGCATTGGGGAGAGCCTGCGCACCTGCACAAGTCCGCTGGCGGAAATCAGGACGAAGATGCCCGCAAACAGCACCGCCGTATACAATACGGCACGCCACGAGATCGTAAAGGTGAAGGTCGCAATGCCGCTGATGAGCTTGGAAAGAGCAAGCTCTGCAAGTTTCGACAGGGCGATGCCTGCAAGCAGGCCGAGAATCAGTGACACGACAGCGATCAGCTGCGTCTCCCACAGGTAAACCCGGCTGATGCCGCGCTTGTCCATGCCGAGAATGTTATAAAGGCCGAATTCCTTTTTCCGTCTGCGGAGCAGGAAGGAATTGGTATAGAACAGGAAAATCACCGCAAACAGTGCGACCACATAGGTGCCGAACTGCAAAAGCACCTGCGTTGAACCGCCGCGCCCGATGGCTTCTAAAACGGACGGCTGGGCCAGGTAGCAGATGATATAAAACATCGCCGCCATCAAAATCCATGTCAGCAGGTACGGCAGATACATCCGGCGGTTTTTGCGGATGCCCTCAAAGGCGAGCTTGGGTACAAAGGCTTTTTTCATTCTGCCCCGCCTCCCGTAAGCAGCGACAGGGTATCCACGATTTTCTGATACATCTTTTCGCAGCTCGAGTCTGCGCGGTAGATCTGATGGAAGACCTCACCGTCCTTGATGAACAGCACACGCGATGCATGGCTTGCAGCCTTGGCAGAGTGCGTGACCATCAGGATCGTCTGCCCCGCCTCGTTGATTCTGCTGAACAGGCGCAGAAGCTCGTCCGTTGCCTTGGAATCGAGCGCACCGGTCGGCTCATCGGCAAGGATAATGCGCGGATTTGTGATCAGCGCACGCGCCACGGCAGCTCTCTGCTTTTCGCCGCCGGAGACCTCATAGGGGTACTTTTTGAGCAGGCGGTCAATGCCGAGCTGTTCGGCGATGGGCTCTAAGCGCTTGTGCATTTTCTCATAGGAGTTGCCCGAAAGCACGAGCGGCAGGTAGATGTTATCCTCTAAGGTAAAAGTGTCGAGCAGGCTGAAATCCTGAAACACAAATCCGAGATTATCCCGGCGGAAGGCCGCAACAGACGCCTCCTTGAGCTTCGAAAAATCCTTTCCGTCCAACAGGACGGTGCCGGCAGTCGGCTTGTCGAGCGCGGCAAGAATGTTGAGTAAGGTCGTCTTGCCGCTGCCGGACTCGCCCATGATGGCGACATATTCACCCTCATCAACGCTGAAATTGACATTTTTAAGTGCCTCTACGGCATGACCGCCGAAGCGGGTCTTATAGATTTTCTTCAATCCCTTGACTTCCAGTAAACTCATAAGAAGACCTCTTTTCGTTCAGATTACACCTGAATTGTAGCAAAAAAAGCCGACCCATTCCATGGAATCGGCTTACAGTTTGTCGGATAAAACGAACAGTTTTGTCACATTTGCGGCTTCGGGAAGCAGATTCGGACGGTCGTTCCCTTGCCGAGCTCAGATTCGGCGCGGATGGAATGTCCCAGATTGTCGCAGATCCTTTTGCAAAGATACAGACCGATACCGCTGGCACGCTTGTCCTCACGGCCATTGAAGCCGGTATAGCCGTTTTCAAAAATGCGAGGCAGGTCCTCCGGCGCGATGCCGATGCCGGTATCGGAAATGCAAAGGGTGTTCCCCGCCTCGGTAAAAATGCGGATACTTCCCGTCTGCGTATATTTGACGGCGTTGGAAAGCACCTGCTCCACCACAAACGAAAGCCATTTTTCATCCGTCAAAACCGTTGTATTCAAACTCTCGTATTCTAATTTCAGCTTCTTGTCGATAAAGCTTCCGGCAAGCTTCCTGACCGCACCGCGCACGATGGCGTCCAGCGCATATTCGCGGATGACATAGTCTGTGCTGTCGGAGTCCAGCCGCAGGAAGGTAAGTACCATGCTCACATACTGCTCGATGCGGGAAAGCTCTGTTTGCAGTCTGCGCGAGTGCGGGCTGTCCTCGTTTTGAAGCGCCAAACGCATGGAGGCGATCGGCGTTTTGATCTGATGTGCCCAGACGGTGTAGTAGTCCACCATGCCGCGGTAGTCCTTTGCCGCCTGCTCAGAAAACGCCCGCTGCTGGGCGCAGAGGCTTTCAATGATCTCGCGGTAGTCGGCTTCCGGTACGGCAGTCGCCCCGGGCAGCTCGTCCAAGAGGTCTGCGGTAAGCTTTTTCAAGGGCTCTAAGGCCTTGTGCTTTTCCTGCACGATGGAAAAATCACAGATGAGGAAGATTACGCAAAACAGGGTGCAAAGCGCCAACGGGTACCAGACTGCCGCAGTCGATACGCCAAAAAGATAGAGCGAAAACGCGATCGTTGCCGCGCAGAGAAGCAGCAAGCCGAGAAGGCCTGCTTTGGAACGCAGATAGCGGAAAAACAGCCTCATTTTGTTCCTCCGATCACATAGCCGACGCCGAATTTCGTCTCAATAAAGTTCTCCAGGCCAACCGCGTCCAGCTTTTTGCGGAGCCTGCCGACATTGACGGTCAGCGTGTTTTCATCCACGAAGCTGTCGGTTTGCCAAAGCGCCTCCATCAGCTTTTCCCGGGAGACGATTTTTCCCTTGTTCTGCAAAAGGGTCAGCAAAATGCGGTATTCGTTCTTGGAAAGGCTGATTTTCTGCCCGTTGTAGGTCAGGCAGTTATCTGCCGTCTGCAAAACCGCGCCTGCGTGGGTCAGAATGGGGGCCGCGCCGCCGAAATCATAGGTGCGGCGCAGAAGTGCCTGGATCTTTGCCACCAGCACGTTGGAATCAAACGGCTTCGCAATAAAATCATCTGCGCCCATGTTCATGGCCATGATGATATTCATATTGTCCGAGGCAGAGGATAAAAACAGGATCGGCACAGGGCTGACCTTGCGGATCTCACTGCACCAGTGATAGCCGCTCATATACGGCAGGGTGATATCCATCAGGACAAGCTGCGGAGCATAGGCCGCAAAGATGTCCATCACGGTGCGGAAATCCTCCACGCGCCGCGTTTCCATCCCCCAGCTTGCCAGGCAGGCGCTTACGCCCTCGGCGATCCCCTTGTCATCTTCAACAATTAAAATACGATAGGTCATTTTGTCCTCATTTCCGTAATTCAAAAAACAGCCCGTCAAAGAGTTCCTGCATTATGCCCCTGTCTTCTATGTCCTCCACGGCATACATCAGGGTCTTCGAGCCCTCATAGGGGTATTGAAGCGTACAGCGGGAAAGGAGCCGTTCGGAGGTCGGCGCTCTTTTTACAAGCAGGGTGTTGTCGCACAAAAGCCCGACGAGCGTACCGCAGTAATAAAGGCAGTATTCGCCCATCATCCGGCGTGCGGTGCATCCCTCCGGGAGGCAGTCAAGGACATATGCAAGAAAATCCTTCGTCGTTGCCATTTTCTCACCTCTGATTCTATTATAGTTCCCCTGCCCTATTTGTCAATTCCTGCCACAGAGGAGAAAAAACCTGATTTCTCAAAAGTTTTTCGGCAAAAGTGTTGAAACTTGTTGAAAAATCCGCTATGCTTATAAAGGTATTCACCAAAATACAACATATGGAGGCTATATCAATGGGCAAGTTTGTTATCAAAGAAACCAAATCCGGCGTAAAGTTCAACCTGAAGGCATCGAACGGTGAGATCATCGCTACTTCCGAAGTCTACAATTCCATGGATTCCTGCAAGAAGGGCATCGCTTCCGTCATGAAGAACGCTCCCATTGCCGCCATCGAAAATCAGACCGTTGAGGGCTATGCTGTTGAAAAGTGCCCGAAGTTCGAGGTCTACACCGACAAGGCAGGCGAATTCCGCTTCCGCCTGAAGGCAACCAACGGCCAGATCATTGCCGTCAGCGAAGGCTACAAGGCAATCGCAAGCTGCAACAACGGCATCGCTTCTGTCAAGAAGAACGCTCCCGAAGCAGAGATCATCGAGGAGTAATCAATGGACATCAAGGCAAAAATCACGGAGATCGTCGAAAAGATCAAGGGCGACCCCAAGCTGATGGAAAACTTTAAGAAGGACCCCGAAAAGACCATTGAGGGCGTTGCCGGTGTGAATATTCCCGACGGCATGGCCGACAAGATCGTTGACGGCGTCAAGGCAAAGCTCGCCGGAGATAAGATTTCCGACGGCCTGAAAAAACTCTTCTGAACAAAAAAAGAACCTGCCGAAGGCAGGTTCTTTTTTAATGGTTATTCAAGTACGTCCTCGAACTCGTCAAGTTCAAGATCCTTTTTCTTCCCGGGGAGCATATCCATCAGATCCTCCCAGAAATGGATAATCAGGAATGCAATACCGGCGATCGCAACAACAGCCGCCGAGATGGAAAGGACCATTTTCAAGGTTTTATTCATGCGTTTTTCCTCCTTTTGTCACCAAAAGACTGTTTACGATTACAGTATAACAAAGGAATTTTTATTTGACAAGAGCAAACAAGGCTTTTGTCGAAAAAAATCAGACGCGGACGATGAAATCCTCTTTTCTCGGCAATCTCTCACGGTATTCGCCCGCACGATAGCCTAAGATGCAATGGCCGACGCCGATATAGCGCTCGTCAATGCCCCACTTTCTCAGCAGTGCCTTGCCCTCGGGGGAATCGAATTCCTGCCGTGCGCGATGGATCCAGCAGGAGTCCACGCCGAGGCTCCATGCTGCGTTCATCAGGTTGCCCATGACAAGCGAGCCGTCCTCCAAATGGGTAAACATCTCGGGGTCGGTCAGGACGATGAGCACGGTGGGTGCACCATAGAAGGGGTGTGCATCGGGATTGCCCATGATGGCAGCGTTCATGCGCTCTAACTGTGCGATGGTTTCCTTGTCCTGCACAACGACGATCTTCGGAGCCTGCCTGCCCATGCCCGTCGGGGCATAGGTACCTGCCTTCAGAATTTCGTCCAGTGCTGCCGGATCGACCTGACGGTCAGAATAGCAGCGGCAGCTTCTGCGCTCTAACAGGGTCTTGATTGTTTCGTTCATCATATTTTCCTCCCAAATATTAAATATATCCGTACATTCCGCGCACCGAGACCTCTCCCGAGGAAACGATGCCTTTTTCTCCGTTATCGTAGGTGACGAGCAGCTCGCCGTTTTCGCCGATTGCGTCTGCCGTCGCATGGCGCACACTGTCGCCGCAGACTACGCTGACCTCCTGCCCGACGGTGATGCAGTCGGCCGCATACCGGGCAAGCCATGCGCTCTTTTCCGCGAACATAGTGCCCTGCATTCGTCCGAGTGATTTTATCACGGCAGCCGCCAACGCCTCCGGCGAAACGGGCTTTTCGGTCTCTTTTTCCAACGAGGTTGCCAGCTCTGCGACCTCCGGCGGGACGGTTTTGCAGTTGATGCCGACGCCGATGATCGCATAGGCGGTCTTCCCGGTCTTCGCATCGACCGAAAGCTCGGTTAAAATACCGCCGAGCTTTTTCTTTCCGACAACAAGATCATTTGTCCACTTGATCCCGGGGCGCAGACCGCAGACCTCCTCCACTGCGTCACAGCAGGCCACCGCCGCAAGCGCGGTCAAATGCAGAAGCTCCCGCGCAGGCACCTTCGGGCGCAAAAGCACGGATAGATACAGCCCGCCTGCGGGCGAAGAAAAGGATCTTCCGAGTCTGCCTCTGCCACCTTGCTGCTGCTTTGCGATCACGGCCGTGCCGGCCGGAGCTCCCTGCCCTGCAAGCTGCTTGAGATCATCGTTTGTGGAGCTTGTTTGCTCAAAATAAATCAGCAGTTCCGCCGGGGTGCAGCCCGCAAGCAGCTTTTTTAATGACGCAATATCCATCGACCCGCACCCCCTTTTTTATAAAAGTATATCCTTTTGCAGGCACGATGTCAATCACGGCCGATAAACAGAAATTTAGCGTTCTTTTGAGCCGTAGGGCGCGAT
>JAKSPM010000026.1 GCA_024404825.1 Clostridia bacterium
AATGTGGTATACTAAACTGAATGATTATGTGCATTGCGGAGGTGCCGATGAATACCACGCAGAAAGCTTTCCAAATGATAAAAGAGCGGGTTCCCGCACTGGAATATTTAGCCGAGGAGCCGCTTTGCGCGCACACCTCGTTTAAAATCGGCGGAGCGGCAGAACTGATGCTGTTTCCGAAGACGATCGCAGAGCTTCGTGCGGCGCTGGAGGTGACCCATGCGTTAGAGATCAAACCGCTGATTTTGGGCGCGGGGACGAACGTCCTTGCTCCGGATGAGGGCGTGCGCGGGGTCGTGATTGTAACAAGAGGCTGTTTGGAGGGGATCGAAAAGGTCTCTCCGACAAGGCTGGTTGCCATGGCCGGCACGACAATGGCGAAGCTTGCCATGACGGCGCAGGCCGAGGGGCTTTCGGGCCTGGAGTTTGCCCACGGGATTCCCGGCACGGTCGGCGGCGGTATCTACATGAACGCCGGCGCTTACGGCGGCGAGATGAAGCAGGTCGCCTATCAGACGGAATTCATGTTCTTCGACGGAACAATGAACATCATGCGCCTGGAGGAGCAGGAATTGGGATACCGCACCAGCACCTTCCAAAAGCGGGACTGCGTTATTTTGCGTACCTGGTTTGACCTCGTGCCGGGAGACAAAGAAGAAATCAAAAAAACCATGCAGACCTTAGCCGAAAAGCGCCGTGCCTCGCAGCCGTTGGAGCTTCCCTCGGCGGGCAGCTTCTTCAAACGCCCGGAGGGCGCCTTTGCAGGTACCCTGATCGATCAGGCGGGTCTCAAGGGCTATCGCGTCGGCGGAGCGGCTGTGTCCGAAAAGCACGCGGGTTTCGTTGTCAACCTTGGCGGTGCGACACGCAGTGACATCGAACAGCTCATGCACGATGTGCAGCGCATTGTACTTGAAAAATCCGGATTCTCATTGGAGCCGGAGGTCAAATTTTTGTAATAAAAAAGAGAGATACCATGCAAGAACCCATTACCGTTATGTCCTTCGGCTTTCTCTACGGCGTGCCGCAGGATGCTGACACAGTCATTGATACCCGGGGAATGAAGAACCCCTTTTATGAGCCGAGCCTGCGTGATAAAACAGGCTTGGATCCGGAGGTACAGGCCTATGTGCTTTCCGAAGAAACGGGCAGAGCCTACCTCGCGAGCATCCTGGAGATGCTGCGTTTGCGCTTAGCGCTTTATGAGCGTTGGGACAGCCCGAATAAAAAGCCCCTGATGATCGCCGTCGGCTGCTCCGGCGGAAGGCATCGCTCCGTCACCGTGGCGCTCCGCGTCCGGCAGGCATTGGAGCAATGGGGCTGCAGCGTCAAGCTGATCCACAGAGAACTGGAATGAAAGGAGAAGAGCAAGATGTCATTTGCATCCGAGGTCAAGCAGGAATTATGCAAGACGCAGATCGTGCGCAAGTGCTGCGCCGTGGCGGAGTGCTACGGGATCCTGCTCTTTTGCAATACCTTTTCCGCGGACATGATCCGTATCGTAACCGAGAGCGCGGACTTTGCGGCGAGACTTCCGAAGCTGTTCCGCAAAGCCTTCGGCTTTTCGTTTGACCGCGAGCCGGAGGCGGCGGCAGGCGGAAAACGTGCCTTTGAAATCTGGAATTCCGAAAAGCTGGATACCATCTTCCAAACCTACGGCACAAATCGTCAGGAGCTCGTGAGCCTCCATGTCAATTACGGCATGGTCGAAAATGACTGCTGCCGTGTCTCGTTTCTGCGCGGGGCGTTCCTTGCGGGCGGCTCCGTGACAGACCCGGAAAAACGCTATCACTTAGAGCTTGCCACGACCCACCGCAAGGTTGGCGCGGAGAGCTTCGCACTGCTGCTCGATATGGATATGAATCCCAAGGACACCGATCGAAACGGCAGCTATATCCTCTATTTCAAGCAGAGCAACGCCATTGAGGATTTTCTCACCATGCTCGGCGCACCGATCTGTGCAATGCGGATCATGGAGGCGAAGGTCGAAAAAGACCTCAGAAACGATGTCAACCGCCGCGTCAACTGTGAAACGGCGAACTTAACAAAGGTTGTAGATGCTGCGCAGGAGCAGCTTGCGGCCATAAGGATCTTAGAGGCAAAAGGCATTTTGCAGACCCTCCCCGAAAAGCTCCTGCAAACCGCTGCTCTGCGGCGGGAAAACCCGGAGGCAACCTTAATGGAGCTTGCCGCGATGGTGCGGCCTCCGATGTCCAAGTCCGCCATCAACCACCGTATGAGAAAGCTGATCGAGCTGTCGAAAGGATAACACCATGGCCTTTGTTCATTTACATGTGCATACAGAGTTCAGTCTGCTCGACGGTGCGTGCCGGATCGGCGGGCTGATGGAGCGCGTCAAGGAGCTCGGACAAACGGCAGTTGCCATCACCGACCACGGCGTAATGTACGGCGTGATCGACTTCTACAAGGCTGCCAAGGCCTCCGGCGTCAAGCCAATCATCGGCTGTGAGGTCTATGTCGCGCCTCGCTCCATGGGTGACCGCGTTCACGGCATCGATAACGAGGGGCGCCATCTGGTGCTTTTGTGCGAAAATGAGACCGGTTATCGCAATTTGAGCTACATGGTCTCCCGCGCGTTTTTGGACGGCTTCTACGGCAAGCCGAGAATCGACCTCGATCTGCTGCGGCAGCACAGTGAGGGCTTGATCGCTCTTTCCGCCTGCCTTGCCGGTGCGATCCCGCGCGCCATTTCGCAGGATGATTACGAGGGCGCAAAAAAGCAGGCGCAGGAGCTGGCGTCCATCTTCGGGTCGGAGCATTTCTATTTGGAATTGCAGGATCACGGCATTCCGATGCAGCGAAAGGTCAATCAGGGTATTCTGAAGCTCTCGAAAGAACTGTCGCTGCCGCTTGTTGTGACCAATGATGCTCATTATCTGCGAAAAGAGGACGCCGCCACGCAGGACGTGCTGATGTGCATCCAAATGGCGAAAACCGTGGATGACCCCAACCGCCTGAAATTTGAAACGGACGAATTCTATATCAAATCCGAAGAAGAACTCCGCAGTCTCTTCCCGAACATGGACGAGGCTTTTGAAAACACCGCAAGGATCGCCGAGCGATGCAATGTGGAGTTTGAATTCAACCATTATCATCTGCCGGAATACATTGCCCCGGACGGCTCGGATTCCGTGACCTATTTCCGCAGGCTATGCATGGAGGGCTTCCGCGAACGCTATCCCGACCAGCCCAAGGAATACTTAGAGCGACTTGAATATGAGATGGGCGTTGTGGAGAAGATGGGCTATGTCGATTACTATCTGATCGTCGCCGACTTCATCCTGTGGGCAAAATCCCAGGGCATCCCGGTCGGTCCCGGCAGAGGCTCGGGTGCAGGCTCCATCGCGGCCTACTGTATGCACATCACCGAGATCGACCCCATGCAGTACAGCCTGATCTTTGAACGCTTCTTAAACCCCGAGCGTGTCAGTATGCCCGACTTCGATACGGACTTCTGTCAGGAACGCCGCGGTGAGGTCATTGACTATGTCATGCGCAAATACGGCAAGGATCGTGTGGCGCAGATCGTCACCTTCGGTACGATGGCGGCAAGGGCGGCCATCCGCGATGTCGGAAGAGCGTTGGATTTCTCCTATGCCGAGACCGACCAGGTGGCAAAGCTCATCCCTACGACCCTGCATATGACCCTCGATGAAGCACTCAAGGTCAGCCCGCAGCTCAAGCAGCTCTATGACGAAGATGAGCGCATGAAGAAGCTCATTGACACGGCTAAGGCTTTGGAGGGAATGCCCCGCAACACCTCCACCCATGCAGCGGGCGTTGTTATTACCAAGCTTCCCGTGTGCGACTATGTGCCGCTGGCGCGCAACGATGATACCGTCGTCACCCAGTTTACGATGACGACCATTGAAGAGCTCGGCCTTCTGAAAATGGACTTCCTGGGTCTGAGAAACCTCACGGTCATTGAGGACGCAGAGCAGGAGATCCGCAAGACCGACCCCGATTTTTCCATGAAAAAGATCCGGGATGATGACCCGGAGACCTTTGCCATGCTCGGCGAGGGCAAGACCTCGGGCGTGTTCCAGCTGGAATCCGCCGGCATCACGGGCGTGTGCCTGCAGATGAAGCCGACCTCCATCGAGGATATGACGGCAATCGTTGCACTCTACCGTCCGGGCCCGATGGAATCCATCCCGCGCTTTATCACGAGCAAACTCCACCCCGAGACCATTACCTATAAATGCCCGCAGTTAGAACCCATCCTCAATGTCACCTACGGCTGCATCGTCTATCAGGAGCAGGTCATTGAGATTTTCCGCAAGCTCGGCGGCTACACGCTCGGACAGGCGGATAATATGCGCCGTGCGATCTCCAAGAAAAAGCAGCACGTCATCGTGGAGGAACGAAAGACCTTCGTCTATGGCGACAAAGAGCGCGGTATTCCCGGTGCCGTTCAAAACGGGGTGCCGGAAAAGGCGGCGCAGGAGATCTATGACGAAATCCTGGACTTTGCAAACTACGCCTTCAACAAGGCCCACGCTGTTTGCTATGCCAAGGTCTCCTATGATACCGCCTACCTCAAATGTCACTATCCAAAGCAGTACATGGCTGCCCTTATGACTTCGGTATTAGACAGCTCCGTGAAGATCGCGGGCTATATTGCAGAGTGCAAGGGCATGAACATTCCGGTGCTTCCGCCGGACATGAATCGCTCCGAGGACAAATTCACCGTGGAACCGGGCGGCATTCGCTTCGGCCTTGCCGCGGTAAAGAACATCGGCAAGGGACTCATCCGTGCAGTCGTCCGCGAGCGCGAGGAAAATGGCTGTTTTACCTCGTTTGAAGACCTCTGCAACCGCCTGTACGGTGCGGATATGAACAAGCGTGCGCTCGAAAACCTCATTAAGTGCGGCGCACTGGACTGCTTCGGCCTGTTCAGGTCTCAGCTTTTGCAGACCTATGACGCCATGCTCGATTCTGTGGCGGATAACCGCAAGCGCAATGTTGAGGGGCAGATCGGTATGTTCGATATGCTCGAGCCGGATGACGATACCGTGCCGAAAATCCATATTCCGAAAATTCCGGAGCTTTCCAAGCAGGACATTATGGCTATGGAACGCGAATCTACAGGCCTTTATCTGACCGGTCATCCGATGGACGAATATCGCCCGCTTCTCAAGGGCACTCATGTGGTGCCGATCGCGGAGATCATGGAAGCCTTTGCCTCCGATTCCGGCAGATTCGTCGATGAACAGATCGTCTCTGTGGCGGGCGTGGTGCAGTCGGTCAAGATGAAGACCACGCGCAACAATTCCGTCATGGCTTATATCGTTTTGGAGGACGACAACGCCTCCATTGAAATGATTGTTTTCTCCAAGGCACTCGATCAGTACGGCAACTGCCTGAAGGAAAGCGCGGCTGCCGTTGTAACGGGCAGACTCTCTGCCAGAGACGAAAAGGAGCCGCAGCTGATCCTCAACCGCGCAAGGCCGATTCGGGATTATACGTCCGAGGATGAAGAGAAACCCGCACCTGAAATATTGCGCGTGGTGCCGGGGCAGAAGCTCTATCTGAAGCTCCCGTCTGAGGACAGCCTGGAGTATCAGAAGACCCGCGCCATTATCAATATGTTCCCGGGTACCCTGCAAACGGTTTTATACTTCGCGGATACGAAAGCGCGCCGTGGAGCGACCTGCATGGTGCGTCAGGATATGTTCGATGAACTCAAAAACCTGCTCGGTGCAGAAAATGTTGTTGTAAAATAGCAAAAACTGTAACAAAACGCAGGAAAAAGACTACACAAATTGTCATTTTTGTGATATAATATCTTTTCGGGATCCCATTCGGTTTTCCGCACAAAAGAAATGCTCAGGAGGTGACAGCCGGAAATGAAAAAATATATTGCGATCCTGCTAACAGGGCTGATGATTCTTGCCCTGACCGGCTGTTTCACGCAGCCGCTCGGCGACCTGTATGCATTGCCGAAGCAGGCTGAGGATTACTACAATCTGCAGCAGGCGATCGATGCCGTGATGAAGAATGCAGCCTATGCCGCGCCGATCACAGGCGATAACCGGCAGGCCGTTCAGCTCCGCGACCTTGACAATGACGGGAAGAATGAGGCGATCCTTTTCTCCCGTACCGAGGGCGAGCATCCGTTAAAGATTTATATTTTCCGCAGAGAAGGCAACCTGTTTTCGCAGATCGCATGCTTGGAGGGTGACGGCATCAGCTTTGACTGTGTGCAGTATGTTCAGCTGGACGGCAAGGGAGGCCCCGAGCTTCTGGTCGGGCGCCAGCTTTCGGATGACGTTTTGCAGACGCTCAATGTCTACACGATCTCCCAAGACGGCGCAACAGAGCTTCTCTACGCCAACTACAGCAGATTCTATACGGCTGACCTGACGGATGACGGTAACAACGAGCTTCTGCTGTTCCGCATGGAATCGCAGGAACGAAACGGACTTGTAGAAATGTATCTCTGGCAGGACGATGCTCTCCGCTGCGAGCAGCACGCAGAGCTATCCGTCAGTGCGGAGAACATCCGCCGACTTGTTGCCGGAAAGCTGGACGGTGAAATGTCCGCGATTTTCGTAACGAGCCATCTGGATGAAAGCAGCTATATCACGGACGTGTTTACCGTCCGCAGCGGAAAGCTGACCAATCTGTCAAAGCTCTGCAAGGAAGAAAGCCTATTTACCGTACAGCAAACGGCGGTCTTCCCGTCGGATATCGACTCCGACGGGCAAATCGAACTGCCGAAGGTACTGCGGCAGGAAGGGCAGAATACAAGCCTGATCCAATGGTGCAGCCTGTCCGCCGAGGCAAAGACGGAGGTCAAGCTGCTGACCTGTCAGAACGGCTATGACCGTTGGTATATCGAACTGCTGCAGCGTTGGCAGAAGGATATCCACATTGAAGAACGCACGGTAGACGGCCTTGGCAGAACAACCGTTTTCTCCATCCGCACATCTTCCGAAAGCGATGAGCTGTTCACGATCTACGCATTGACCGGGGAGGACAGAAACGCACTTGCACAGCAGGACGGCCGTTTCCTCCTGGGCAGCAAGACCGACGTGACCTTTGCTGCCTCCATCGGGGAGGCCGGTCTTGCCGACAACCTCAATGCTTCGGATATGCAGGCGTGGTTCCACCTGATCCCCGACCTCACAAATAACGAAAACTGACCTTTTTCAAAGGAGAACATATATGAAAAAAGTTTTGATTCTGGAAGATGAAGTTTCCATCCGGAGCTTTGTTGTTATCAACCTCCGCAGAGCCGGCTATGATACCATCGAGGCCGGTACCGGCACCGAGGCCTTAGAACGTCTGAAGGAAAACCCCGATATCGGCGTTGCTATTTTAGATATTATGCTTCCCGACATCGACGGCTTTGAGGTCTGCCGCAATATCCGTGCGACCAATAAGACCATCGGCATCATCATGCTGACAGCCCGTTCTCAGGAGATGGACAAGGTTACGGCTCTGATGACGGGTGCCGATGACTATGTCACAAAGCCCTTCTCTCCGGCAGAGCTGACGGCACGTATTGATGCACTCTTCCGCCGTATCGGCGGCGACACATCTTCCGAAGGCGAGGTCATCCGCCACGGCCCGTTTGTGCTCAATATCCGCAACCGCACGCTGGAGAAGAACGAGAAGCGCATCAAGCTGACACAGGTCGAATATGCCATCGTCAAGCTCTTCATGCAGAATCCCGGCAGAGCCCTCTCCCGTGAGGACATTCTAGCGAGCGTCTGGGGAAGAGACTATGACGGCGAGCTTAAGATCGTCGATGTCAACATCCGCCGTCTGCGTATCAAGATCGAAGACGATACCGCCAACCCCACCTATATCACCACTGTTTGGGGCTTTGGCTATAAGTGGGGACTGTAATCAGAAAAGAAAGAAGTACCTTTATGAAAGTAAAATCCGGCGGCCTGCAGCGGCGCTGGCTGCGAAATTCCGTTGGCCTGATGGCGGTGATGATCCTCGTGATCGCGCTGACCTTCGCTGCGGGAATTGCCGCCTACTACTATTCCAATATGTCCTCTACAATGGAGGCTAAGGTCAAAACGACGACCGACTTCTTGATGAACAACATCGACCAGAGCAGCACCGAGCTCTATCTTGCCTGCGCCAACGCGGCAAAGAGCTTTGAGGACAAAGAGATCATGGAGATGCAGTTCGTTGATAAGGACATGAATCTCGTAGCCACCTCTTATGGGGAGATCCCCAAGACGGTTGCGGCAACGACTGACATCACCGAGGCACTCTCCAGCGGGAAAAATGCCGTCTTCCAGGGCAAAAACCCGAAGACCGGGGAGCGCATCATGGCGGTATCCTCCCCCGTGATTTTCGCCGACGGCACGACCATCGGCGTCATCCGCTGTGTCACGAGCCTGCATGAGGTCGACCGGCAGATCCTCCTGTTTGCAGGCCTGATCCTGGCAGTCGGCCTGCTGATCGTTCTGATTGTCTACTTATCCAACCGGATGTTTATCCGCCGCATCGTTGAGCCGGTCGCAGATATCACTGCCATCTCCAAGCGCATTGCAGCGGGCAGCTACGGCGTACAGATCCAAAAGAAATACAGAGATGAGATCGGCGAGCTGGCTGATACCATCAACGATATGTCCAACAAGATCAGTCAGTCGGAAAAGATGCAGTCGGAGTTCGTTTCCTCGGTATCCCATGAGCTGCGTACCCCGCTGACCGCCATCACCGGCTGGGGCGAAACCATCCTGATCTCCGATCATTTGGATAAGGAAGAGCGCCGAGGGATGGAAACCATCCTGAGAGAGTCCAAGCGCCTGACCGGTATGGTCGAGGAGCTTCTGGAGTTCACGCGGATTCAGGACGGCAGATTTACCCTGAATGTTTCTCAGTGCGATATCCGCACCGAATTTGAAGATACGGTCTTTATGTACGGCTCCCGCCTCAAGCAGGAGGGGATTGCACTGGACTACCTGGAAAACGATGACGACATTCCCGAGATCAACTGCGACCCGGCAAGAATGCGTCAGGTGTTCCTGAATGTGCTGGACAATGCGGCCAAGCACGGCGGCGAGGGCAAACGCATTACTGCGGAAATGTGTCTGGAAGGGGAGAACGTGGTCGTTCGTATCCGCGATTTCGGCCCCGGCATCCCGGAAGAAGAGCTCCCGCACATCAAAAAGAAATTCTACAAGGGCAGCTCCAAGGTGCGCGGCAGCGGCATCGGCCTTGCCGTGTGTGAGGAGATCGTCTCCATGCACTCCGGCCTTTTGGACATTGCCAACGCCGAGGGCGGCGGCACCCTTGTCACCATCAGCCTTCCCGTCGGCGAATGACGGGCACAGAAAGGTAGAGATCCTATGGCAAAGAAATGCGATTCCTCCTGTCAGGAACAGTTCAAAACCTCCATCGGCGGGCAGGCACTCATTGAGGGCATTATGATGCGCGGCCCCGAAAAGCAAGCCATCGTTGTCCGCACAAAGGAAAAATTGGAAATCAAGGTCGAGCCGATCAAGCAGGGGGGATTTTTGAGAAAGATCCCGTTCGTGCGCGGTGTGCTGAACTTTTTTGCCTCCATGGTCAGCGGCGTCAAGGCGCTGATGTACTCTGCAAACTTCTTTGATGATGAAGAAGGCGCAGAGCCGGAAAAGCAGTCTAAGCTGGATGCTTGGCTGGAGAAGAAAATGGGCTCGGAGAAGTTCATGCAGGGCCTCATCTATTTCTCAGCCTTCCTCGGCATTGCTTTCTCCGTGGTGCTGTTCTTCATCGTGCCGATCGAACTCGGCAATCTGCTTGAACGATTGACCGGCTGTACGCTTTTGGTCAAGAACCTGTTCGAGGGTGTTTTGCGTATCGTGATCTTCCTTTTATATATGTTCATCGTGTCCAAAATGAAGGACATGAAGCGTGTGTTTTCCTATCACGGCGCAGAGCATAAATCCATCCGTTGTTATGAGGCCAAGCTTCCTCTGACGGTCGAAAACGTCCGCAAGCAGACGCGGCTTCACCCGCGCTGCGGCACGAGCTTTTTGTTCGTCGTGATGTTCATTTCCATCATTTTGTTTACGATCGCAAGCGGCCTTCTGATAAAAGTCCCGTTTATCGGACAACTGAAGAATGATAATAAAGTCGTATTCAACCTGCTGATGATGGGAATCAAGATCATCGTCATGCTGCCCATCGTCGTTTCCATCAGCTATGAGTTCAACCGCCTGGTCGGCCGCCATGACAACTGGTTCACGCGGATCCTCACATGGCCGGGCATGTGGCTGCAAAATTTCACCACCAACGAGCCGGACGATGAAATGATCGAGGTCGGTATCGAGGCATTAAAGCTGGTCATTCCCGAAGAGGAAGGAGCCGACCGATGGTAAAGACATATTCAGAGCTTTACCAATCGGCACGCAAGGCGCTGCTTCCTACCGAGGGCGAAAACGCCGCCAATATGGCGCGGGAGCTTCTGTGTGCTGCGGCTGACAGAACGGCAGAGGAGGTCATTGCCAACCGCGACCTGTACGCCTCCGAGGAGGTCGGACTCAAATTGGAGGGCTTCCTCCAAAGAGCGATCGAGGGAGAACCGCTTGCCTATATCATCGGTCAGTGGAGTTTTTACGGCATGGACTTGACCGTCACGCCCGATGTGCTGATCCCTCGGGACGACACCCTGGCAGTTGCCGAGCTTGCAGTAAAAAAGGCACTGTTCCTGCCGCAAAATCCACGGATTTTAGACCTTTGCACCGGCTCCGGCTGTATCGGCCTTGCCATTGCAAAAAGAGTCAAGGACGCACGGGTGACGATGGGTGATATTTCCCCGGCAGCGCTTCGTGTGGCACGGAAAAACATTGCCGACCAGCATCTTTCCGGTCAGGTGAGCTGTCTTGCCATTGACGCATTGAAGCCGGCAACGAAGTTTTTAGGAACCTTCGATATGATCGTCTCCAACCCGCCCTATGTCACAACGGCGGAGATGGAAACCCTGGAGCCGTCTGTGCGCAACTATGAGCCGCATCTGGCACTCCACGGCGGCATCGATGGACTCGACTTCTACCGTGCGATCCTGCAAAACTATACATCAGCCCTTGCTCCCGGCGGCTATCTGCTGTTCGAGTTCGGCATGGGACAGGAGGACGCGATCGGCGAACTCCTGCGGCAGTTTGATTACGAAATCATAGAATGGAAGCAAGATGCCCGCGAGGTACTCCGGGCGGTTGCGGCGAAGAAAGAGGGAAATTGATATGGCAACGAAAAAAAGCACTTATGAATCTCCTGCACCTGCGGACGACCGCAAAAAAGCGCTGGAAACGGCGTTAAGTCAGATTGAAAAGAGCTTCGGCAAGGGCACTGTTATGCGTTTGGGTGACAAGCCGGAGATGAATGTGGAAGCGATCCCTACCGGCTCTTTGGCACTCGATGCCGCGCTCGGCGTCGGCGGCGTGCCCAAGGGCAGAATTATTGAAATTTACGGTCCGGAATCCTCCGGTAAGACCACGCTTGCGCTGCACATTCTTGCACAGGCACAGAAGCGCGGCGGTGAGATCGCTTTCGTTGATGCAGAACACGCCTTAGACCCTGTCTATGCCAAGGCCATCGGCGTGGATATTGACTCCATGCTGGTCTCCCAGCCGGATACCGGCGAGCAGGCACTGGAAATTACGGACGCCCTTGTCCGCTCCGGTGCGATCGACGCAGTTGTTGTTGACTCCGTTGCAGCCCTGACTCCGAGAGCAGAGATCGAGGGCGAGATGGGCGATACCTTTGTGGGTCTTCAGGCAAGACTGATGTCGCAGGCACTTCGAAAGCTGGCAGGCACCATCTCCAAGACTAACTGCGTCGTCATCTTCATCAATCAGCTTCGTATGAAGATCGGCGTCATGTACGGCAACCCCGAAACCACCACCGGCGGCAATGCGCTCAAGTTCTATTCCTCCGTCCGTCTGGACGTGCGCAAGGTCGAGGCCATCAAGGCAGGCAGCGCCGTGGTCGGCAATAAGACGAGAGTTAAGGTCGTCAAGAACAAGGTCGCGCCTCCGTTCCGTGAAGCCTACTTTGACATCATGTACGGCGAGGGCATTTCCAGATACGGCGAGCTGGTCGATATGGCGGTCAATTATGACCTCATCACCAAGTCCGGCAGCTGGTTCTCCATCGGCGATGACCGCATCGGGCAGGGTCGTGACAGTGCCAAGCAGTACCTGATCGACAACCCCGATGTCGCAGACGACTTAGAGGCCAAGGTACGCGAAAAGCTTAAGGAAGCACAGGCGGCGGCACATTCGGCAGCAAAGCCTGCGGCAAAGGCAATTGATGTCTCTGCCGACGATTTCTCGGATGAGGATTAAAGAAATACAGGCCACCGCGTCCCGCGTGGGACGCGTGCGCCTGCTGTTTGATAATGATACAAAGATGATGGTCTATCCGTCCGTTGTAGCCGATCTTGGGCTGTTCTCCGGCATGGAGCTGGACGAAAAAGGCGTCAAGCTGCTCGAAGATACAGCGGCAAGAGCCTCTGCAAAAGAGCGTGCCGTGCGCATCGTGGCGGCCTCCTCGGTATCGAAAAGCGAGCTTCTCCACCGCCTTTTGGAAAAAGGCGAGCGGCAGGAGGATGCAGAGCAGGCAGTTGCGTGGCTCGTGGAGCTGAAGCTGTTGGACGACCTGCAGACGGCAAAGGGAATCGTTGAGCGCGGTGTGCGCAAGGGCTACGGCAAAAACAGGCTGCGTCAGCTTCTGTATGAAAAGCGCATCCCAAAACAATATTGGGACGAGGCGCTTTCCGATGTGCCGGAGATGGACGATGCAATCGATGCTTTCCTCCATGCTAAGTTGGACGGGAAGGAAATTGATGACAAGCTTACCAAAAAAACGGTCGATGCGCTCCTTCGCCGCGGTCATAGCTATTTTGATATCAAAACGGCGCTTCGCAGATACTCGGACGAATTGGAAGACCATTTGGAGGATTAGATCATGGCATATTCCGTGGGATTCATTTCTCTAGGCTGTGCAAAGAATCAGGTGGATTGCGAGCAGATGATGTTCCGTTTAGCCGAGGCAGGGTTTGAAGTCCTGCCAAATGTGGAGGGTGCGGATTTGGTCGTCATCAACACCTGCGGCTTTATCGACTCGGCGAAATCCGAGGCAATCGACAATATTCTTGCCATGGGGCAGCTCAAACAGGCGGGCGTGATCGGGAAGATTCTCGTGACCGGCTGCCTTGCACAGCGTTATCAGAACGAAATTGTGACGGAGCTTCCCGAGGTGGACGGCGTACTCGGCACGGGCAGCTATTATGACATCGTGTGGGCGGCAAATGAGGTGCTCTCCGGAAAGAGCGTGGAAAAATACGGTGATATCAACGCCCCGGTTCCCGAGAGCGGCAGAATTCTCACCACCCCGCAGCACTATGCCTACTTAAAGATCGCCGAGGGCTGCAACAACCGCTGTGCTTATTGCGTCATTCCGAAGCTGCGGGGAAAGTACCGCAGCCGTCAGATGGATGACATCCTGTATGAAGCGCGGATGATGGCAGAAGACGGCGTGAAAGAGCTGATCGTTGTTGCGCAGGATACTACCCTTTACGGTGTTGACCTGCCGGGACATCAAAAGCTTCTGCCAGAGCTTCTGACAAAGCTCTGCGAAATTGAAAAGATCCACTGGGTGCGTGTGCATTATATGTACCCCGAGGTCATGACGGACGAGCTGATCGACGTCATTGCCAAAGAGAAAAAGATCGTCAAGTACATCGACATCCCCATCCAGCACGTCAATGATGCGATTTTGAAGCGAATGAATCGCCGCGGCACAAAGAAATATCTGTCCGAGCTGTTTACAAAGCTGCGCGAGCGGATCCCCGGTGTCGTGCTCCGTACGAGCCTCATCACCGGCCTTCCCGGGGAGGGCGAGGAAGAATTCATCGAGCTGTGCGAATGGCTCAAGGAATATAAACTGGAGCGTGTCGGCGCGTTCGTGTTCAGCCCCGAGGAGGGAACACCTGCCGCCGAGATGGAACGCCCCGACGAAGAAGACGCCATCCGGAGGGCAAGGATCATTGAAGAACTCCAGTCGCGGATCATGGATGAATACTGTGAAAAGCTGATGGGCACCTGTCTGGAAGTCCTCTGTGAGGGCTATGACAACGACACCGACCGTTACTATGGCAGAAGCTACGCCGACTCTCCTGACATTGACGGCAGAGTGTGGTTTACCGCAGATACGCCCGTACATACCGGCGAATTTGTGAAAGTTTTGATTGAGCGTGTTTCCGACGGTGATCTGTCGGGCACGGCGAAGGAGGTCGTGAAGCTATGACGACTGCATCTAAATTTACCCTTGCAAGAGTGTTTATGATCCCGCTTTTCATGGTGTGCCTTTACCTGAGCCATGACATTACGACCATTTCCGGCTTTATCTGGATGTGGGCGGCGCTTTTGGTGTTCATCCTTGCGAGTGTCACCGATGCCATTGACGGCCACATTGCAAGAAAATACAACCAGATCTCCGACTTCGGCAAGTTCTTAGACCCGCTGGCGGATAAACTGCTTGTTATTTCGGCCATGTGTATTTTCTGCGAGTGGGGCATTTTCCCGGCATGGGCGCTGATGATCGTTTTGGCAAGAGAATTTGCCGTCACAGGCCTTCGCCTTGTTGCCGTGGATAACGGCAGAGTCATTGCCGCGGCAATGTCCGGCAAGGTCAAAACCGCCTGCACGATGGGTGCGCTTTGTGTTCTGATCGTCTTGTGGAGCTTTGAACGCTTCGCCCTGATCGGCATCAACATTCCTGCAAATGTATGCACGGTGTTAGATGAGATCGTCCGCTGGGTCGTGATCGCGACGATCGTCATTACGACCCTGTGGTCGGGCGTGGAATACTTCATCAAAAACTGGGATGTATTTAATTTCAA
>JAKSPM010000027.1 GCA_024404825.1 Clostridia bacterium
AAAAAATGTTGATACATCAAAACAAGTCCTTAATGATTTCAATAATGCGATGCTGCTGGTCTGCAGTCATCTTGGTATCGCTGGGCAGGCAGACGCCGCGAGCAAAGAGATCCGCAGATACATCCTCGTCCATGCAGACATAGGGGCAATCGGCAAAGACCGGCTGCAGGTGCATCGGTTTCCACATATGGCGGGAGTCGATGTTGTTCTGTGCAAGGGTCTCGATGATTCTCGCGGGTGTGACATCGCAGCCGGGGTCGATCAGCATGGAAGACAGCCAGCGGTTTGCAAAGCTGCCGGGCTGCTCCTCTGCCCAGGAAACAGGCAGGTCGCGGAAGGCCCCGCGGTAGGTTTCGAAGATCTCACGCTTCTTTGCAACACGCTCCGGCAAAACCTCCATCTGCCCTCTGCCGATGCCGGCACAGATATTGGACATCCGGTAGTTATAGCCGATCATCTCATGCTGGTACCAGGGTGCATTTTCTCTTGCCTGCGTGGCAAGCTTCAATGCAAGGCGGGCATCTTCTTCTGTTTTACAGAGGAGCATACCGCCGCCGGAGGTCGTGATGATCTTGTTGCCGTTAAAGGAAAGCGCACTCAGAGCGCCGAAGGTACCGCAGGCACGTTCGCCGATCTTGGAGCCGAGTGCCTCTGCCGCGTCCTCGATGAGGACGGCACCGCAGTCATTGCAGATGCGTTCGATTTCTTCCGCCTTTGCGGGTGTACCGTAGAGGTGGACAAGCACGACGGCCTTGGGCGCGCCGTAGATGGAAATGGCCTTTTTCAAAGCCTCGGGATCCATGTTCCAGGTATCACGCTCGCTGTCGATGAAAACAGCCTTCGCCCCGCAGTAGGCGATCGGATTGGCGCTGGCCGAGAAGGTCAGGCTTTGGCAGAACACCAGATCATCGCGTTTGATTCCGGACAGGATCAGCGCCAGATGCAGCGCCGCCGTACCGGAGGCCGTGGCAACGGAATATGCCGCATCGGTAAAGCTGCGGATATCGCGTTCAAAGCCTTCCACATTCTCGCCCAAAGGAGCGATCCAGTTGGTGTCAAAGGCTGACTGGATGTATTTCATTTCGCCGCCGCCCATGTGCGGAGAGGCAAGCAGGATCTTTTCGTTTTTCATATGTAAATATCTCACTCTCGTGTCGAATTTCGAAGTGAATTTTCAGCGCAGGAAACAGGAAAAATGTACATTCGCCCACTTTTACTTATACTGTGCTACTATATCATTTTTTACGTTGAAACGCAATAGGTCTACCCCATCTTTTTCACAAATTTTATTTTAATATGTATTTGTTCATTTTTTCCGTTGATTTTTGGCACAAGATGATGTATGATAGAATGGATTTAATAGGGAGATATGTTATGGATATTCGTTATATCACCCGCGTCCTGCGCGGCGCGAAATTCAAAAAACTCAACTATATGTTGGATGTCGTAAAAAAGAAGTCCGGCCACTGTAAGGCTCGCACCTTCTGTGATATTCTCTGGTGTGCGGTACGCTACGGCGCAGGCTACTATGATTACGTCATGTTCGGCTTCTACGACATGAACGGCCGTCAGCGCAACACCTACCTCACCCGCATCCGCAACAAGAAGGTCTGCAATCTGATGAATCAACCGGGCTTCGGCGAGATCTTTGATGATAAGCTCGCCTTCAACGTCCGGTTTGCAGACTTCCTGCAGCGCAAAGTTCTCAACGCCGAAACGGCAAGTGCCGAAGAGCTCACTGCCTTTTTGGACGGACAGGAAAGCTTTTTTGCCAAGCCCAACCGCGGCACCTGCGGCAACGGCATCGAAAAGCTGAACAAGGCGGATTTCAAAGATGCCGCCGAGATCCTCGCCTATGTGCGGGAAAAGAAGCTTCCCGTTCTGGAGGAAGTGCTCGTTCAGCATCCCGAGATGGCAAAGCTCCATCCTTCGTCTGTCAACACCCTGCGTATCGTCACCGACCGCGTTGGTGATACTACCCATATCGCTTATATCGTCGTAAAGGTCGGCACCGGCGGCGGCTTTTGCGACAATTCCGGTCAGGGCGGCGTGATCTGCCGTGTCGATTCGGAAACCGGCACGATCATCTCTGTCGCGACCGACGATTATTTCAACGTCTATGACCGCCACCCCGACACCGGCATCGAATTCAAGGGTTACCCGATCCCCATGCTTGCAGATGCGGTCGAGCTGGCAAAAAAAGCCGCACAGGTCGTCCCCGAGATCTGCCATGTCGGCTGGGATGTCGCCATCACGCCCGACGGCCCCGTCCTGATCGAGGGCAACGATTATCCCGGCACCGATCTGTGTCAGCTTGCCCCTCACTACCCCGAAAAGCAAGGCCTTTGGCCCTACTATAAAAGAATACTCAACATCAAATAGGAGAGAAACAAATGTCCGAAGAACTCAAGCCCAATGAAGGTAAAAACGGCATCATCGAAGTCGATGGCGTCAAATATCAGCGTCTTCCCATCAAAACCCATCTCATTACCGACAAGGACAACATCCTTGACGTTGCCGAGCAGTACGGTAAGGATAACCTTTCCCAGCCCGGCGATATTCTCTTTATCTCGGAAAAATGCGTTGCCTGCACGCAGCGCCGCGCCATCCCGATGGAGGACATCCATCCCAGAAAGCTCGCCGTGAAGCTTTCCAACCATGTCACCAAGACCCCGCACGGCATTGGCCTCGGTATGCCGGAGACCATGGAAATGGCACTTCGTGAGGTCGGCACGCTTCGAATTCTCTTTGCCGCAGCTATCTCCGTCATCGGCAAAAAGATCTTCCGCAAGAAGGGCTGGTTCTATTCTGTTGCGGGCTATCGCGCAAGATCCATCGACGGCCCCTGCCACAACACCATTCCTCCCTACAACCACTATGTCGTTCTGGGGCCCTTAAAGCCCGACAAGGTTGCCGCACAGATCAAAGAGCGTATCGGCTACGATGCTCTGATCGTTGATATCAACGACTTAGAGGGTCAGATCCTCGGCGCTTCGTCCAAGAAGCTCAGCAAGAAGCTCTATGCAAGAGTTTTGAAGGACAACCCCCTCGGTCAGGATGACCAGCAGACCCCGATGGGTGTCATCCGCGTTGTAGAATAATCGAAACACTCAAAAGCGGCAGCTTTCGCTGCCGTTTTTTGAATATTGTTTGCATTTTCAGAGAATTATCGGTATACTCAGCTTAAAGACAATAAAGGGAGATTTTCCGATGCGCACTTACTTCAAGAAATCACTTTCGCTGCTTTTAATCCTGTCAATCATGCTTTCGCTGCCGATTGCCGCGCACGCAGCATCCGCGGAGGTCTATACCCTCCCGGTCTTTGAGACCTCGGATATCCACGGCCATCTGATCGACGTCGGCTACAATGACCCGGCAGATTATCAGTACCGGCTTGCCTACATCGCGGACATCGTAAACGACATACGGCAAGGGCATAACGACCGTACGATTCTTCTGGACGGCGGCGACATCTACCAAGGAAACGTTGTCTCGAATCTGCTGGACGGTCAGCCTCTGAGCGCCGCTTTTGATGCGATGGACTATGACGCCGTTGCCCTCGGCAACCACGAATTTGACTGGGGCATTGAAATGACGACCGACCATGACGGCACTATGCCCGACTACATCGTGGACGGCGAAACCTTTGAAAACGGCATTCCCATTGTCTGCAGCAACCTCTATTATGCCGGTACCTCCAACCGGGTGGACTTCACAAAAGACTATGTGATTCTCGACAAAACGGCTGTGAGTGCAAGCGGGAAAACCCTCCCGGTCAAGGTTGCCGTCATCGGCTATATTCCGAACTATTCCTCCTCCATCATGGCAACGCGCATCAATCCCTATACGATCAAAACAGGGCTGACCCAGGTGGAAAACACCGCAAAGCAGTTAAAGCAAAGCGGACAGGCAGACGCCGTTGTTCTGCTTGTTCATGAGGACGGCGAGGACATTGCGGGCGATCTTTCCTATAACACGCCCATCGACCTTGTCTGCGGCGGTCACTCCCACTACGGACAGGCGGGCACCTCCCGCGCGCCTTACATCCAGTGCTCCGCAAAAGCACAGGGCTATGCCTCGGCAAAGCTTCAGTTCACGGAATCCAAAACGGTTTCCGTGACGGATACGAAGCACACCTACATCACAGATTCCGGCTATTATCTGCATGACACAGCCTCCAACAAGGACAGGCTGGATGCTTCCGTGCTGTCCGTGTCTCACGACAGCATTGACAGGGTCCAGGATGCCCTGACCTATGAGCTTGGCTACATCACGACCTCCGTCAACGGTGACCAGATCGGCTCCAATGATATGTCCTCTACGGGCGGCAACTGGATGACTGACCTTGCCAACCGTGCCACCGGCGCCAAGGTCTCCTTTACCAACTCCGGCGGCATCCGTACCAGCTTCTATCTCACCAACGGTGAACGAAAAATCACCAAGGGCGATATCTACACGATCGCACCGTTCGGCAATCGCCTGTTTGTCTACGACATCTATTACAGTGATCTGCTGAACATTCTCAACTGGGCAGTCGGCAGCGGCAAGGGCCTCGGGCTGCGGATGTCCGGCATCGACTGTTATTATTCCAACGGAAAGGTCAATGCGCTTGTTGTTGACGGCGTGTGCATCTACAAGGACGGCAAATGGGCAAACGGCGCGGCCAACCGTCCTGTCCGCGTATCTGCCAACGAATTTATCGCCACAAGCAGCACACCGTTCTCCGACATGGCAGAGGTTTCCTCGAATTTAGTCGATAACGAGGCCTTTATTGAAGTTTTGGAGCAGGAAAAGGCACAAAGCGGCGGCTTCCTTTATGTTGACAAGCAGGCGCACCTGATCAAGAGCACCTATAAGGGTGAGCTCGATAACAACGTCTTCTACACGATCACGACCTCCTGCTCCGAGGGCGGCACAATCACGCCCACAACGCAGGTCAAGGAGGGCGCGAACTTTACCGTCACCTTTGCCCCCAACGAGGGCTGGCACGTCGCCCGCCTTGTCGTGGACAAATCCGAACGGACGATCCCCGAGAGTTTAAGCTTCACCTTTACAAGCGTTTATAACAATCATTCGGTCAGCGTGGAATTTGCGCCGGATGAAGCCAAAGACCCCTGTGACGGCTATACGGACATCGACCGTGAGAGTTGGTATCACCCGGCCGCAGACTATGTGATCCAAGCCGGTATTATGGGCTCAACGCAAACAGATTGCCTGACCTTTGAGCCTGCGACTGCCTGCACAAGAGCGATGATCGTTTCGGTCCTCTTCCGACTGTCGGGCAGTCCCATTGTGGAATATCAAGATCAGTTCCCGGATGTTCCGGAAAGACAGTGGTATTCCGATGCTGTCATTTGGGCTTACAATCAGGGCATTGTCTCCGGTTATGATACTGGGCTGTTCGGGCCGAATGACCATATCACAAGAGAGCAGATGGCAGTGATCCTGATGGCCTACGCAAAAGAGGTACAATGTGCCGACACTTCCGCAAGAGCAAGCCTTGCGGGCTTCCCCGACGAGGGTAAGGTCACATGGTCGCGCGATGCAGTGCGTTGGGCAGTTGCCGAGGGGCTGATCTCCGGCAAGGCTGTTGACGGAAAAACGCTTCTCGACCCGCAGGGCAAGGCGACACGTGCAGAGGTTGCATCCATCTTCATGCGTCTGCTGCAAAAATAACATAATAAATCCCGTGCTGTGTATTGACAAGCGTTCAATGACAGCACGGGTTTTTGTTTATAAGACTCGCTTTCCGCGGACAAATTTTGCGAAAATATGACGGTCATCCGAAAGATAGACCGCACGCTCCAAGCGCTGCAAGGCAGTCAGCTCCTGCGGATGATCTAAGCCGCTGTCCTCCAAAACGACGGCATCGAGGTCATACCCTTCTTCGAACGAGCCGACCTTGCCGAAGAACCTGCCTCCGCCGACGGTGGCAAGATAGAATGCCTCCTGGAACGAAAGCGGGCTGACCGAATCATCCACCAGGCGCCAGCGCAGTTTGGAGGCCTGTACCGCGTGCATGATCGCGCGGAGCATACTCTCGTGGCTGCCGCCTGCAACGTCGGTCGCCAAGCCGATATTGAGGCCTTCTTCCAGGTAACGCTTGGCAGGTGCAATGCCTGCGATGACATTCATATTGGACTCCGGGCTGTGGGCGATAAACACGCCGTTTTCCTTCATCCGGGCGACCTCCGCCTCGTCGGAATAGACGCAGTGTGCCATGATGCACTTCGTCTTTCCGCCGAACAGACCGAAACGGTCATAGGCATCGCCGTAATTCTTTGCCCACGGACAGAGCTTTTTCACAAGCTCGATTTCCGCTAAGCTTTCCGACAGATGGCTCTGCACGGGAACATCATACTTTTCCGCAAGCAGCTGCAGCCCCTCCATCAGCTCGTCCGAGCAGGTGGGAGTAAACCGCGGGGTCAGGATGGGCTTGGTGTGCTCGTATTTGTCCTTGGTTTCACACAGCCATGCTTCGGTATCCGCAAGCGACTGCGCGGTGCTCTTCTCGGCAAGATAAGCGGGTGTATTTCTGTCCATGTTGACCTTGCCGACATAGGTTTTCAGGCCGACACGTTCTAATTCGTCCATCAAAAGCTCGGTCGCGGGAACATGCACCGTAGCAAAAACGGAGGCTCTCGTCGTGGCGCTGTGCTTCAGGTGGTCGGCATAGCTGTGATAGGCACGCTCTGCATAGGCAAGATCCTGATACTTTGCCTCCTCCGGGAAGGTATAGGTGGAAAGCCACTCCAAAAGCTCCAAGTCCATGCCGAGACCGCGGAACGAAAACTGCGGTGCGTGCATATGCAGGTCAGACATTCCGGGGAACACCAGCTTGTCACCGAAATCCACGACCGGAAGATCGCGATACTGCTCCGGGAGCTGCGAAAAAACGCCGCCGGAGACACCGTCAAGGCAGACAAGGCAGCTATCCGGGCAGCTCTTGATTGTATTCGGATCAAGGCTGTATAAAATATGGCCTTTTATGATAAAGTCTTTCATTAGAAGACCTCCTGTTCTTTTGCCCTACTATCCTAAAGCCTGACTTGGTCTTTGTCAAGAAGACGCCCGCGCTTTTTCGCCGGTTTTCTCCGCTTTTTGAGGTTTTCCCGGCGATTTTGAGAAAATACTTGATAGATGCGGGTTTTTTTAGTAAAATCCATACAGTACCTTATTCGGAAGGATGAAACATTACGAAACGAAAAATTGCTCTGTTGCTCTGCCTGCTTTTGACCGCTTCGGCTCTGTTCGGCTGTTCCCGCGGAAAAAAGAACGGCAGCGCACCGAATTATAAAATCGGTCTTGTTCTGATCGGAGATGAAAACAGCTGCCAGTCCAACGCCCATATTCGCGGCATCCGCAATGCCTGCGCCGCACTTGGTCTGGATAAGGGCAAGAGTATTATCATGCAGACCAACGTCCCGGGCGACGAGCACTGCTATGAGGCAATCGTCTCCTGTCTTAAGCAGGGCTGCACCCTCGTCATTACCGATGATGCAAGCCATGAACGCTACACCATGCAGGCTGCCTCGGAATATCCCGAGTTTCAGTTTGTCGCCATCGGCGGAAGCTCTGCCAAATCTCGCGGCCTTGCAAATTTCCACAACGCTTCGGCAATGTCGCAGGATGTCTACTACACCGCCGGTGTCGTTGCCGGGAAAAAGCTTCTGGAGCTGGAGCAAAATGAGCTTTTGACGGAGGAAAACCTGAACGAGGACGGCACGGTGAAGGTTGGATTTGTCGGCTACGCCGCCTGTGCGGAGGTCATTTCCGGCTATACCGCCTTTTATCTCGGGATCCGCTCGGTGAAAAAAGACGCGGCCATGTTCGTACAATACACCAACGCGAGAAACGACCCGGAGCAGGAATATGAAGCCGCGATGTCCCTCATTGAGCGCGGCTGTGTCATCCTCGGCCAGCATACCGATTCCGATGCCCCTGCGGAAGCCTGTCAGCAGGCCTTGGATGCAGGAATGTGCGTCTATTGTGTCGGCGGGAATTACAGTCAGCCGGCTTCTGCACCTGACGCCTTCCTCGTCTCTGCCATGAACGACTGGGAAAGCTGTTACACCTACATTCTGAACGCACTGCTCGGTAACGGGCAGCTCGATGCCGACTGGATCGGCGGCTTTGCGGAGGATGCAGTTGATCTCTCTGCCCGGGGCGATGCCTGCGCAGAGGGCTCACAGGAGGCCGCCGCAGAAACGATCGCCAAGCTCAAGGATGAAACGATCCATGTATTTGCGATCTCCAAATTCACCGTCAAAGGGAAAGCCATAGAATCCGCGTTTGTCACCGACTCCGACGCAGACGGCATCCGGGATACCGATGAAGCGATCTTTGACGGATACTTCCACGAGCGGTATTTCTCTTCCGGCGCAGCATTCGATTTGCGGATCGACGGCATTTCCGAGCTGAACTAAACCCGATTCTTTTTTGCAAATAAGACGAAATGTGGTGAAGGCTATGTTCGAACCGAAACATCTCATCATTCTGGCGATCTGTGCGGTATACGCTGCGTGCGCTCTTATTCTGCTTGCCAAAAAGAGGCCGCCGCTCGATATGGTAACAAAGATTTTGCTTGCCATCGGCGTGATTTCCGAAACGATCAAAATCTGCACCTATATCGTTATGAACGAGGAAGAATACGGCGGTTATCTGCCGAAAACAGACCTGCCGTTCCATCTTTGCTCTATTCAGCTGCTGTTCATGGTCGTGCTGGTGCTCTCAAAAAGCGAGCGTGTCAAAAAAGCGCTTTATTCCTTTATGCTGCCGACCTGCCTGATCGGAGGCTTCGCGGCACTGATGATCCCGACCTCCTCCTCGCTCTCAGTTCCGATCATCACCGTGCAGTATTTCCTTTTCCACACGTCCATCGTCGTTTTCGCAATTTATCTCTATCTCACAAACGAGATCTCGCTTGAATTCCGCGATTACATTTCGGCCTGTCTGATGCTGTTTGCGGCGTTTTTCGTTGCCGTATATCTCAACGGCTGGATCAACGACTACGAGCACCCCATCAACTTTATGTATGTTGTGGCGCCGCCTGTGGAAGGTCTCCCCTACCTCAACAAAGATCACGGCTGGCTGGTTTACATCGTCCACTATGCCGCTCTGGCGTATGTGTGCATCACGCTTTGCTTCATCCGCCCCGTATTGCGCAAGATCAAAAGCCTGTTTGCCCGCAAAGAAAAGGAACCGACTCCGACAAAGTAACCGCCACACAAAAACACCCGATGAAATTTCATCGGGTGTTTCTCTATTCAGGGATTGAAATCGCAGGGACGTTCGGCCGTTTTTCCGAAATACCATGCAATCGCGTCGGCGATCCTTCGGCAGGCATTACCGTCACCGTAGGGGTTGACGGCCTTTGCCATGCGGGCATATTCCGCGGGATCGTCTAAAAGCTCATTTGCCAAGCGGAGGATCGTTTCCCTTTCCACGCCTGCAAGCTTGACCGTTCCGGCTTCGACTGCCTCGGGACGCTCGGTTTCGCGACGCAGCACGAGAACAGGCTTGCCCATGGCGGGTGCCTCCTCCTGCAAGCCTCCGGAGTCGGTCATTACAAGGTAGCTGCGTGCCATCAGGTTGTGCATTTCCTCAACATCCAGGGGGTCGATCAGGTGGATATTTTCAACGCCGGAGAGATTTCTCGACGCACATTCGCGGACGACCGGGCTTAAATGCACCGGGTAGACGATGTCAACATCGGGGTGCTGCTCGGCAACGGTGCGGATGGCCTGCATGATATTTTCCATCGGCTCGCCGTAGTTTTCACGTCGGTGGCAGGTCACAACGATCAAGCGACGGTTTACATAATCCAGCTCATTCAGCTTTGCCGTCTGGAAGGTAAAGCCGTCACGAACGGTATATTTCATCGCATCAATGACGGTATTGCCGGTAATGAAGCCCTCCCCCTGCACGCTCTCACGGCGCAGGTTTTCGCTGTTGGCCTTTGTGGGGCTGAAATGCAGCGCCGCAATGTCGCTGACAAGGGTGCGGTTCATTTCCTCCGGGAACGGAGAATATTTGTCATAGGTGCGAAGCCCCGCCTCCACATGGCCAACCGGGATCTTATGATAGAACGCGGCAAGCGCACCTGCGAAGGTCGTGGAGGTGTCGCCATGCACCAGGATCATATCGGGCTTGGCCTGCTCGATCACCTCGTCCATGCCCAAAAGCGTGCGCGTGGTGATAGAGGACAGGGTCTGCTGCTTCTGCATGATATTGAGGTCATAATCTCCGGAGAGCTTGAAAATCTCCATAACGGAGTCAAGCATTTCCCGGTGCTGACCGGTAAGGCAGCAAATGCTCTCAAATTCTTCCCGTGCGGCCAGCTCCTTGACCAGAGGTGCCATTTTGATCGCCTCCGGCCGAGTGCCGAACACGGACATGATTTTAATCTTTTTTGTCATCTTTCTTCTCCTGCGGAGTCTCGTTTTCAAAATTGCTGCGCATGATAATGATGATGCCGACGGCACCCGCCAGAACAAAGGCAGCAATCAGAAGCAGTGCCTGCATTTCGCCGTCAAGCGTCAGAACGATCGCCGTCAGGCCGAGGATTGCCGTCATCATATAGGCAATGGCGACCGCCTGTTTCTGAGAAAAGCCGATGTCGATCAGGCGGTGATGGATATGGCCGCGATCGGCTGTCATCGGATTTTGTCCCTTCGCCACACGGCGCAGGAAGGCAAAACAGATATCGAAAATCGGCACACCGAGAATCAGGACCGGAACGGCAAAGGATACAAATGCGTAGAGCTTAAACATGCCCTGAATGGACATCGTCGCAAGAATGAAGCCCAAAAATGTCGCGCCGGTATCGCCCATGAAAATCTTGGCCGGGTTGAAGTTATAAGGCAGAAAGCCGAGGCAGCCGCCCATGATCGCCGCCATAATGATAGCGACGGGAATGTTGCCCGTCAGGGCAGCAATCACCATCAAAGAGCCTGCGGAGATCGCGGAGATACCGGATGCAAGACCGTCCAAGCCGTCAATAAAGTTGACAGCGTTTGTAATAGCGACGATCCAAACGACGGAGCCGACAAAGGAAAGCCATTTCGGCAGCTCCAAATAGGTTGCGCTGGAGCTGATGATCGGATTTGAAATGCGGATGATGCGGCAGCCGAAATAGGCGGCAACGCCTGCTGCAAGCAGCTGCACAAAAAATTTCGGGATCGCAGGCAGGGCTTTGATATCATCAATAATCCCCAGGAGCACAATTATTGCACCGCCGATCGCAATGCCGATATAGGGCCATTCTACAACCATTTTGTCATAAACACTGTGTAGAATCAATACGCTGACGGAAAAGGCAATGAAAATTGCCAGCCCGCCGAGACGCGGGATCGGCTTATGGTGCATCCGTCGCTGATCCTTCGGGACATCGACCGCGCCGACCAGGAAGGCAAATTTCTTCACCAGGGGCGTCATAATTGCGGCAACTACCGCGGCAATCAGCAACGCCAGGCCGACAAAGAGATAATCTTTTGTTGTGATTGTTTGATTCATGGGATGATCCTCCCGGTCTGTCTGTGTTCGGGGTTGTTAAGAATATTCGAGCGCACACGAGGGGAACACCCCTGCCTTGTCATTCTGAATGAAGCAAAGCGGAATGAAGAATCTTTTGTCGCAAGCTGTTCGAAAAGATCCTTCGGTCGCAAGCTCCCTCAGGATGACACCGGGCTGTTCGTGTTTTGCGCAGTATGGCTGAAACAGAACGCCTTTCTTTTTTGCTTTACAAAGCGGAAACAGAACGCCACTGTTTTGCTTTAACAAGCGGAAACAGAACGCCATTGTTTTATTGTAACAGGCAGAGATGTTCTCGTCAGATAAACAAACTGCCGCAGGGGAATACTTTGTGTATTTCCAAGGCGTTTTGCGCAGTATCACGGAAACAGAACGCCATTCTTTTATTTTAACAGGCGGAGATGTTTTCGTCAGACAAGCAAAACGCCGCAGGGGAATACTTTGTGTATTTCCAAGGCGTTTTGCGCAGTATGGTGGAAACAGAACGCCTGTTACTTGGCGATAAACCCGATCTTTTTATATACCTTTCGCAGGGTTTTTTCTGCGACCCAGGATGCTTTTTCGGCACCCTCGGTGAGTACCTTCTGCAGATATGCCTTGTCGGCAAGGAGCCTCGTTGCCTCCTCGCGGATGGGGCGAAGCAGCTCAACAACGGATTCGCCGACGGCCTTTTTGAAATCGCCGTAGCCGCGGCCTGCAAACTCCGCTTCGATCTCCGGGAAGGTCTTTCCGGTGGCGGCAGAGTAGATGGTCATGAGGTTAGAGACACCCTTTTTGTTTTCGGTGTCGTAGCGGACGCAGGTATCGCAGTCGGTAACGGCACGCTTGAACAGGCGCATGATATCCTCGGGCTTATCCATCAGGGTAACACGGCCGGGATCTTCATCCTCGGATTTGGACATTTTTGCCTCGGGATTGGCAAGCGACATGATCCTTGCGCCGACCTTGGGGATATAAGGTTCGGGGATCTTGAACACATCGCCGTAAATGCCGTTGAAGCGCTTGGCAATATCGCGAGTCAGCTCGACATGCTGCTTCTGATCCTCGCCGACGGGGACGAAGTCTGCCTGATACAGCAGAATGTCAGCCGCCATGAGGGCGGGATAGGTAAACAGGCCGCCGTTGATGTTGTCGGCGTTCTTGGCACTCTTGTCCTTAAACTGAGTCATGCGGCTAAGCTCGCCGAACATGGAATAGCAGTTCAACACCCAACCGAGCTCGGCATGCTGGTGGACATGGCTCTGCACGAACAGCACATTCTTCTCCGGGTCAAGACCGCAGGCGATATACTGCGCAAGCTGCTCTAAGGTGCGGCGGCGCAGGTCTGCCGGATTTTGGCGAACGGTGATCGTGTGCATATCGGCAAGAAAATAAAAACATTCAAACTCATCACTGCGATCCTTCCAGTTGCGGATGGCCCCGAGATAGGAGCCGAGGGTCAGATCACCGGAGGGCTTGATGCCGGATAACATTCTTTTTTTCTGTACTTCTTCCATGAGTCAGGTTTCCTTTCGCGGCAAAAACACATATTTGCCAAAATACATACTTGTATGGATACATCTTATCACAAAGCGCTGAATATTTCAAGAAAGCATTGACAGATCGACATAGAAAACTGTAAAATATTCGCAGAAATCAAAGGAGGCTCTGATTATGGGTTTTTTTGAAGATATGGAAGCAAGGATCCCCAAGGGTGAGGTACGTACAAGATTCGCCCCCAGCCCCACGGGTTATATGCACGTCGGCAATCTGCGCACGGCACTTTATACCTGGCTGATCGCAAGAAGCAACGGCGGCAAGTTCATTCTCCGCATTGAGGATACCGACCAGGGCAGACTGGTCGAGGGTGCGGTCGATGTCATTTACAAGACGATGACCGAATGTCACCTGACGCACGATGAAGGTCCCGATGTCGGCGGCCCCGTCGGCCCTTATATCCAATCGCAGCGGCGTGACCTGTTCGGCAAGTATGCAAAGCTGTTAGTTGAAAAGGGCGGCGCTTACTACTGCTTCTGCCAAAAGGCCGAAGAAGAGGAAACGGACGAGCCCAAGCAAATTAAAAAGCACGTCTGCCCCTGCTCTTCCCTTTCGAAAGAAGAGGCTGATGCAAAGATTGCCGAAGGTCTTCCCTATGTCATCCGTCAGCGCATCCCGCAGGAGGGAACCACGACCTTCCACGATGCCTCCTTCGGTGACATCACGGTGGAAAACAAGGAGCTGGAGGATCAGGTGCTCTTGAAGTCCGACGGTCTTCCCACCTACAACTTTGCAAACGTCGTGGATGACCATCTGATGGGCATTACCCATGTCGTACGCGGCAGCGAGTATCTTTCCTCCGCCCCGAAATACAATCTGCTGTATCAGAGCTTTGGCTGGGATGTGCCGACCTATGTGCATTGCAGCCCCGTTATGCGTGACGCGCAGAACAAAATGTCCAAGCGTCACGGCGACCCGAGCTATGAAGACCTGATCGCGCAGGGCTATCTGACCGACGCTGTTATCAACTATGTGGCACTGCTCGGCTGGTCTCCCAGAGGCGAGCTTGCAGAACAGGAATTCTTTACGCTCGATGAGCTTGTGAAGGCCTTTGATATTGCAGGTATTTCCAAGTCCCCTGCTGTCTTTGACATCGTCAAGCTGCGCTGGATGAACGCCGAATACATCAAGAAGCTTTCGCCCGAGGAATTCTTTGAGAAGGCAAAGCCGTATCTGGAACAGGCAATTCACAATCCCGCGATTGATCTGCGCGCCGTTGCCGCGCTTGTGCAGTCCCGTTGTGAGATCCTGACCGACCTGCCCGAGCGTGTGGACTTCCTCGATGCGCTCCCCGATTATGATCTGGAGCTTTACACACACAAGAAGTCCAAGACCAACCCGGAAAATTCTCTTTCCTCCCTGCAGGCGATCCTGCCCGTTTTGGAAGCACAGGAGGACTGGAGCAACGCAGGCCTTTATGAAGCCCTCGTTGCACTGGCTGAAAAGATGGAAGTCAAGAATTCCATCATTCTTTGGCCGTTGCGTGTCGCCGTCTCCGGCAAGCAGTCCACCCCCGGCGGTGCGACCGAGCTGTGTGAAATTTTAGGCAAGGAAGAATCCCTGCGAAGAATCCGCGACGGCATCGAGCGGTTGTCGAAGTAAATAGCAGAAATAACAATACGCCGCAGGACGGTTTGTCCTGCGGCGTAAAAATTATGTTTTGCGCACGAATCGTAGGGCCGGATGCCCTCATCCGGCCGCTTGCGCGAAGCACATATCAAATCGAAGATATATCGAGTGTGAAGCAAATATCGAAC
>JAKSPM010000028.1 GCA_024404825.1 Clostridia bacterium
GGCCTCCCTTGTGGATCGCGCCCTACGGCTCAAAAGAACGCTAAATTTCTGTTTACCGACCAAGGAACAGTAACCTTAAATGCGTCAGGCTGTCATATCTCCGCCGAGGACTTCGCCTGTGTAGTAGTCAATGTTGATCCACACTACGTCGGCAAACTCACTTGAAAGGTCCTCATAGACGAGCGACCAGCCGAGCCTTGTGACCTTACTTGCGCGCGTTTCTCCTTCTGCAGGGAATTTGTCTGTGAACAACCAGTTCGGCAGCACGACCGTGACCTCGGCGCTCTTGAGCGTGTAGCGCTCCAAATTCAGGGCCTGCTCTGCGATTTGTTGTGCCTGTGCCTGGCTCAGGGGCTTGTCGGAGGGAGCATGGTCATCCAACAGCGGCACATGGAACACCACGCAGCCGTTCAGGGTGCCGAGCTGAGGGTCAATGGCAATGCGGACGTCTTCATAATAGCTGTAGATCCCGCCGCCGACATCCCGGCAGAAATCGAACGACCAATAGGCCTCGTCGAATTCCGTGCACGAGCACAGAACATAGCCCTGCGGCACGGGGAGCATTTCATAATATTTTGTAGCGAGCGCTTCCGCCTCCTGCTTTGTCTGACAGGGGGCAGCACTTTCCGGTGCCCATTCAAAGCCCGATAGGCTCAGCAGCGTCCCGTCCTCAGCGTCAAAGGTAACGCTTACAGGCGTAAGCTCCGGGTCTGTAAATGTGACCTCGACTTCTTCCCGTGCCCATGTCAGGTGTTCCTGCCGCGTGATGCGGATATTTGAGCTTACGCGGCTGTCCTGCCCGATAAGCTGCAAAATTTCCTTGGCGCGTGCGGCAAAGTATTCATCACTCAAGGGCTCGGTGGTATCCGAATCCGGGATAGTTTCCATCGTCAGTTCAGCGGTTTCATGGATGTCCCATGCGCCGTTTCCGTTAAAAGAATAAGTCTCCGGCTCCGGCAGGTGCCAGCGCTGATATACGCCGTAGCCGGCCGTGCCGAGCAGTGCAAGACAGGCCACGCAGGCGGCAATCAGCACGAGCGTGCGCACGGGATGTGTTTTCTTTTTCGGCGGCGCAGCCGCGGCCTTTTTCTGCACAGCCTCCCAAATGGAATCGCAGGCCGCCTGCTCCGGGCAAATCGCATCATATGCGGTAATAATCTGATCCTTTATCATTCGGTTTCCTCCAAAAACGTTCTGAGCTTGAGCCTGCCGCGCCGAAGGTCGCTTCGGACGGTGGACTCCTTTTTGTTCAGCATCCGGGCGATGCTTGCCGTGGAATATCCTTCGTAATAATAAAGATACAAGGCAGTCGAAAGCCGGTCGGGCAGGGTGCGGATGGCGCGAAGCGTATCATCAGTGCCGGACTGCGGGGAGGGGACTGCCTCGGCGGTTTCCAGCGGGAGATTCTTCCGCCGTGCCGATTTCAGCTCATCCCTGCAAACATTTCTTGCCGTGACGATCAAAAAGGCTTTTTCGTGATCCTCATCGGAGAACGTCTTTTCGCACAAGGCCAGACGCACGAAGGTTTCCTGCACGGCATCCTCGGTGTCAGCCGGATTCATAAAATAGGGGTAACAGATATTCCAAACGGTTTTCCAATGCCGCAGATAGATTTCCTTGATGTCTTGTCTCAAAGGCACACCTCCTCTGCCATGAAAACGAATGAAAGGCCAAAATTGTTGCAAGTGTTGCGAATCTTATACAAAATTGATATAATGGATAAAAATCCTATCAAATGTGGACTTTGGTCAATAAGTCAAAGGGGGCGAAGTTGTGAAAAAATACCGCGCAACACTGACTTATGCTTCTTTGCAGGCGTTTCTTTGGGGAATTTATGCCATTGTTATGAGCTTTGCAAGCAACTATCTGCTTGCAAACGGCCTGAATAATGCGCAAATCAGTATCGTTCTCGGTGTATCGACTGCAATTTCCATTGCCGTGCAGCTTTTCCTGAGTGAAAAGGTCGCCCGGAATCCGGAACATAAGCTCTGGAAAATCCTGATCGGTATCACGCTATTGATGCTGGTCGGCTGCGGAATGATGTTTGCCTGGCGGGTACAGCCCATCGCAATTGCCGGCTACGGCTTGACCTGCATCCTGCTGCAGACACTTCCCGCGCTCGGAAATTCCATCGGGATGGACTCTATCGAAAACGGTGCCGAGATCAATTACGGCTTTGCACGCGGCTGCGGCTCATTGATGTTCAGTCTGCTTTCATTGGGGGCAGGCAGAGTGATCCTGAATGAAGATCGCTACCGCGTGGAAATCCTCGGTGCGATCGTGATTGCACTGTTCGGCCTGTCAGTGCTCCTGTTCCATTTCTTCGGCGAACGGGAACGGACAAACGATCCGCAGAAGGAGCAAAAACGGCCGACGGGCAATTTCCTCGCAAAAAACAAACGCTTTGCGCTGTTTTTGGTCGGCTGCACGCTGCTGCTGTGCAACCACAATCTGCTTTGCAACTTCATGCTGCAGATTATGAAAGCAAAAAATGCAGGCGCGGATGCCCACATTGCGCAGGGCACGGCCAATTCCATCGGCGCAATTTTGGAGATTCCCGCCATGCTCGCCTTCGCGTGGCTGTTGAAGCTTGCCCGCTGCGATAGATGGCTGCGTATCTCCTGTGTGTTCTTTGCTGCAAAGTGCATCCTGATCTATCTTGCACCGACAGCCTATTGGGTTTATGCGGCGCAGGTGCTGCAGCTTGCAGGCTTTGCGGTGTTCTCCATCAGCTCCGTCTACTATGCGGGGAAGGTGGCGGGCGAGGGCGAGGCAGTTCGGGCACAGGCTTATCTCGGCTCTACCACGACCATCGGCTCTCTGTTTGCCATGTCCACGGGCGGCGTGATCTGCGAATATCTCGGTGCACAGACAATGGTGCTGATCTCCGCAGCAATGGCGCTGCTCGGTGCAGTTATCGTCTTTCTGAGCGCGGAAAAGATCCCGCAGGAAGAAACGTAAGTGTTTAAGAGAAAACAAAGTCATTCCAAACCGGAATGACTTTGTTTTTTTATTTTTTTGCAAGATCCTGCTTGATCTGACTGCTGGAGATCTCCGGCGTGCGGGGCAGATAGACGACTTCGCACTGCGATTTCAAAAAGTCGAATTTTCCCTCCCAGTCGTCACCCATTGTGAAAATATCCACATCGTATTTTTCAACATCCGTGGCCTTCTGATCCCAGGCAACCTCGGGAATGACCATATCCACATAGCGGATGGCCTCAAGCATTGCCTTGCGCTCTTCATAGGAAAAATAGCTCTTTTTCCCCTTGGAGTTCCAGTTGAACTCATCGGTGGACAGCGCCACGATCAGATAGTCTCCCAAAGCCTTTGCCCGGCGCAGGAGATTGATATGGCCGTAATGCAGAAGATCGAAGGTGCCGTAGGTAATTACTCGTTTCATGTTGTTTCCTTTCCCACGTTCGCTTTTTGTGGCTTTTCCCGACGGAACAGGCGGCGTTTGGTCTTGCCGTCGTCTTCGGGAAGCGGCGGATACTGCTTGAGCTTCACAAGGTAGTAGGCACAGGCAAGCAGTACGCCGAAGTAATACAGAGAGTTGGCACGCCGCAGAACACCGCAGGTAAAGTAGGCGTGCGCAAGGCAGGCAACAATGGCAATGCCGATGGCGCCGGCCTCTAAGGTAAAGACCTGCTTGAAATTGCACAACAGGGCTTTGAGGATGATCCATGCAAAGTAGAGCAGGAAGGCAAGCATCAAAATCATGCCGACCCAGCCGAAGCGCAGGAAGATCGCGTGGATGTCGTTTTCCACATCGAAGCTGTAGCCCTTATGGAGCAAACGGTCTGCCTCTAAGCCGAACCAGCGGGAGGCGGGGGTGGACTGATCCATCAGAATGTAGCAGTAATGGAGCTTCCATGCACGCTCATCTGCGACCTCGTTAATGTCCTCAGTGCGCTGGTATTCTTCGGCAGTGGTACGGATGCCGAAGCGATCGACCACGCCGTTGATGAAGTAGTTATAGTACGGATAAAGCTCTGCATCGGATTTGAGTGCAGGATCAAGCGCGGCAGCGTCTACCTGCGGCAGCTTCTCGGGAAGCGTAATGCTGTAGCCTTCGTCACAGCGGCGGAATTCGGGGTTGACTGTAGCGGCCGCCCACATGCAATAGGTCAGACGGTCGATCTTGCCATTGGGACGGAAGCTTTCACCGTCGTCCAGGTCAAGGAAGATACCCGCGCGGTAAAGCGTGAGCACTGCATCGTAATAAGGTGCAGTTTTTTTCATGCCGGGAACGCTGTCAGCATCCACTACCTGCGGGAATTCTTTGGCGGGAAGCGAACGGGAGAGGATTTCGGCGGCCTGTGCGCGGGTGCAGACCGACCAGGGGTTGTCCTGATAGATCGTTTTGCCGTCATAGCCGTAGACCTTGGAACGGTTCAGGAAAACATCAAACCAGTTGTCGCCTGCGTTCTGCCAACCGGTATATTCCTCGATGCCGGTGTAGCGCTCGTAGATACGGGTCGCTGAGCAGATCAGATCGACCACGCGCGCGGTTTCAAAGGGATAGAAGTTGTAGAGCTTGTCAGAGCTGGTCACGAGCTCCAGTGTCTGCACATAGGCAACATAGGAGCCGTACTTTTTCAACAGCTCGTTCTGTGCCCGGAGTTCTTTTTCCGTAAGCGGCTTCTTGTCCTTATCCGTATCCTTATCCTTATCCTTTTTAGGCTTGTGAAGCTCCTCGATTCTCTCTTCCAGCTGCTCTTCATTGAGAGGCTCCACGTCAAAGAAGGTGCTTTGCGTGAGCGGCTTAGAAAGGGCAAAGGCTTGCATACCGGTCTTCTGCTCAATGGCATTGGCGTCGATGAGAACCTTGGAATAGCCGTTTTCAATTTGCAGCTTGCCGAGGTCGATCAGACGCTCCGAGACATCAGCCTTCTTTTCCGTGACCTCCTTGACAGAGTTACGGTTGGCCAGCATCGGGGACAGCGTAATCATGCCGAGGAAGAGCGCGGTGACAAGACCCACGGCGATCAGGTAGCGTTTTGGCTGCTTTGTAATCAGCAGCGTCAGCGCCATGCCGACGCCGGCCATGACGAGGCACATATAGGAAAGCCGGGTCGCATGGAGGTAGAGAACCGTCAAAGACAGCACGATCACGGCAAAGCAAAGAAGCTTTTTTTCCTTGTACTTGCGCACCACATAGGCAATGCAGATCGGGGCGCTCATGCTCAGAATGGCACTTTGCGCATTCGGCCAGAAGCAGTAGCCGCAGATGCCGACCTCGCGGTCGGGATAGGTGTGGGGCTCGGTGCCGGTCACAACACTGATGACGAACGAGAGCATCAGAATCGCCATGGAGTAGAAAATGCCCTCCATCAGGGCGTCAAGCCCTTCCTCGCCGGTCAGCTTCAGACAGGTAATCATGCACACAGCCGTTATGGGAAGCTGCAAAACGCTGATGAAATAGGTGGTGTCGTGGATCATGGAGGAGAAGGTCATGCCGTTTTGCAGACATACTGCGATGTGGCACGCCCAGAATGCCGCGATGACAGCAACCATGAGATAGTAGACACGCTTGCGCTCCGAGAGAATCAGACCGCCGAGGAACAAAATGGCGAAGATGATCGCACGCGGGGCAAAGGACAGGGAGATAGAGATCTCCAGCTCCGTCTGCCAGTAGGAAATGATGTCGAGCAGCGGCTGAAGGCAGATCAGGAGCATCATAATGCGCGGAAGTGCGTTACGCAGCTTTTGGGATTGTCTTAATTGTGTAAGCTTCAAAATGTCACCTCAAAACAGGGGAAAAATGCAGTTAAATTAGTCACAGAGCTGCTTTAGCAGCAGTGCAGCACAGCGTTCGGCGGCCTTGCCGTCCTCCTTTAATCCGAAATCGCGGTTAAAGCGTTCCCAGGAAAGCTTTCGGTCTTCTTCGCGGAAGCTGCGGATATTTTCGGCCAGGGCTTCATTGCTTTCTGCCCGCGGGAAGGGAAGTTCCGTCAGCGGGAAATAGAAGTTGCGGTCTGCCATATAGGCCTGCAGGTCGGTCGCAAACTGGAAGCAGGGACGCTCGGTGAGTGCAAAGTCGAACATCAGGGATGAATAGTCCGTGATGGTGCAGTCACTTGCCGCCAGAAGCTCCATAATATCGGGGTAGGGGGTCGCGTTGCAGACGGTTTCGCCGTCATAGGCAAAAACCTGCTCGGAAAGCGCCTCGACTGCCGGGTGCATCCGAACAAGCACCGTCCACTCGCCGCCGAATCGCTCGGAAAGTGCCTGCCGGAGCAGCTTGGTGTCGAGCTTGTAGGCATCAATGGAATGGTCTGCACGGAAGGTCGGACCATAGAGCACGAGCTTCCGATCCTGCGGCAGGGAAAAGGCGGCGTGCACCTTTTCGCGGATGGGCGCTGCGGGCGTGAAAAGAATGTCGTTGCGCGGCGAACCGAACTCCGCTACCTGCCCGTCATACCAGAACGAGCTCTGATAGACCTTCGTCATGTGGGTGCAGTTGGAGATGATAACGTCGATCTGCTCGGAGTCGCGGACGGCATAGGGCGTGTAGTCATCATCGAGCTTCGTCGCGGCGTCCTTTTCGATCCGCTTGAGCGCCAGCCCGTGCCACACCTGCATATAGTATTGCTTCTTCCGCTTGCGCAGGGCACCCTTCCGGCAGTTGTCCACCCAGCACTTTGCGGTGCAAAGCTCGCGGATGCGGCGCGTTGAGTTGTAGTTGACGGCACGCACGCCCGCAGGAAGCGAGGCCTCCTCGCCGGGTCTGACGAGCCAGACGATATCGAGCTTTTTTTCGCTTTTCAGCAGAACCTCGGTGATGGCCTTGCAGTGGTCGGAATAGCCCTTGCCGTAAAAGCTGCAAAAGACGATTTTATTCTTTTTGATCGGCAACAAGCCGGACAAGCCCCATGCAGCAGCGGAGGCGATCTTGTTCAGAATACTCATTCGGCGGCCTCCGTTTCCGGTGCGGTGCGAAGCCTGTCACGGTGCCTATAAATGACGATGACACGGAATATGAGAATCGCGGTTTCTGCGATCGAGAGCAGCACACCGAGAGAAATCATGTTGATGTTCCCCGTAAAATACAGAACGGCAAGGTTGATTAGGTGGATTGCCGTTCCAAAGATCACGGAAAGATTGGCATATTTGCTCAGACCCATGGCCGTCAGCATCGGGAAGCCGCAAAGGTAGCTCGGTAAAATCACAATGCCGACCGGGAGCATGGCACGAAGAATATTGCCTGCCTTGTCGAAGCCCTTGCCGAAAATGAGAAGACACAGCTCGTCTGCCCAAATGAAGCAGCCGGTGCAGAACAGAATGATGATCGGCATGATGATCAAAAGCACACGCTTGACAAGCTTGAAATCCTTGTGCTTCGTCATGTAGGGGTAGAGACTGTCGGACACAGGCGTCATAACATTTTTACCGGTGGTGATCAGCTTGTCGGCAGAGGAATATAAGCTTGTGTCGACACCGCCTGCCGTGATGATATCGAGGATGACGGTGTTGAGCGCAGTGTAAAAGGTGGTGGCAAAGCGGGAGGCGAAAAAGACGGAAGAACGTTTGAAACTATGCCGGACATCCTTTGCAGAAATGCGGCACAGACGGATCTGAAAACGCTTTCCGAGGTCTATGTAGGCTGCCGCCATGGCAAGGCCGTTGCCGATGATGTTGAGGATCGGAATGTAATAGATGTCCTCCGGGGTCTTCAGCAGCAGGAAGATCATGCCGGTGAAAAATGCACGGATAATGACGGTGCGGATGGCAATGGCCGTCATTTTTTCGATTCCGCGGTACATATAGTCGGGCATGAAGGAGGTAAATACCGTGGAGATAAAGAACAGCAAAAGCAGCAGCCATTTTTCGCGCCATGCGGGGATGAGGGTGCAGAGCAAAGCGAGAATGCCGAACGAGACCGCCGATAAGATCAGCTTGCAGATGGAGACGCTTGTCAGCAGCCTGCAAAGGTAGGGCGTATCCTTGCGATTTATGGAGACATCTTCGGTGGCGGAAAGCAGGAAGCCGAAGTCGACAACGAGCTGAAAATAGACCATGATCGCCGTTGCCACACCGATCAGACCGTAGTGTTCATCGGTGAGGATCCTGGACTCATAGGGAACGGCAACCAGAGACAGCAGCATCGCCGAGCCCTGGAGGATGTAGAGCATCAGGGTATTCTTAAAAAGTGTTTTTTTCTTACTGTCCACGGTGTTTTCCCTCCGTGTCGCCGAGCTTCCGTTTGAGCCGGGAGGCGCTTTCACTGTCCTCCTTGAGCGCATAGTAGATCAGCGCGAGTATGGCGGCAAGATAGAACAGCGTGTTCGATCTGCGAAGCACGCCGCAGGTGAAAAAGGCATGTGCAAGCAGACTCAGGAAGGCAATGCCGATGCAGGCGGTCTTCCAGCTGAAGGTCTGTTTCGGAGCCTTGATCATTGCCTTGCAGATGGTAAAGATAAAGTAGCCGAGGAACAGGACCATCAGCAGCAGCCCGAAATAGCCGTACAGATAGTAGATCGCATGGAAATCGTTTTCGCAGTCATGGCTCAGACCGTGACTGACCATGTCGCTGACATTGAGGCCGAAGAGGCGGGAAAGCCTTGTCGAGGAGGATGCCATCAACAGCTTGCAGTAGGTCAGCTTCCAGGTGCGCTCATTGGCGATCACGTTGATATCCTCAGAATTGTTGTAGGCCTTGGCGACGCATTCCATACCGAAACGGTCGACCAGACCGGGCAGATAATAGCTGTAGGCGGGCTCCAGACGGTCAAGCTGAAAATCGCTGACAGTATAGCTCTCATCCTGTGCCTGCTTTTTCGTGGCCTGCTGCTCGCCGATTTCAACGAGGTCGAGGAACAGCTGCTGCTTTGCCGCTGCATTTTCCGCGACCTTTTTCTGATTGCGCAGCATCGGAGAAACCGGGAAAAGGGCGGCAAAAACAACCGTCAGCAAAAGAAAAACAACAAAGTATTTTTTCGGCAGCTTGCGGATCAGAATGGTGATGGCAAGGCCGATGGAGGTCATCAGCAGGCAGCCGTAGGCAAGGCGGGTGCCGTGCAAAAAGAGCATCCCGAGCGCGACCAGAGAAACAAGCATGACCGGCCAGCTTTTTTTGAGCCACTTGCGCAGGGCATAGCAGATCGCCATGGGTGCCAGCGCAGAAAGAATCGCGCTTTGGGCGTTCGGCCAAAAGCTCCAGCCGCGCAGGCCGATGGACTTGTTGGAATAGGTGTAAGGCTCTGTTTCGGTGATGAGAGCAAGCACCTGCAGGATCAAAATCATGCAGAACGCATAGAACAGACCGCGCATCAGCGCATTGTAGCAGTCTGACTGCGCCTTCAGGCAGGAGATCAGGGCAAATGTGGTGATAGGAAGCCCTATTACGCGAATATAATTGGACAGGTCCTCCATCCAGCCAAAATAGCCGTTTTGCAGGCAGGTGAAAGCGTGCGCAGCCCAAAACAGAACCAAAACGGCGAGCAGGATATAGTAGCGGGATTTCTTTTCCGAAAGAAGGAAGCCGCCCACGGCGATCAAGCCGAGCAGAAGCGCACGGATATAAAAGATCACAGTGAACCCAAACTCTGCCTGCCAGAAGGAAAGCGCATCCAGCACCGGCTGGGCCGCACATAAAACATATAAAATTCGGGGCAGCAGCTTGGGATGCTGCCACAGATCAATCAGGGAATTTCCCATAATAGCCTCCCGAAAATAATACAAATGATTTCAAGCATACATTATAACATAAATACTCGAATTTCGCAAGGACAGATGTGCCGTCAAACGGATAATTTATGCGTTGTGAAAAAGCGGAATTGCGTTTGTTGCGTCAGCAACACCGAGCGCAAGCGGAAGAAAAGATCACGTTCACAGTCATTTTCGCTGTAACTATCACTATCACATTCACGCTTTTTTGGTTTTAATTTGGTTATGTTTTGGTTTTCGCATATGTAAATGATTGTTTATCACCGCATCCGTAGGGGCGAGCAACGACGAAGGATCTTTTCGGATAACCTGGAGCAAAAGCTTCCTCACTTCGCTTCACGCAAGAGAACACAAGGAATGAGCCTGTAAAATCTTTACTTACCCTTCCAGCGGCTGCAGGCAGCGGATCAGAAGCGCGGCGAGCACCTTCGCCGTATCGTTGATCGGCGCCGTGTCATAGATGATCCACTGCTCCACCACACCAAAGCTCCCGGTGCAGGCAAATTCCAGTGCCAGCGGGGAAATATGGAACGATTCGGGCAGGGCATGGACGATGCTCTGCTTCCAGAGCTTGCGCAGGGGGTTGATATTGCCGCGCAGGCTCTCGTCCGTCAGTAAGATGCGATAAAACTCGATTTCCTCAAAGATAATGTTCAAAACGGAGCGGAACACCTGGGTGATCTCTGTCAGATCCGGCACGTTCACGGAAGAGGTGAGAATTTTCATTTTTTCTCCCTGCCGTGCAACACTTTCCTGCATCAGCGAGGAGATCAGATCCTCTTTATCCATATAGTGCAGATAGAAGGTGTTGCGGTTGATCGTTGCACGCTTTGTGATATCGCTGACCGTCACATGGCGGTAGCCTTTTTCCTCAACCAGCGCAATGAAGGCTTCGCGGATGGCCTTTTTGGTTTTGAGAACACGGAGATCGTTTTCCATAAGCTACCTCTAAACAAATGATAAAAAATGCACAATAAGCGACAAATGGTGATTATTGACTATTGTAATAGAGAGTTTACATGCTACAATAGTCAATGTCAAGCCAATTCGGTCGAATGATGCCGAAAAGAAAGGAAAGAAAAACAATGAGAAACTTTGCCATCTTCACTGACTCCTGCTGTGACCTCGATAAGCAGACCCGTGAAAACCGGAATATTTCCTATCTTGCCATGAATATTTCCTACAACGACAAGGAACAGCCGGCAAGTCTGGACTGGAATCTTTACAGCCCGAAGGAGCTGTATGACGTCATGCGCAACGGTACGCGCGTCATGACAACGCAGGTGCCGGTCGAGACCTTTATGGACGGCTTCAAAAAGGAACTGGATGCCGGCAATGACATTCTTTATATCGGATGCAGCTCCGCGCTTTCCGGCTCGGTCAATACGAGCTTTGTGGTGCGCGACGAGCTCAAGACGCAGTACCCGGACGCAAAAATCATCTGCATCGATGCCAGAAACAGCTGCCTCGGCGAGGGCATGATGGCCATCTGCGCCGCACAGATGCGTGACGAGGGCAAGACCATCGACGAGATCGCGGACTACATTGAAACCAACAAACAGCGTTTCAATCAGGTCGGCACGGTCGAGAGCCTGGAGTATTTGAAGCGCGCCGGCCGCGTGACCGCACCGAGTGCATTCTTCGGCAACATCTTCGGCGTCAAGCCCATCCTGATCAGTGATACCAAGGGCCAGAATGTGCCGATCAAAAAGGTCAAGGGCAGAAGAACCTCCCTGCTGGAGATCGTTGACTATATCAAGCAGACTATCGAGCAGCCCGAGGAGCAGACCATCTATCTGGCGCACGCCGACTGCGAGGTGGATGTGGAATTCATCAAGGAGCACATCCAAAAGGAGATCCCCTGCAAGGATATCTACATAAACTACATCGGCCCGATCATCGGTGCCTCTGTCGGCCCCGGCACGATCATCGCCTACTACATGGGCAAGGAAATTACCATCTAACATCTTACGAGAAGAAGTGAAACTATGAGCAATCAAACCATGACCGGCCTCCTCTTTTCGAAAATGCTCCGCAACGGCGCGGCAAATCTGGAGGCACATTGCCAGGAAATCAATGATCTGAATGTCTTTCCGGTGCCCGACGGCGACACCGGCCTCAATATGCTGATGACCATCCGCGGCGGTGTCAACACCCCCGAGAATGAAGATCTCGGCAGCTTTGCCGGCAGCGCTGCCCATGGGATGCTGATGAGCGCCCGCGGCAATTCCGGCGTCATTCTTTCACAGCTGTTCAAGGGCGTCGCCCTGGAGCTGGAAGGCTCTGCGACTGCCGACCCCGCCAAGTTTTCAGCGGCACTGTGCCGAGGAACTGCACAGGCGTATAAGGCTGTAGTCAATCCGGTCGAAGGCACCATCCTGACCGTTTGCCGCGAGGCGGGAGAATATGCGAAAAGCCGCCTGACGGACGACTCCACGCTGGAAGATCTGCTTCGCGACTATATCGTGGAGCTTCATGCCTCCCTCCTGCGTACCCCCGATCTGCTGCCCGTGCTGAAACAGGCGGGCGTGGTGGACAGCGGTGCAAAGGGGCTGCTCTACATCATGGAGGGCATGGCGTTGGCACTTGACGGCAAAATATTAGAGCTTGTCGAGCAGCAGGCACAGCCTGTACCGACAGAAAATAAGTCTTCGTTCAATGCCGACAGCGTGCTGGAATTCGGCTATTGCACCGAGTTCATTTTGCAGCTTCAGAACTGCAAGGTCGATCCGAATACATTCGACCTGCAGCCGATGATCGACTATCTCTCCCGAATCGGCAACTCTCTTGTAGCCCTCAAGGACGGCGATATCGTCAAGATCCATGTACATACCATGACGCCCGCACTTGTTGTCGGCTACTGCCAGCAGTTCGGCGAGTTTGTCACGTTCAAGATGGAAAATATGTCCGTTCAGCATAATGAGCTGATGGAGAAGAGCCCGGACGCTCCCGCGGCAAAGGAGCATAAGCCGGTCGCATTGGTTGCGGTTGCTTCGGGCGAGGGACTTGCACAGCAATTTAAGGAGATGGGCGCAGACCGTATCGTTTCGGGCGGTCAGACGATGAACCCCTCTACCGAGGACTTCATCAAGGCCTTTGATGCGCTGTCTGCTGACCATATTATTGTCCTGCCGAATAACGGCAATATCCTGCTTGCGGCAAAGCAGGCGGCAGCGGCCTATGAGGGCGCGGATGTACGCGTGCTGGAAACCAAATCGCTTGCACAGGGCTATGCGGCGCTGTCGATGTTCTATGCCGACGAGGGCAATATCGAAGATATCATCAGCGTGATGGAGCAGGCGGCAAGACACGTAGTCTCGTGTGCCGTGACGTATGCCATCCGCGACTCACAGTATATGAATATCGCGATCCACAAGGACGATACCATCTGCATCTGTGACGGAAAAATCGTATCAAGCGACCCTGACCGGATGTCCGCCGTGCGGAAAATGCTGGATCAGGTCGAGGATTTGGACGAGCGCGAGGTCGCGACTGTCATCTTCGGCAAGGATGCCTCCGAAGAAGAGGCCGAGGCGCTGATCGGTATTTTGCAGGAAAAGAATCGCTATCTGGAGGCGGGCGCCTTCAACGGCGGCCAGGATGTCTACAGCTACATTCTCGCGTTGGAGTGATACCATGAGAACTTATGTTATTGACCTTTGCGGTGCAGACCGCGGAGAGAAAGTCATTTTGCAGGGCGTGAAAAAAGCCATGGCACAGGTGGATTTTTCCGTGGTGCTGGTCGGCAAAAATGCGCAGTGCGTCAAAGCTGCCGGATTGCCTTCTGAGCGCGTGCGCTTTATCCCTGCCGAGGATGAGATCACAAATTATGACCCGCCTACGGCGGTTTTCCGCGGCAAGCAGGACGCCTCTATGACAAAGGCCTTTCAAGCCCTGCGGGAGGAGGAAGGCATCGACGGAATGTTCTCCTGCGGAAGTACGGGCGCGCTTCTGGTCGGCTCCATCTTCTGCCTCGGCCTGATCGAAGGTCTCAAATGCCCGGTGCTATGCTCGGTGCTGCCCTGTGAGGATGAGGAGCATCTGGTCGCGCTTTTGGACTGCGGCGCCAATATGGACTGCACAGCAAAAGACCTGCGGCGCTTTGCCGTGATGGGTGACAGCTTCATCCGAAGCTACCTGTCGATCGAAGCCCCGCGCGTGGCGCTTCTCAACGTCGGCACCGAAAAGGGGAAGGGCAATCAGGTCTTGAAGGAGGCTTACGGTGAGATCGAAGCACTGGGGCTGAACTTCGTCGGCAATATCGAAGGCGGCGACGTGACGACGGGCGAGTATGATGTGGTCGTCTGCGACGGCTATGCTGGCAACCTGATTCTGAAAAATGCGGAGCATGTCGGACTGAACGCAAAACGCCTGATTGATGAATTGATCGAGGACTGTCCGGATAGGGCAGGTGCCCTTCGCGCACTGTCCGAGCGGCTTTTTATGACCTATGACTTCAATTCCAGAGGCGGTGCGACCTTCTTAGGGGCGAAAAAGCTGATCGTCAAGGGACACGGTGCGGCAAATGCCGAAACCGTTGCAAGCTCCCTTTTGCAGCTTCACCGGATGGTCGAGGGCAATGCGAGCTCCAATCTGGCAGAAAGCCTGAAAACATTTGCGTAGTTCCGTAAACACAGTGGCGAATGCCGCTGTTGAAAACGGAGTTTTCGTGATTTCAGCATGAAAATCATGCCGAAATGTTCAAAAGAACTACGACGGTTTGACCGAATGGCGCACTGTGTGCGCCGTTCGCGAACATTCTGTTCGCAAAGTCCACCCAAAGTGGACTTTGGTCAATAAGTCATAACAAACAATCCGCAGACTGTTTTGTCTGCGGATTGTTTGCGTTCAACCCATACCGGAGCCGGTAGCATTGCCGGAGCCGATACTGCCGGAGCCGGAGCTTCCGTTGCCGGAGCCATTTCGGCTGGAACGGTGGGATGCACCGGAGTCCTCC
>JAKSPM010000029.1 GCA_024404825.1 Clostridia bacterium
GCCCCGTTCCATATCTTGATTTTGACGGTTTCGGGGTTTATTGACAGTCTGAGACTGCCTCACGTGTTTTCGTGAGGTAGTCTTTGAAATTTTATTATGCTTTGAACGAATCCTTTAGGCTGACACTGCGATTGAAGACGAGGTGATCTTCACGGCTGTCGCGGCAGTCGAAGCAGAAGTAACCGACACGCATGAACTGATAGGCAGGCGCGTTCTTTGCAGTGCGGTGCTCTTCTTTGTCGTAAGCAGCAGCTTCGTCCTTGAGCCGTGCCTCGACCTTGCAGCCCTGCAGGGTGACGAGGGATTCGGGGTTGAGGTAGTCGATGAAGTCTTTGTCGGGGCCGTCGGGTTCGGGATCGGTGAAGAGGTTGTCGTACAGGCGAACCTCTGCGTCCGCGCAGTTTTCAGCATCGACCCAGTGGATCGTTGCTCCCTTGACCTTGCGGCCATCGGCGGGATCGCCGCCTCTGGAGTTGGGGTCATACTCACAAAGCACTTCCACAACATTTCCGTTTTCGTCCTTCACGCAGCCGGTGCAGGTGGCAAGGTAAGCACCCTTGAGACGAACCTCATTGCCGGGGTACAGGCGCTTATACTTGGGGATGGGTTCTTCCAGGAAGTCTTCTTCCTCGATCCACAGGTGACGGGAGAAGGTGATCTCGTGGCTGCCCTGCTCGGGGCATACGGGGTTGTTTTCAACCGTGAAGACCTCGGACTGGCCTTCGGGGTAGTTCGTGACCGTCAGCTTGATGGGGTGCAGAACTGCCATCGTGCGCTCTGCGGTATCGTTGAGATCCTCGCGCAGGCAGTGCTCCAAGAAAGCATACTCGACCGTGGAGGGAACCTTTGCCACGCCGATGCGGTCGGTAAACGAGCGGATGGAGCGGGAGGTGTAGCCGCGGCGGCGCAGGCCGCAGAGTGTCGGCATTCTCGGGTCGTCCCATCCACAGACATAGCCTTCCTCGACCAGCTTGCGGAGCTTACGCTTGGACATGACGGTGTAATTGATGCCAAGGCGGGCGAACTCGATCTGGCGGGGCTTGGACGGGACGCTGACATTGTCTACGACCCAGTTATACAGCGGACGATGTTCTTCATATTCCAGGGAGCAAAGCGAATGGGTGATATGCTCCAGCGCGTCCTGAATGGGATGTGCGAAGTCGTACATCGGGAAGATGCACCACTTGGTGCCCTGACGGTGGTGCTCAATGTAGCGGATGCGGTAGATGACCGGGTCACGCATATTGAAGTTGCCGGAGGCAAGGTCGATTTTTGCACGCAGGGTCATGGAGCCTTCGGGGAATTCACCCTTACGCATCCGCTCGAACAGGTCAAGGTTTTCCTCGATCGGACGGTCACGGTAGGGAGAGACGGCGGGAACACCGATCTCGCCGCGGTTGGCACGGAATTCCTCCGGGGTCAGCTGGCACACATAGGCCAGCCCCTTTTTGATGAGCTCTACGGCGTATTCATAGTCTTTTTCAAAGTAGTCAGAGCCATAGAAGAAGCGGCCGCCCCAGTCAAAGCCGAGCCAGTGGATGTCGTCCTGAATGGCCTCGACATACTCAGTGTCTTCCTTTGCGGGGTTGGTGTCGTCCATACGCAGGTTGCAGATGCCGCCGAACTTTTCAGCGGTACCGAAGTCGATACAAAGCGCCTTGCAGTGGCCGATGTGCAGATAGCCGTTCGGCTCCGGCGGGAAACGGGTATGGACTGTCATGCCCTCAAACTGACCACCCTTGGCAATATCTTCTTCTACGAAGGATTCAATAAAGTTTTTCGATTCAATGTGTTCTTCTGCCATACAATTACCTTCTTTTCCGGAATCGTTCCAAATAACCCAATCATTGTACTATATTTTCGACCGTTTCGCAATCTAAATATTACGCAATTGGTGAAGTTCGGAAAACATTTTCATAAAATGAGAAATTTCAGTTGTCAAGCGGCAAGAATTATTATAGAATAGGGGAAGAAACGAAAAAGGGGTGGTTTGGCATGAACGAACCGAAGTACAAGCGCGTACTGCTGAAAATCAGCGGAGAGGCGCTTGCAGGCGATGCCCACCGCGGGCTCGACTTTGATGTGATCAACGATGTCTGTGATGTGCTGAAAAAGTGCTTGGCCGAGGGCGTGCAGGTCGGCATCGTGGTCGGCGGCGGCAATTTCTGGCGTGGGGTCAAGGACGGCGGCGACCGCATGGAGCGTACCCGTGCAGACCATATGGGTATGCTTGCCACGGTCATCAACGCATTGGCGATTGCGGACATCTTAGAGCAAAAGGACGTACCCGTCCGGGTGCAGACGGCCATTGAGATGAACCGGATCGCAGAACCCTATATCCGCTCGCGTGCCATCCGGCACATGGAAAAGGGCAGAGTCGTTATTTTCGGCTGCGGCACGGGCAATCCCTTCTTCTCGACCGATACGGGCGCAGCGCTGCGTGCGGTGGAGATCAATGCCGATGCGATCCTGCTTGCCAAGAACATCGACGGTGTCTATTCCGCCGATCCTGCCAAGGACCCCGCGGCGAAAAAATATGACACCATCACCTATGACAAAGTGCTTGAACAGCACCTTGCCGTCATGGACAGCACAGCTACATCACTCTCTATGGAAAATCATATGCCGATCATCGTCTTTGCTCTCAAGGACCCGGAGAACATCTACCGCGTTGTCATGGGTGAGGACATCGGCACCACTGTAAAGGAGGACTAATCATGGTAGACTTTAGTGAATTCACAAGAAAAATGGACAGGACCCTCGAAATCTTAAAGGAAGATTTCGGCGCGATCCGCGCAGGCCGTGCCAACGCAAAGGTGCTTGACCGCATCAGCGTGGAATACTACGGCGTGGAAACCCCCATCGGACAGGTCGGCACGATCTCTTCTCCCGATGCAAGAACGCTCGTCATCTCTCCGTGGGACGCAAGTCTGCTCAAATCCATCGAAAAGGCTATCCAGATGTCTGATCTCGGCATCAATCCGCAGAATGACGGCAGAATCATCCGCCTCGTCTTCCCGCAGCTGACCGAGGAACGCCGTAAGGAACTGACCAAGCAGGTCAAGACCTACGGTGAGAACGGCAAGGTTGCCGTCCGCAACATCCGCCGTGACGCGATGGACTACATTAAGAAGCTGAAGAAGGATTCCGAAATTACCGAGGACGACCAGAAGAAGGCCGAAAAGGATCTGCAGGAGCTGACCGACAAGTATATCAAGAAGGTCGACGATGCCTGTGCCGTCAAGGAAAAGGAACTGATGGAAATTTAATCGCTCAATCGCCGCCAAATGGCGGCGATTCGGCGTGTCAAAAGCTATTTTGACACGCCGGCAGACTGCCGGAAAAGGCCGAAAGACAAGCAACGCTCAGTCGTCGGCGTATATAGATACGGTAGGCTGAGCGTTGCGCAGTAAGTCAAAATCATTTATTTTTCCGTCTTTAACAAAAGTTCAAAACCTCTGAAGAGGGACAAGGATCGAAAACGCAATAAGACCCAATGATGCCTCTGTGATTTTGACGGTTTCGGACTTTAACGACAGCCTGAATCGCCGCCAAATGGCGGCGATTGCATTTGAGAGTATTATGAAACTTTTTTCAAAAAAGAAGCGCGTTGATGCCTCCCGCCCTGTGCCGACCCACATTGCCATCATTATGGACGGCAACGGTCGCTGGGCAAAAAAAAGAGGTCTTCCGCGCACGGCAGGCCATGCCGTCGGGGCAGAGGCCTTCCGCAAAATTGCAAATTATTCCAAGTCGATCGGCCTCAAATATCTGACCGTCTATGCCTTCTCCACGGAGAACTGGAAACGGTCGGAGGAGGAAGTTAAAGCCATCATGGAGCTGCTCGAAAAGTACCTGCGTGAAGCGCTGCGCGATATGGATAAAAACCAGGTGCGCTTTTATTTTTTCGGTGATCTGTCGCGGCTTTCCCCGGAACTTCAGAAAGAAGCGAAGCAGGCAATGGAACGCTCTGAAAAATATGCTGGCGTGCAGGTCAATTTCTGCCTGAACTACGGCGCGCGCGATGAGATCGTCCGTGCGGCAAGAGCGTATTGCGCCAAATGCGCGGCAGGAGAGGCCAAGCCTGAGGACTTGACGGAGGACGCGTTCTCCAACCTGCTCTATTCTGCGGGCGTTCCCGACCCCGACCTCATCATCCGCCCCTCGGGCGAGCTGCGCACGTCCAACTTCCTGCTCTGGCAGAGCGCCTACAGTGAGTATTATTTCACGGATGTGCTTTGGCCGGACTTTGACGAAGCCGAATTGGAAAAGGCCATCGCCTCCTACAACAAGCGTTCGCGTCGCTACGGCGGAACGAAATAGAAAGGAAGACTCGAATGAAAACAAGAGTTCTGACCGCCTGTGTCGGTCTGCCGCTTCTGATCGCGGTGCTGTTTTTACTGCCGTGGACATGGCCGACGGCGATCGTTTTCGGCGCAGCCTGTGCGGTTGCGGTTTGGGAGCTTTGCCACGAGACGAAGCTCTGCGAAAATAAGTACATGATCGTGCTCTCGATGCTGGCAGCCCTTTGCGTGACGTTTTTCAGCTGGACGACCGGCGAAAAGTCCGTCATCGGCAGCTGGAAAGCAAACGTCCCGGCGCTTGCAATCTATATCGGGCTGTTTTTATTCTTCATACTGCTGTTTATCGAGCTTCTGCGCTCCCATGATAAAACGCCCTTTACCGCCCTTTGCGCGGCGGTGTTCGCAGGCCTTGTCATTCCTTGGCTGCTAACGGGGCTTGTGCGGCTTCGCGTGATGAGCTACGGCAGAATTTATGTCGGCGTGGCGCTCATTCTTGCCATGACGGCAGATACCGGCGCCTATTTTGTCGGCCGTGCGTTCGGCAAGCATAAGCTGGCCCCTGTCATCAGCCCGAAGAAAACGGTCGAGGGCGCCATCGGCGGCGTGCTGTTCACGGTGCTGTTTATGGAGCTTTACTGCCTGATTTTCGACAAGGGCTGCGGCTACGATATGAACTATCTCTATGCCGCAATTTACGGTGTGATCGGCTCGATCCTTTCCATCGTGGGCGATCTGACCTTCTCGGTCGTCAAACGGCAGGTTGGCATCAAGGATTACGGAAAGCTCTTGCCCGGTCACGGCGGCATTCTTGACCGCTTCGATTCCATGATCGTTGTGGCACCGCTGACAGAGCTTCTGGTGCTGCTGCTTCCGCTGGTGGGATAAGACTATGACAAAAACTGTTTCGATTCTCGGTTCTACCGGCTCCATCGGCCGTCAGACGCTTGATGTGGTGCAGCATCTTCCGATCAAAGTCGCCGCATTGGCAGCGGGCACGAATGTGGAGCGGATGGCACAGCAGTGTCGCGAGTTTCATCCGCAGCTTGCCGTTATGGCGACGGAGGAAGCGGCTGACCGGCTTCGCCGGGAATTAAATGACCCGAAAATACATATTCTGTTTGGTGAAGAAGGCCTGATCGCCGCAGCAACGATCGAAAGCGCCGATACCGTCATCATGGCGGTGGTCGGAATGCTGGGGTTAAAGCCGACGCTTGCGGCGGTTCGTGCAGGAAAGCGTATCGGCCTTGCCAACAAGGAAACGATGGTCTGCGCGGGCGAGCTTGTGATGGATGAGGCCGAGAAATACGGGGCGCAGATCATCCCCGTCGATTCCGAGCATTCGGCGATCTTCCAGTGCCTGATGGCAAACCGCGACCGCGCACAGGTCAAGCGGCTGCTTCTGACCTGCTCGGGCGGACCCTTCTTCTCTATGTCCCCGGACGAGCTCACGCACGTCACCAAGGACGACGCGTTAAAGCATCCAAACTGGAAGATGGGGCCGAAAATCACCATCGACTGTGCTACCTTAATGAATAAGGGACTGGAAATTATCGAAGCCATGCGCCTGTACCGTATGGGCGCGGACAAGGTGGATGTATTGATCCATCGGCAGAGCATCGTCCATTCTCTGGTTGAATATGTGGACGGCGCGGTGCTTGCTCAGCTCGGTGTGCCCGATATGCGCATTCCCATCCAGCTCGCGCTGACCTATCCAGACCGCGTTCAGAACCCTGCGCCGGGACTTGACCTTTTGTCCTGTGGCGAATTGAGCTTCCATGCTCCCGATTTGGAGGCGTTTCCGTGCCTGAAGATCGCCATGGACACTGCACGCCGCGGCGGTAACGCTCCGTGTGTGATGAACGGTGCCAACGAGACCGCGGTCAAACTGTATTTAGAAGACAAAATCGGCTTCTACGATATTCCGAAGCTCGTGCAAAAGGCACTGGATAACGTTCCGTTCATTGAAAACCCGACCCTGGAGGAAATTTTGACTTCTGACCGCCTGGCTCGTGAGACGATTATCTGCTGATCTCAAGGGGGAAATCCATTGTATATCCTGATCGCGATTTTATTCTTTTGCTTTTTAATATTCATCCATGAGCTCGGCCACTTCATCACTGCGAAGCTGACCGGCGTTAAGGTCAATGAGTTTGCGCTTTTCATGGGACCCGCGATCTTCAAATTCAAGCGCGGTGAGACCACCTACCGGCTCAACTGCCTGCCTATCGGCGGCTACTGCGCGATGGAGGGCGAGGACGGCGAGAATGACGATCCCCGCGCCTTTGTCAATGCAAAGGTCTGGAAGCGGCTTATCATCCTCTGCGCGGGCTCGTTTATGAACTTCCTTGCGGGCTTTCTGATCGTGCTGCTGCTTCTCGCCTTTACGGCGGAGATCATCCCGCAGAAAACGGTTTCTTATATTGAGCCGGAAAGTGACCTTTTGACTGTCGGCATCCGCGAGGGCGACGAGTTCTACAAGATTGACGGCAAACGCGTTTATACCTCCGGCGATATCTCCCTGCTGCTCGATCGCAACACCACCGACAAGTTCGATTTCACCGTGATCCGCGACGGCAAAAAGATTAAGCTCGAGAACGTCACAGTGGAACGCAAGGACTTCGGTGACGGCACCCCCCGCCTCGGCGTCTCCTTTACGAATTACGAGGATGCAAACTTCTTCAATGAATTCGGCTATGCCTGGGACAATTGCCGCGACTATGCACGGCTCGTCTGGATGGGCTTGGGGGACTTAATCAGCGGAAAAGCAGGCCTAAATGATATGGGCGGCCCCGTGAAGATCGTGGAGGTCGTCGATGAGGCGGGGAAAGAGGCCGAATCGAAGCTGGACGGCGTGATGATCGTCATCAATCTGTTTGCCTTTATTGCGATCAATCTTGCCGTTATGAATATGCTGCCGATCCCGGCACTCGACGGCGGCAGAGTGTTTGGCCTGCTCGTGACATGGTGTCTTGAAAAGATCCTGCGCCGCAAGATCAATCCGCAGGTGGAAGGCTATATCCACGCCGTCGGCATGATCTTGCTGCTTGCTTTTATGGCATTTATCACTTTCAAAGATATTTGGAGCCTGTTCTAAATATGGAGGCTGTTATGACAAGACAAATCAAAGTCGGCAATACCTTGATCGGCGGAGGCGCCCCGGTCTCCATCCAGTCCATGCTCAACACCCGCACCACGGATGTGGAGGGGAGCTTAAAACAAATCGAACGCTTAAAGCAGGCGGGCTGCCAGATCGCACGCCTTGCCGTGCCGGATATGAGTGCTGCAAAGGGCTTTGCCGAGATCGCTGCTGCATCTCCCTTGCCCCTTGTGGCGGATATTCACTTTGACTACCGCCTGGCGATCGCCGCGGCAGAGGGCGGAGCATCGAAAATCCGCATCAACCCCGGCAACATCGGCGGGGAGGAAAAGGTCAAGGCAGTCGTAGACTGCTGTAAGGAAAGACAAATCCCCATCCGCATCGGCGTCAACGGCGGCAGCCTGGATAAAAAATTACTGGAAAAATACGGCCACCCCACGGCGGAAGCCTTGGTGGAAAGTGCCTTTTCCCATATTGAACTGCTTGAAAAATTCGGCTTCTATGACACCTGTGTGTCGATGAAGTCCTCCAATGTGCCCCTGATGATGGCGGCGTATCGGCTGTTCCGCGAGAAATCCGATTATCCGCTCCATGTCGGCGTGACCGAGACGGGCACGGAATACATGGGCACGATCAAATCCGCGATGGGCATCGGAGGCCTTTTGTGCATGGGCATCGGCGATACCATCCGCGTGTCCTTAACGGCTGACCCCGTGCGTGAGGTCGAGGCGGCCAAGGCAATCTTGAAGGCAGCGGGTCTGCGCAAGGATGGTGTCAATATCGTCTCCTGCCCGACCTGCGGCAGAACGAGGATCGACCTGATCGGCCTTGCCAATCAGGTGGAGCAGGCCTTGAAGGACTGCGAAAAGAATCTGACGGTGGCGGTCATGGGCTGCATCGTCAACGGCCCCGGTGAAGCACGTGAGGCCGACATCGGCATTGCCGGCGGCGATGGCTGCGGCGTGCTGTTCGTCAAGGGCGAGCTGAAAGAAAAAATGCCCTATGACCAATTACTTCCGACACTGCTTTCCTACATAGAAAGGTTCTGAAATGAGTAAACCCGTCCGCTTGGCGGAGCTGTTCCCGAATTACAACTTTACAGACGATCAGCGACCTCTGCTGGCAGAGGCCGCCGTTTGTCATGCCGATCTGCACCCGGAAAGCCGCTCAATCGAGGTGCAGCTTTCCTGCGAGAACTATATTCCCGTCCGTATGCTGCATCAGGCAGAGCAGTCGCTTGCCATCGCCTATGCACTGCGTTCAGTTCGCCTGCTGCCGAGGTATGAGGCAGCTTCTCTTGAACAGATGGACTTTGATGATCTGACGTGGATCATCGCGCAGGAATACTCCTTTGCCCAGGCCATCCTTGCAGGCGCGCAATGGAGCCTGGAGGACGATGTGCTTCACTGCCGCCTGATCGCAAACGGCAAAGAGGAGCTGACGCCCCACCTGCCCGCCGCCGTGCGCTACGTGCGCGAGTGCTTTGACCGGGCGATTACCGTTGATCTGATTTCCTCTGCACCCTCCGGGGCGGAGGACCTGTTTGCGCAGACCGAGCGTATCCGCCGGGAGGCAAAGCAGAATCTTCCGACGCCCGTTCCCGTACAGGCAAAGGCAAAGCCTGCCGAGACAGACGATACGCTGCTCGGCAGAAAGTTCCGCGGACAGGCGACCCCGATGAAGGAACTGACCCTGGATATGTACAAGGTCATCGTCGAGGGCGAGGTATTTGCCGTTGAACACAAGGAGCTGAAAAAGCGAAACGCTTGGGTCATCAACTTCTACATGACCGACCACACCGGCTCCGTACGCGTCAATCGCTTCATGGAGGCCGACGAGGCAAAACCGCTGCTTGACGGCATTTACGGCCCCAATGAAAAGAAAAAGACTCCGGGCATTTTCCTGCGCGTGCAGGGCAAAATGACCTTCAACCGGTTTGATAATGATATGGTTTTGGAGCCGGAAGCCATTATGGTGAGCAAAAAGGCTCTGCGCGAAGACACTGCCGAGGAAAAGCGTGTGGAGCTGCATCTGCATACGGTCATGTCCTCCATGGACGCACTGACCGATACCAAGTCGGCAGTCATGCAGGCGGCCAAATGGGGGCACAAGGCTATCGCCATCACCGACCACGGCGGCGCGCAGTCCTTCCCGGATGCCATGCATACCGTCGAAGGCGGCTGTAAGGTCGCAGGGACAGATCAGCCCATCAAGGTGCTTTACGGCTGTGAGGGCTATTATATCAATGACGTGGATGACCGCATCGTTGTCCACGGCGATATGGACGCCACATTTGACGACGAGATCGTCGCCTTTGACCTGGAGACGACCGGCCTGTCCTCCCGGCAGGATACTATCATCGAGATCGGCGCCGTTATCATGCGCAGGGGAGAGGTCGTGGATACCTTCCGCAGCTTCGTCGACCCCGAACAAAGACTTGATGCCAAGATCGTCGAACTGACCGGCATTACCGATGATATGCTGCGCGGTGCGCCGAAGATAGAGCAGGCACTGCCGGAATTCTTCAAATTCTGCGGAAATCGTCCGCTGTGCGCCCACAATGCAGACTTTGACGTGGGCTTCTTGACAGCCGCGGCGAAAAAGCTTGACCTCCCATTCAAGCCGACCTCCGTGGATACCTTGATCCTGGCACAGAATCTGATGCCGCAGCTTTCCAAGTTCAAGCTGAATATTGTCTCGGACGCTTTGAGCCTGCCTGATTTCGAGCACCACAGAGCCTCCGACGATGCCATTACCTGCGGCAGGATCCTGATGCGCTTTTATCAGATGCTGGAGGAGATGGACATCCATAGCCTGCAAAAAATCAATGAGGCAATGGTATCGCTCCGCAGCGGCGGCAGGATCACCGACCGCCACGCAAGGCACATCCTGCTCTTTGCCAAGAATCAGACCGGCCTGCGCAATCTCTACCGTCTGATCTCCTACGGCAACCTTAAATATTATAAGCGTGTTCCCAGAATCCCGAAATCGGAGCTGATGCAATGGCGCGAGGGCGTGCTGATCGGCTCTGCCTGCGAGGCAGGCGAACTGTTCCAGGCCATCATCGACCATAAAAGCCATGATGAGCTTTTGCGCATTGCTTCGTTCTATGATTTTCTGGAGATCCAGCCCCTTGCCAACAACCGCTTCATGCTCCGAAACGGCAAGGCAGAAAGCGATGAGGACCTAAGGGAATTCAATCGCACGGTCGTCAGGCTCGGTGAGGAGCTCGGAAAGCCTGTTGTTGCCACCGGTGACGTACATTTCCTGAATCCCGAGGACGAAATATTCCGCCATATCCTGCTTGCCACCAAGGGCTTTGAGGATGCGGACAAGACGATGCCGCTTTATTTCCGCACCACGGACGATATGCTTGCGGAATTTGCCTATTTAGGCGAGGAAAAGGCGTATGAGGTCGTTGTGAAAAACACGAATCTCATTGCCGATATGTGCGAAACGGTGCGGCCTGTCCCGCACAACCTGTTTGCCCCGAAGATCGAAAACTCGGTCGAAGACCTGAAATCTCTCGTCTACGGAAAACTTCACAGGCTCTATGGCGACAACCCGCCCAAGCTCATCACAGACCGTATCGAAACCGAGCTCGGCGACATCATCAACTGTCATTACGATGTGATTTATATGTCCGCACAGAAGCTCGTGCAGAACTCGCTGGAGCACGGCTATCTCGTCGGCTCCCGTGGCTCCGTCGGCTCGTCCATCGTGGCCTATATGTCCGGCATCACGGAGGTCAACTCCTATCCGCCGCACTACCGCTGCACAAATCCTGAGTGCAAGTATACCACCTTTGAAACAGCTGAGGTCGATACCGTTGACGAGCACTCGGATGACGAAGAAAAGGCGGCGCGTGCCATCTGGGCAAAGCAGAACGCGGCCTGCGGCGCCGACCTGCCCGATGCTGTCTGCCCGAAGTGCGGCGCACCCTTTGCAAAAGAGGGCTTCCAGATCCCGTTCGAGACCTTCCTCGGCTTCGGCGGTGATAAAGTCCCCGATATTGACCTGAACTTCTCGGGTGAATATCAGGCAAGAGCGCACGCCTACTGCGTAGAGATGTTCGGCTCCGACCATGTCTTCCGCGCCGGCACCATCGGTACCGTCGCGCAGAAAACGGCCTTCGGCTATGTCAAGCACTATCTTGCTGACCGCGAACAGACGGTCAGCAAGGCTGAGGAGCTGCGGCTCGCCAACGGCTGTGTCGGTGTCAAGCGCACGACCGGTCAGCACCCCGGCGGCCTCGTCGTCATCCCGCAGGAAAACGAAATTTGGGATTTCTGCCCGGTACAGCATCCGGCAGACGACCCGAATTCCGACTGGATCACCACCCATTTTGAATATCACTCGATGGAGGAAAACCTCCTAAAGCTCGATATGCTCGGCCATGATGACCCGACCATGATCCGTATGCTGGAGGATCTCACGGGCGTGGATGCGAAAAAGATCCCGCTCGATGATAAGGACACCATGTCCATTTTTACCTCCTCCAAGGTGCTCGGCTTTGAGAATGACCCGGTGCTCGGGCCGGTCGGCTCTTGCGGCATCCCCGAATTCGGCACGGGCTTCACGAGAGGCATGCTGCAGGAGACGCAGCCGACGGAATTCGATACCCTCATCCGTCTTTCCGGCTTCTCCCATGGCACGAACGTGTGGCTCGGCAATGCCCGCGACCTGATTCTTTCAAAGACCGCTACGGTCTCGCAGGCCATCGGCTGCCGTGACGACATTATGATCTATCTGATCAAATGCGGTATGCCCGAAAAACGCTCGTTCAAGATCATGGAGGCTGTCCGAAAGGGCAGAGGTCTGCCTGACGGAGCAGAGGAGGAAATGATCGCAGCGGGTGTCCCGGCATGGTATATTGATTCGTGTAAAAAGATCGAATACCTCTTCCCGAAGGCACACGCAGTCGCCTATGTCATGATGGCGTTCCGCATCGCGTGGTTCAAGGTGCATGAGCCGCTGGCGTTCTATTCGGCCTATTTCTATCGCCGCAGTCAGAAGGGCGGCTTTGATGCTGACATGATGTGCCGCGGCAAGGAGGTCGTGCTGGAGCATCTGAACAAGATCAAGGCAGATGAAGCAGCTTCGGCAAAGGATGAAGACTTGTTTACAACCTTAGAGCTTTGCTATGAGTTCTATCTGCGCGGCTTCACCTTTGCACCCATTGACCTCTATGAATCTCATGCGACGAGATTTGTCATTAAAGACGGTCAGCTGCTGCCGCCGTTTGTTGCAGTCAGCGGCCTCGGCGAAACTGCCGCCTGGGATATCTTCGAGGGCAGAAAAGGCAAGCAGTTTATTTCCATCGAGGAATTCTCTGCCGCCTGCCCCAAGGTTTCGCAGACCCATATCGAAAACCTGAAAATCGCGGGTGCTTTCGGCGATTTACCCCAAACAAGCCAGGTCAGCTTGTTTTAATCGGGAAACAGACTGTTAGCAATTTTCATAAAATCTGATGTAGGTTTTCGGACAGAGTTCCCAAGAATACGGAAAAGAACAAATATTTGTTGCGGAAATATTTGGAAGTCGCTATAATTATTCTATATTTGTAAAAATAGCGCAAAATATTTCTGAATAGGAGTTTGAATTATGCAAGAATTAGAAAAACAATTCCATATCCGCTGCGTTGAGGGCGATGTAGGCCGTTATGTCATTCTTCCCGGCGACCCCGGCCGCTGCGAATCCATCGCTGCCCTGTTTGACAACCCCCATCATGTCTCTCAGAACCGTGAGTATAACATCTACACCGGCACCCTGCTCGGCGAAAAGGTCTCCGTCTGCTCCACCGGCATCGGCGGCCCGTCTGCTTCCATCGCTATGGAAGAGCTGCACAACATCGGTGCCGACACCTTCATCCGTACCGGCACCTGCGGCGGCATCAAGCTTGATGTTAAGTCCGGCGATATCGTCGTTGCCACCGGCGCCATCCGCTATGAGCACACCTCCATGGAGTATGCGCCCATCGAATATCCGGCAGTTGCAAACTTAGACCTGACCATCGCTCTGCGTCAGGCTTCTCTTGCCATGGGCAAGACCACCCATACCGGCGTTGTCCAGTGTAAGGACGCCTTCTATGGCCAGCACAGCCCCGCCAAGATGCCCGTCTCCTATGAGCTGCTGCAGAAGTGGGAAGCATGGAAGCGCCTCGGCGTTTTGGCTTCCGAAATGGAATCCGCTGCTCTGTTCGTTGTCGCTGACGCTCTCGGCTGCCGCTGCGGCTCCTGCTTCCATGTTATCTGGAATCAGGAACGTGAGGCTGCAGGTCTCGATCAGGACATGAGCGAGGATACCTCCGCTTCCGTCCGCGTTGCCGTTGAAGCCTTGAAGCTTATCATTGCGCAGGATAAGGCTGCAAAATAAACCGCGGAACATCCGCAAAGTCTTTTCGTCTTCCGTGTTGAGGTGATACTATGAAACGTATGGTTATCGCGCTTGCCATTGCGCTGGTCGTGATTATCGTGCTCGGTGCCGTGCTGCATGGCTTTTTCAAGGACTATCTTGTCAAGGGCGATTCCCTGCTTTCCGGCATCGACTTAGAGCGGTTTGTCAATGACATGGCAAACAAGTTTGTCGAAAAACTGTATGAGAACATCAGCTATCCTCTCATGAATCTGAAATGAAAATGAAAAAGGGACGC
>JAKSPM010000003.1 GCA_024404825.1 Clostridia bacterium
TGCCGCAGTTCGGGCAAAAAGCGGCGCCTTTCGGGATCGCAAAGCCACAGTTTGTGCAAAACAGATAGCCTGCATTCTCTTCCATCAAAATTTCTCCTTTTCGTCATTGTTGTTCTAAATTTTTTTGATTAAAACACCATAGCGGGAGAATATGCTGTTTTACAGTTATAATTTAGCACAACGACAGTGATTTTGTCAATCAACGTTATTGCTTTTTCCGCCCGAATGTAAACCATCAGAAATTTCGCGGAATTATGAAAAAAGTGCGTGCCCTGATCGGGTACGCACTTTTTGTATTTTGCTACGATTAAACCAGTTCGATGACAGCAACTTCTGCTGCGTCACCGCGGCGAGCGCCGATGCGGGTGACTCTGGTGTAGCCGCCGTTACGGTCGGCATACTTCGGAGCGATCTCCTTGAACAGCTTGTTTGCAACATCTTCCTTTGTGATATAAGACAGAGCACGGCGATATGCTGCCAGGTCGCCCTTCTTGCCCAAGGTAATCATCTTTTCGACGACGGGCTGGACTTCCTTTGCTCTGGTGAACGTGGTTTCGAGCTTACCGTTTTCGAGCAGAGCGGTGGTCAGCTGACGCAGCATAGCGCGTCTCTGATCGCTGGTTCTGCCGAGCTTACGAGTACCGAACATTACTTAGTTACCTCCTTCTTGAAAGGTTATAAAGCCGAGAAGAGTCGAGCCCAAGCCGTCTGTGCGCGGCTCTTTTGGGTACTTTTCGGCTTGTTGTCCTTGCCTTGCGTCAGCAAGGCTGCGTCCGCCGCACCGAAAATTTCTCCAAAACTGCTCGCTCACAGATGCAAAGCAGTTTTCAGGGTGCAGCGATTTGCTGAGGTGAATAAAACGACGCCGAGAATCCTTGACGGATTGTCAAGGCGTTTTCTGAAGCATCAGCGAAGCGATGCCCCCGAAAACCGGCTTTGGTTCAATTCTCCTCGGCTTAAACATTGGCGCCGGAATCTTCGCTGGCCAGGGACAGGCCCATCATTGCCAGCTTGTTCTGCACCTCATCAAGAGACTTCTTACCCATGTTACGAACCTTCATCATGTCCTCTGCAGTTCTGGAGATCAGATCCTGCACGGTGTTGATGTTGGCACGCTTCAGGCAGTTAAAGCTTCTGACAGAGAAATCAAGTTCTTCGATCGTCAGCTGCAAAGCCTTGTTTTCGGGAGATTCGCTCTTTTCCTTCACGATGGACTGAGCTGCTGCGCTCTGAGACAGATCGGTAAACAGCACCAGATGCTCGGTAAGGATCTTTGCGCCGAGAGATACGGCGTCCTTTGCAGTGATCGTAGAATCGGTCCAGACCTCAAGGGTCAGCTTGTCATAGTCCGTCATGTTGCCGACACGAGTGTTTTCCACGGTGTAATTCACGTTGTAGATCGGTGAATAGATGGAATCGACTGCGATCGTGCCGATGGGCATATCCGGAGTCTTGTTCCGGTCAGACGGAACGTAACCGCGACCCTGATTCAGGGTAATCTCCATGTCGAACGAAGCATCGGGGCCAAGCGTGCAGATGTGCAGATCAGGATTGATGATCTCCACCTCGCCGTCAGCCTTGATATCGCCGGCGGTGACTTCACATTCACCGGAAGCGGAGATATAGACGGTCTTGGGCTCCTGCGTATGCAGACGAGCAATAATTCTCTTGACATTCAGGACGATCTCGGTGACGTCTTCCTTGACGCCGGGGATCGTGGAGAACTCGTGCTGGACACCTGCGATCTTGATGGAGGTCGCAGCGGTGCCGGGCAGCGAGGACAGGAGAATTCGACGAAGCGAATTGCCGAGGGTTCTGCCGTAGCCTCTTTCCAGAGGCTCTACGATGAACTTGCCGTAGGAAGTATCTTCGGTAGAGTCGATACACTCAATACGCGGCTTTTCAATTTCAACCATAAATAGTTACCCTCCTAAAAAATTCGGAAAAAAGTTCCGTGGCTTGTTTGCGCGAGTTAAAAACGAGGGTGAAGCATTACTTCGAGTACAACTCGACGATCAGGTGTTCTGCGATCTCAAAGTCGATATCGTCTCTTGCGGGAAGTGCAATAACCTTGCCGGAGAGGGTGTTCTTGTCGCAGTCGAGCCACTTGGGAGCAGCTACAAATGCGTCATCCTCTTTCAGCTTCTTGAAACGGTTGTTGGAGGAGCTCTTCTCGCAAACTGCAACCACGTCGCCAACCTTCACACTGTAGGAGGGAATGTTGACGCGCTTGCCGTTGACGGTGTAGTGACCATGGTTGACCAGCTGACGAGCTTCACGACGGGTAGCTGCAAAGCCGAGACGGTAAACGACGTTGTCAAGACGGCGTTCGATCAGGCTCAGCAGAACTTCGCCGGTGTTGCCTTCTGCACGGGAGGCCTTGTCGTAGTAGCCGCGGAACTGCTTCTCGAGGATACCATAGACAAACTTGACCTTCTGCTTTTCGGTCAACTGAAGGGAATATTCGGATTTCTTTGCTCTTCTCTGTCCGCCGGGGTTCTTGTTGGAAGTCTTGGTGTAACCCATAGCTGCGGGAGATACGCCCAGAGTTCTGCAGCGCTTCAGAACAGGCTGTGTATTCTTTGCCATAATCTAAAATCCTCCTTTATACGCGACGACGCTTGGGGGGACGGCAGCCATTGTGAGCAATGGGAGTGACGTCCTTAATCATTACAACTTCCAGACCTGCTGCCTGAAGAGCACGGATGGCTGCTTCACGACCCTGGCCGGGGCCCTTAACGAAAACTTCAACGGTCTTCAGGCCGCAGTTTTCGATGGCTGCCTTAGCAGCGGTCTCTGCGCACATCTGTGCCGCATACGGGGTGGACTTTCTGGATCCGCGGAAGCCGAGGCCGCCGGAGGATGCCCAGGAAAGAGCGTTACCGTTGAGGTCGGTAATGGTTACCATGGTGTTGTTGAAAGAGGAACGGATATGAGCTGCGCCCTTTTCGACGTTTTTACGCTCACGACGACGCTTGATAACTTTCTTTGCATTAGCCTTTGCCATATCTTAATTCCCCTCCTTACTTCTTCTTGTTCGCAATGGTCTTCTTGGGACCCTTACGAGTTCTTGCGTTGGTCTTGGTACGCTGACCGCGAACCGGCAGGCCTCTTCTGTGGCGAACACCACGATAGCAGCCGATTTCAGTCAGACGCTTGATGTTCATAGCAACCTCACGGCGGAGGTCACCTTCGATGGTGTAGTTTTTATCAATAACTTCACGCAGTGCGGATTCCTGATCTTCAGTCAGATCCTTGACACGGGTGTCAGGATTAACGTTGGCTGCTGCCAGGATGTCCTTTGCGCTCTTTCTGCCGATACCGTAGATATAAGTCAAACCGATTTCGATTCTCTTTTCACGGGGCAGGTCAATACCAGCAATACGTGCCATATACTTTCGAGCACCTCCTATTAGCCTTGTCTCTGCTTATGCTTGGGATTTTCGCAAATTACCATTACGCGACCCTTGCGCTTGATGATCTTACACTTTTCGCACATGGGTTTAACGGACGGTCTTACCTTCATACTGTTTAACCTCCATATGAGAATGGTCTTCTCTAGTTTTACTTACTTCTCCAGGTGATCCGACCCTGAGTCAGATCATAGGGAGACATTTGAACGGTTACTTTGTCACCGGGCAAGATCTTAATGAAATTCATTCTGAGCCTGCCGGAAATGTGTGCCAGAATGGTGTGTCCATTGCCGATGTCCACTTTGAACATAGCATTCGGCAGTGCATCGGTTACGATGCCCTCAAGTTCGATTACGTCGTCTTTTGCCAAGTTTTAATTACCTCCTTGGTTTTGACACATGAAGTCTTGGCTGAATTTAGCCAAATCCCTTCGTAATTCGCTGTTGAGTACTTTGTCGCCTGAAAGTAACTTTTGGGCGACTCTTGTTTCAGTCCGAGAGACTCTGCGGACATGCTTCAGCTTTTTCCGTTTGGGATTCTCCAGCTTTCTTTCTCTGCCGTTCGCGATCAGGACATATTCGCCGTCTACATCTAACACATAGAACAGCTTGCCCTCATCTCTTCCGGCGATCGAGATGATAATGTCCGATTTGGAAATTTCCATATTAAAGCCCCTCGGTGACGGTGAGAATTTCCGGCTCGCCGTCTGTTATGAGCACAGTATTTTCGTAGTGCGCCGACAGCTTCCCATCAGCGGTCACCGTTGTCCAGTTATCAGCGAGAACTCTTACCTCGTAAGTGCCCTCGGTGATCATCGGCTCAATGGCGATCGTCATACCGGGAACCAGTCTCGGCCCTCTTCCGGGGTTTCCGTAATTGGGGACCTCCGGCTCCTCGTGCAGCTTTGCTCCGACACCGTGACCTATGAAGGAGCGGACAACACCGAAACCGTTGGATTCGGCATACACTTGAATTGCATGGCCGATATCCGAGATCCGATTCCCCGGACGCGCGAACTTCACGCCCTCGAAAAAGCTCTGCTTCGTGACATCAATGAGCTTCTGTGCCTTGGGAGAAATTTCTCCGCAGGCGTAGGTTGCGGCGCAATCCCCATGAAATCCCTTCCAGAATGCACCTACATCCACCGAGACGATGTCGCCGTCACGCAGGACATACGCTCCGGGGATGCCGTGGATCACCGTCTCATTGACGGAGATACACGTGCTGGCGGGAAAACCGCCGTAATTGAGGAAGGAAGGTGTTGCACCATGCGACACGATAAAATCGTGGACTGCCTTGTCGATCTGACGGGTCGTAACGCCCGGCCTTACCATCTCCCCTGCCAAAGCACGGGCTGCCGCGGTAATTTTACAGGCCTGACGCATTACCCCGATCTCGCGTTCGTTTTTTACAGGGATCATGCTTTGATACCTAAAGCCGCCATAATATCACGGGTGGCGTCTTCGATGGGCTGATTTCCCTCAACAAGCTTCAACTTGCCGAGCTTTTCATAAAAGCCCTTCAATGCCTCGGTTTCGCGGTGGAAGACCTCAAGGCGCTGACGAACCGTTTCCGGCTTGTCGTCCTTGCGGATTACCAATTCGCCGCCGCAGGCATTACAGATGCCCTCAGTTTTGGGCGGATTTGCGACGATGTGGTAGCTCGCACCACACTTCGAACAGACCCGGCGGCCTGTCATGCGCTGTTCGATCACAGCGTCGTCAATTTCGATGGAAATGACACAGTCCATCTGGATTCCGGCAGCTTCAAGTGCTTGAGCCTGCGGGATCGTGCGGGGCATACCGTCAAGGATATAGCCGTTTGCACAGTCCTCGCGAGCTACACGCTCCCGGACGATGCCGATGATGACATCGTCGGGAACGAGCATACCATTGTCCATGAATTGCTTAGCCTGAAGTCCGATCGGAGTGCCATTTCTGATAGCTTCGCGCAGAATGTTGCCGGTGGAGATGGTAGGGATATTGAGCCGGGCTGCAATGATTTCAGCCTGGGTACCCTTACCGGCACCGGGAGCACCTAAAAGAATCAGCTTCATAAAAACTCATTCCTCCATTATTCAAGGAAACCCTTGTAATGGCGCATAAGCATCTGAGCTTCGATTGCCTGGACAGTCTCAAGTGCAACACCTACAACGATGACGATGGAAGTACCGCCGATGGAGATGTAGGAGTACTTGGGGAAGATTGCGCCAAGCACAACAGGAAGCAGTGCCACAACAGACAGGAACAGAGCACCGAACAGGACGATCTTGTTGATGACCTTGGAGATGAAAGCGGAGGTGGGCTTGCCGGGACGGAAGCCGGGAATGAAACCGCCGTTCTTCTGCAGGTTGTTGGAGATCTCGATCGGGTTGTACTGAATTGTGGAATAGAAGTAGCTGAACGCGATGATCAGAATGAAGTAGATCACGCAGTAAACTGCACTGGTGTTCGACCAAACGTACTTATACCAGTTGGAGTTGTCTGCGTTCTTGCCCACAAATGCTGCGATCGTTGCCGGCAGCGAGCAGATGGACTGCGCGAAGATGATCGGCAGGACACCGCACATATTGACCTTGATGGGCAGGTTGGAATTCTGACCGCCGTAAACCTTGCGGCCGACGACGCGCTTTGCATACTGAATGGGGATTCGACGCTCGGAAGCGTTGATGAAGACGATGAAGACGACCATTGCCAGCACGCCGACAAGGATGATCGGAACGAGCCACCAGGGCATGTGTTCGGGCCGGACACCGGTAAGCGGAACGGACTTGCCGGTCACCGCGCACACGATGTACATGATCGTATTCGGAAGTCTGGAGACGATGTTTGCAAACAGGATCATGGAGATACCGTTGCCGATACCGAATTCCGTGATCTGCTCGCCGAGCCACATCACAGCAGAGGAGCCTGCCGTGAAGGACAGGATGATGACAACTGCAACGATCCACTGCTTGAAGCCGTGGGTGTCGAGCATCTGGCTCTGATTCTTGAGCATCATGTAGTAAGCGAAGCCCATCAGAAGGCTGAGGCCGACGGTCGTATATCTCGTGATCTTGTTGATCTTCTTCTTGCCTTCCTCGCCTTCGTCCTTACGCAGACGTTCCAGGTAAGGAATGGCGATGGTCAGCAGTTCGATGATGATGGATGCGTTGATATACGGCTGGATGGACAGTGCAAACAGCGTTGCCTGCGAGAATGCCGAGCCGGACATGACGTTGTACAGGCCCAGGATCGTGTTGCCGAATCTTTCGTTAAAGGCAGCTTCCAGGCCATCCGTGATAACGAACGGGACCGGGATTGCATTGCCGATACGGAAAATGAGGATAATGAAGAAGGTGAACAGGATCTTCTTGCGGAGGTCCTGAATCCTCCAGGCATTACGGAGTGTAGCAAACACTTACACCACCTCTGCCTTTCCACCTGCCTCTTCGATCTTTGCCTTGGCAGATTCGGAGAATGCTGCGGCCTTGACGGTGAGCTTCTTGGTGAGCTTGCCGTTGGAGAGAATCTTCAGGCCATACTTGCAGTCATTCAGAATGCCTTTTTCGATCAGTGCAGCGCTATCGACAACTGCACCATCATCAAATGCGTTCAGAGCTGCTACATTCACAGCTGTCAGGGGCTTTGCATAAATGTTGTTGAAGCCGCGCTTCGGGATGCGGCGAGCCAGAGGCATCTGGCCACCTTCGAAACCGACACGGACCTTGCCGCCGGAGCGAGCTTTCTGACCTTTATGACCACGGCCGGCAGTCTTGCCGTTGCCGGTGCCGCAACCACGGCCCTTGCGCTTAGCGACCTGGGTAGAACCCATAACGGGAGCAAGTTCATGTAATTCCATTCTTGTCTCCTCCTTATTCTACTTCTGTGACCTGCAGCAGATAGCCGATCTTTGCGATCTTGCCGCGAGTCTGTGCGTTGTCGGGCTGGATGGTCTCCTGGCCGATCTTACGAAGGCCAAAGGACTCTGCCGTAGCGATGTGCTTCTTCAGACGGCCGTTAAGGCTCTTAACAAGTTTAATCTTTAACATCATGTTAATTGCCCTCCTTAACCGAGAATTTCTTCAACGCTCTTGCCGCGAACGCGAGCAACCTCAGCTGCATCGCGCAGGCTCAGCAGGCCCTGCATCGTTGCCTTGACAACGTTCTGCGGGTTGTTGGAGCGCAGGCACTTGGTACGGATGTTGGTGATACCGACAGCTTCCATGACCGCACGAACTGCACCGCCGGCGATAACGCCGGTACCGACTGCTGCCGGCTTCATCAGAACAGTGCCGGCACCGTAGATGCCGATTACCTCGTGGGGGATGGTCGTACCGGACAGGGTGACCTTGTGCAGGTTCTTCTTTGCATTGGCGATGCCCTTGAGGATTGCTTCAGAAACTTCTGCAGCCTTGCCCAGGCCATAGCCGACAGTGCCTTTGCCGTCACCGACGACAACGAGCGCGGAGAACTTCATAACACGGCCGCCCTTGACGGTCTTGGATACACGGTTGAGATAAACAACCTTTTCGATCATTTCAGGAGCATTGCTTTCCTGCTCACGATTTCTATTATAAGCCATTCTTCGTTCCTCCTGCCTTAAAATTCCAGTCCGCCTTCGCGAGCGCCTTCAGCAAGAGCAGCCACACGACCATGGTAGATATAACCGCCGCGGTCAAATACGACTTCCTTGATGCCCTTATCCAGGGAGCGTTCAGCGATGAGAGCGCCAACCTTCTTTGCTGCTTCGCAGTTGCCGGTTGCGCCTTCGATGGACTTGTCCAGGGTGGATGCGGATACGAGGGTGACTCCATTGACATCGTCAATGATCTGAGCGTAGATGTTCGCATTGCTGCGGAACACATTCAGGCGAGGTCTTTCGGGGGTGCCGGAGATCTTGCCGCGAACTCTGATATGGCGCTTGATGCGCTGCGCTTTCTTATCGATCTGTTTAACCATTATGGCACACCTCCTAATTATTTCTTGCCGCCGGCCTTGCCTTCTTTGCGGCGAATGGTCTCGGTAGCATACTTGATGCCCTTGCCCTTGTAGGGTTCGGGAGGTCTCTTACCGCGGACTTCGGACGCAAACTGGCCAACGACCTGCTTGTTATAGCCCTTGATGATGATCTTGTTGGGAGCCGGAACTTCGATCTCGATACCTTCGGGTGCTTCCATCGTTACGGGGTGGGAGTAGCCGACATTGAGAACGAGCTTCTTGCCTTCCAGTGCAGCCTTGTAGCCGACGCCGTTGACTTCGAGTTCCTTGCTAAAGCCCTTGTCCAGACCGTGGATCATGTTGCTCAGCAGGGTTCTGGTCAGGCCGTGCAGGCTCTTGTACTGATGCTCATCGTTGGGTCTTTCGACGGTAATGGTATTGCCGTCCTGCTTGATAATCATGCCGGGGTTGAACTTCTGGGTCATAGTGGCCTTGGAGCTCTTGACGGTTACGACATTGCCTTCTGCAATGTTGACCTCAACGCCAGCCGGTACGGTGATAGGCATTTTGCCGATTCTAGACATAATGTTACCTCCTTACCAAATGAACGCGAGGACTTCGCCGCCGATATGCAGCTTGCGAGCTGCCTTGTCGGTCATGACGCCCTGAGATGTGGAAATAATGGCAATTCCGAGACCCTTGAGAACCTTGGGAAGCTCTTCGGCGCCGGCGTAAACACGCAGGCCGGGCTTGGAAACGCGGCGAAGGCCGGCAATGACCTTTTCCTTGTTGCCGAGGTACTTGAGGGTGATGTGGATGATGCCCTGGTTACCATTGTCTTCTACGGTGAAGGACTTGATATAGCCTTCGTCGAGAAGGATCTGTGCGATGGACTTCTTCAGGTTGGAAGCGGGAACATCGACAGTTTCGTGCTTTGCAGAGTTAGCGTTACGGATTCTGGTAAGCATGTCTGCAACGGGATCAGTGATTTGCATGTGATAATCCTCCTTAATGAAGTTACGAGCTGTACTCGTTAAGACATCAGGGTATCAAGGGAATGTAAGCGGCACGCCGCTCCATTTTCCCCTGACTTCTGACGCCTGTGTTACATTTCAATCAGCTGTTATTACCAGCTTGCCTTACGGACACCGGGAATCTCGCCCTTATAGGCCAGTTCGCGGAAGCAGATACGGCAGACACCGTAGTCACGCAGATATGCATGAGGACGGCCACAGATCTTGCATCTGTTGTAGCGGCGGGAAGAGAACTTAGCCTCTTTCTGCTGCTTGAGAATCATAGCTTTTCTTGCCATTTACTTATCCTCCCAATTAAGCATAGAACGGAGCGCCGACCAGGGTCAGCAGCTGCTTTGCTTCTTCGTCGGTCTTTGCCGTGGTGCAGATGCAGATGTCCATACCGCGGATCTTGTCGACCTTATCGTATTCGATTTCGGGGAAGATGAGCTGTTCCTTCAGACCGAAAGCATAGTTGCCGCGGCCGTCGAAGGCATTGGGGTTGATTCCGCGGAAGTCACGGACACGGGGCAGAGCCACGTTGAACAGACGATCCAGGAATTCCCACATTTTTTCGCCGCGCAGAGTGACCTTCACGCCAACGGTTTCGCCCTCACGAACTTTGAAGTTTGCGACGGACTTACGAGCCTTGGTGGTGATGGGCTTCTGGCCGGTGATGGTTGCGATATCCTTGCAGATGGCTTCGATCTCTTTCGCGTTGTTCTTGCTGTCACCACAGCCGACATTCACGATGACCTTATCCAGCTTCGGGATCTGCATAACGCTCTTGTACTGGAACTGCTTCATCATAGCAGGAGCGATTTCTTCGTTGTACTTAACATGAAGTCTAGACATATTCAAAATCCTCCTTTTCTTACAGTTCCGCACCGCAGCCGCGGCAGATACGGGTCTTCTTGTCGCCGTCGAGCTTATAGCCGACGCGGACGCCCTTATCGCACTTGCTGCAATACAGTGCTACCTTGCAGGCGCGGATCGGGATCTCCTTGCGGATGATGCCGCTCTCTTCGCCCTGCTTGCGGGCCTTCATATGGCAGGTTGCCATGTTGATGCCCTCAACAATGAGCTTGTCTTCCTTGGGCATAGCCGTGAGGACCTTGCCCTTCTTGCCCTTGTCCTTGCCGGACAGGACGATGACGTTGTCGTTCTTTTTAATGTTCATTCTTCGCTCCCCCTATTACACGGTTTCGGGTGCCAGAGAGCAGATCTTCATGAACTCTTTGTCACGAAGCTCTCTTGCTACCGGCCCAAAAATACGGGTGCCGCGAGGACTTCTGTCGTCCTTGATCAGAACGGCTGCATTTTCGTCGAAACGAACATAGGTGCCGTCTGCACGACGAACGCCCTTTGCAGTACGAACGATAACTGCCTTGACAACTTCACCCTTCTTGACGGTGCCGTTGGGAGCAGCCTTACGGACAGAAGCAACGATCACATCACCGATGTTGCCGAACTTGCGTCTCGAACCGCCGAGAACGCGGATGCATTTGATTTCTTTGGCGCCGGTATTGTCGGCAACCTTCAGATAAGTTTCACTCTGAATCATTTATGTTGCCTCCTTACTTAGCCTTTTCGATGATTTCTACGAGTCTCCATCTCTTGTCCTTGGACAGGGGACGGCACTCCATGACGCGGACGGTATCGCCGATGCCACATTCGTTCTTTTCGTCATGTGCCTTCAGCTTGTAGGTGCGCTTCATGATTTTGTGGTAAAGCGGATGCTCTACTCTGTCTTCTACTGCAACCACGATGGTCTTGTCCATCTTATCGGAGACGACCTGACCAACTCTGGTTTTGCGGAAAGCTCTAATTTCTTCAGTCATTTACGTTTCCTCCTCAGATTGCGGTCTCTTTCTCACGAATAATAGTCTTGATGCGGGCAATATCCTTCTTGACAACGGAAATCTTGCCGGGGTTGTCAAGCTGATTGGTTGCGTGCTGCATACGCAGGAAGAACAGGTCCTTCTTCAGATCTGCAAGCTTTGCTTCCAGTTCAGCGGTGGTCATTTTCTTCAGTTCATTTGCCTTCATCATTATTCACCACCATTCTCAGAAACTTCTTCCCTTTTGATGATCTTGGTCTTGATGGGCAGCTTGTGCTGAGCCAGACGCAGTGCTTCGCGTGCATCTTCTTCAGAAACGCCGCCGATCTCGAACATGACCTTCTGTGCCTTGACAACTGCTACCCAGTGATCGGCGGGGCCTTTACCGGAACCCATACGAACACCGAGAGCCTTAGAAGTAACAGGCTTGTCGGGGAAAATCTTGATCCATACCTGACCGCTACGCTTGGTGTAACGAGTCATTGCAATACGGGCTGCTTCGATCTGGTTGCCGGTGATCCAGCCGGGCTCCTGAGCCTGGATGCCGAATTCACCATAGGAAACCTTGTTGCCGCGGGAGGCTGCACCGGTCATACGGCCGCGCTGCACCTTACGGAACTTTGTTCTTTTCGGCATTAACATTAGCGGTTGCCTCCTTCCTGACGGTTGAAGGGCTTACGCTCGCCATTGAAGGGTCTGCGTTCGCCATTGCCGCGGCGTTCGCCGTCTCTGCGCTCGCCATTGCGGCGGTCGCGGCGGTCACGACGTTCACGCTTTGCGGGTTCGGGGTTTTCACTGCGGAGAGTGGAGTTCAGAACTTCACCCTTGTAGATCCATACCTTGCAGCCGACCTTGCCGTAGGTGGTGTTGGCTTCTGCGAAGCCATAGTCGATGTCTGCACGGAGGGTCTGAAGAGGAATGGTTCCTTCATGATAGGATTCGCTGCGTGCGATTTCTGCACCGCCCAGACGGCCGGAGCATGCGCACTTGATGCCCTTGGCGCCCAGACGGGTCGCTCTCTGCATCGCCTGCTTCATTGCACGACGGAAGGAAATTCTCTTCTCCAGCTGTGCTGCGATATTCTCAGCAACGAGCTGTGCATTCAGGTCGGGGCTGCGGATCTCAACGATGTTGAGAACGACATTCTTGCCGCCGATCAGCTTTTCAACGTCCTTGCGGAGGATCTCAATGTCCTGGCCGCCCTTGCCGATGACGACACCGGGTCTGGAGCAGTGGATATTGACCTTGACCTTCGCATTGTCTCTTTCGATCTCGATCTTGGCGATACCGGCGGAGTACAGCTTGTTCTTGAGGAACTTTCTGATGTTGTAGTCTTCAACGATCAGATCGCCGACTTTTTCTTCGCGGGCATACCAGCGAGAGTCCCAATCCTTGATTACGCCAACGCGCAGTCCGTGGGGATTAACTTTCTGTCCCATAGTTACCTCCTGCCTTAGTCGCGCTCACTCACGCCGATGGTGAGATGAGTGGTTCTCTTAAGAATGCGATTATATCTGCCCTGTGCTCTGGGGCGTCCGCGCTTGAGCGTGGGGCCGGGATCTGCAACTGCGGTGGAGACGTAGAGCTTGTCAACGTCCATGCCGTGGTTGTTCTCCGCGTTTGCGATTGCACTCTTCAGGAGCTTCAGAACGGGCTCAGAAGCAGCCTTCGGGGTCTGCATAACGTATGCGCAAGCGGTTTTGACATCCTTGCCGCGGATCAGATCGCAAACGATCTTGACCTTGCGGGGAGACATCCGCAAAAATTTCAGATATGCTCTTGCTTCCATTCTTTCTTCCTCCTTACTTCGCATTGGAGGTCTTGGAGCCGGAGTGACCTCTGAACGTTCTGGTGGGAACAAACTCACCCAGCTTATGACCGACCATATCTTCTGTTACATAGACGGGAACGTGCTTACGGCCGTCATGCACAGCGATGGTGTGACCGACAAAGGAGGGGAAAATGGTAGAAGATCTGGACCAGGTCTTCAGGACTTTCTTTTCACCGGTTTTGTTGAGCTCCTCGATGCGCTTGTACAGTTCAGGAGCAACAAACGGGCCTTTTTTAATACTTCTGCTCATTATTCATTTCCTCCTTACTTACTGTTTCTGCGCTTGATGATGAACTTGTTGGTCACGTTCTTCTTCTTGCGGGTCTTCAGGCCCATTGCAGGCTTGCCCCAAGGAGTGACGGGACCGGGACGACCGACGGGTGCACGGCCTTCGCCGCCGCCGTGGGGATGGTCGTTGGGGTTCATAACAGAGCCGCGGACGGTCGGACGGATGCCCATGTGGCGCTTTCTGCCGGCCTTGCCGATGTGGATGTTTTCATGGTCGATGTTGCCGACCTGACCGATGGTAGCGCAGCAGTTCATGCGAACGTAGCGGACTTCACCGGAGGGCATACGGATCTGAGCAAGATTCTTGTCAGCTTCCTTTGCCATGAGCTGTGCAGCAGTGCCTGCGGAACGGACTAACTGTGCACCGCGGCCGGGCTGAAGCTCGATGTTGTGGATAACAGTACCAACGGGGATGTTGGCGATGGGCAGGCAGTTGCCCGGCTTGATGTCGGCGCTGGAGGAGGAGATGACAACGTCACCGGCCTTCAGGCCTACGGGAGCCAGGATGTAGCGGAGCTCTTCGTCTTCGTACTTCACAAGGGCGATGAATGCGCTGCGGTTCGGGTCGTATTCCAGACGCTGAACGGTTGCGGGCATGTCGATCTTGTTGCGCTTGAAGTCGATGATTCTGTACTTTTTACGGTTGCCGCCGCCCTGATGACGAACGGTAATTCTGCCGTAGCTGTTGCGACCGGAATGCTTCTTCAGGACCTCAACCAGGCTACGCTCGGGCTGTGCTTTCTTATCAACACCGTCGAATGCGGAAACGGTCATGTTTCTTCTCGCCGGAGTGTAGGGCTTAAAAGATTTGATTGCCATATTGCGTTACTCCTTTCTGAGATTAAACCATGCCTTCGAAGAATTCGATGGTCTTGGAGTCAGCGGTCAGCTTAACCATGGCCTTCTTGTAAGAGGGACGACGGCCTGCGGGATAAGCACCCTGACGCTTTTCCTTACCTTCCATACGGAGGGTGTTTACCTTTTCGACCTTCACGCCGAAGATCTCTTCAATCGCATCCTTGATCTGCGTCTTGTTTGCACTCAGGGCAACCATGAACACGTAACGCTTTTCGTCAACGGCTTCCATGGACTGCTCGGTGATGACGGGTCGGATGATGATATCGTAAGCATTCTTCATTATGCGAATACCTCCTCAATCTTGGCCAGCGCTGCCTTGTCAACAACGAGCTTCTTGGCATTGAGAATGTCATAGACGTTGATAACGTTTGCAAATGCAACTACGACGCCGGGGATGTTGCGAGCGGATTTCACAACCAGCTCGTCAGCCTTTTCGGTGACGATCAGGGCCTTGCAATCAGCGTTGACTGCGTTCAGGAAGCCCTTGAAGGTCTTGGTTTTGATTTCTGCCATCTTGATCTCATCGATGACGATGATGTCTTCAGATGCAGCCTTGGCACTCAGAGCGGACTTCATAGCCAGTCTGCGTACCTTCTTGTTGAGGGTGTAGGAATAATCTCTGGGCTTGGGTGCGAATACGACGCCGCCGTGCGTCCACTGCGGAGCGCGGGTGCTGCCCTGACGGGCGTGGCCGGTACCCTTCTGCTTCCACGGCTTCTTGCCGCCGCCGGAAACTTCCGCACGGGTCAGTGCACTCTGCGTGCCCTGACGGCAGTTTGCCAGGTGATTCTTTACTACATCATGGACAACAGATTCGTTGGGTTCGATGCCGAAGATCGCTTCGGAAAGTTCAACTTCGCCAACCTGCTTGCCAGTCATGTCAAATACGTTAGTTTTCATTAGTTAAACTCCTTTCCTTAGCGGTTTCTTGCGGAAGCCTTCTGCGGGTTCATACGAGCGGAAGCCTTCTGCGGGTTGGTGCTGGTGCCAGCCTCGCCCTTAGCGACACGGATGGTCTTGGTAGTGGACTTCACATAGACCAGACCGCCCTTGGGGCCGGGAACTGCGCCGCGAACAACGATCATGTTGAGCTCTGCGTCTACCTTCACAACGTCGAGGTTCTGAACAGTGACCTGTTCAACGCCCCAGTGACCTGCGCCGATCTTGCCCTTGAAAATACGGGCGGGCGTGGAGGTCGAGCCCATGGAGCCTGCATGACGATGGACGGGGCCGCCGCCGTGAGACATCGGGGTACGCTGTGCATTCCATCTCTTAACAACGCCGGTGTAGCCGTGGCCCTTGCTGATGCCGGTCACGTCAACGTGATCGCCTGCAGCGAAGGAGTCAGCCTTGATCTCGTCGCCGAGATTCATTTCAGAGGCCTTGTCGAGCTTGAATTCTTTCAGATGCTTCTTGGCAGGAACGCCTGCCTTCTTGAGGTGGCCGGCTTCGGGCTTGCTCAGTCTGGATTCCTTAACGTCTTCGAATCCGAGCTGAACTGCAACGTAGCCGTCATTTTCTTCGGTCTTGAGCTGGGTAACAACGCAGGGGCCTGCTTCAATAACAGTAACAGGGATTACGTGTCCGGCTTCATCGAAGATCTGGGTCATGCCCACTTTTTTGCCGATGATTGCTTTCTGCATGTTTTGTTTTCTCCTTTAATTAGGTTATTGGTTGGAAAACTTGGCCATTGGCTGCCATTGGTTTGCCAACTTGACCCGGGACCGCGCTGACGAGGCAGCGGTCAGTTGCGGGCACACTGGAACGGATATATTATATAATGTATCTGTTACAGCTTTATCTCAATCTCAACGCCTGCCGGCAGGTCGAGAGCCATGAGGGCTTCAACACACTTGGGGTTCGGGTTGAGGATATCGATCAGTCTCTTGTGGGTTCTGCGTTCGAACTGTTCACGGGAGTCCTTGTACTTGTGAACTGCACGAAGAATGGTGACAACTTCCTTCTTGGTGGGAAGGGGGATCGGGCCGGAAACGCTTGCACCGTTGCGCTTAGCGGTTTCGACGATCTTTTCTGCGCTGGAGTCGATGAGCTGGTGATCATAAGCCTTGAGGCGGATTCTGATCATTTCCTGTTTTGCCATTTGTTGTTTCCTCCTTGAAACGTACTCAGTTTTCGTTGTCTCGCTGGGTACGGTCGAGACCCCTGTACGCTTATCCGTGCGTATCACTCCGTAACATGAAAAACGGCCGAACTTGTCGGCCTTCTTCCACACGCGACGATATACGCAGCGTTCAGAACTCTCAGCCGCCCGATTTACGGACATACTCTGCGGAAGTTACCGTTTTGCAACGCAATCTCCCGCTTCATCGCATTTGACACACGTGGAGGCGTTTATCATGCTTCTCACGCGCGCTCACTTATAATAAAACAAAACCGCTTGAAAGTCAAGCGGTTTTTCTTTTATTTTTAACAAAATTTTTATTTATTTTTTGTGCAGAACGGAGAAATGCTTTTTACCCCTCTTTTTTGATATAAGGAAAGGTCTCAATTTGCGAAATTCCTATCTTTTTGAGGGTTTTTACAGTGTTTTCCTGATCCTGCGGTGTATTATAGTCCGGAATCAGCGGTACACGCACGCGGATGCGCTCCTGCCCTACCCGGTCAAGAAGGCCTGCAAGGTTTTCAAGCACCCGTGCATTGTCCTGCCCGGTATAGCGTCGGTAGATCGAAGGATCGGCGTCCTTAATATCTACGATGAAAAAATCGACCGCCTCCGCCGCAATTTTGACAAACTCCCACGGGACATTGAGGCAGGTCTCCGCGCTGATCTTCCACTGCGGGGGAATGATCTTTCGGAACCCGGCGAGAAAGGGTGCATGAAGCAGGCTCTCTCCTCCGCCGAAGCACACGCCGCCCCCGGTGGCGAGAAAATACAGGCTGTCCGTTTTCACCTTTTCATAAAGTGCCTGCGCGGTGACCGGTTCCGGTACGACCTCGCGCAGAAGCCGTTTGTTGATGCACCACCTGCATGAAAGCGGGCAGCCGGCGCCTGCGATCAGTGTCGTAACTCCCGCCCCGTCAATGTCCATCCGAAGACGGCTGACGGAAAGCAGCGGAAAGGTCTGCTCAATCACCGAATTCATCGGGAGGCAGTATGATCGGCAGTCCCTCGGTCGGGTCATAGCCTTCGCTTTCAGTCGGCACGGGGGTCTTGTTGCCGGATGATGAATCAGAGGTAATCTTATCTCCCGTGGCTGCTTCTGCGTCGGGAATATAGGCGACGTCGCCCTCCAATTCTGTATAGAACTCCGACGGAATCTCGGTCGGCTCTCCCTCCAATTCGTCAATCAGTTCCGGGTCGTTCGGGAGCACGCCGGGTTTCACTTCCTGAACGCCTGCTCCGGTCGCGGTTGAGGGCTCCGGACTCGCGGATTTTTTATCCTTCGGGTCACAGGCGGTCACGCCGAGGCTCATGCCTGCGCAAAGCGCCGTAACGACCACAGCCTTGCCGAGCCTTTGGCGGCGATAAAGCTGCTGCTCCAAATAGCGCAGCTCCTGCTCACATTTTGGACAGGTACCGGAGCACTCGCCCTGATAGCTGCATTCGCGCGTTACAAAGGGGATATCGTTTTCATCGGCGATCTTCTGCCGAATTTCTTTCAGGATTTTACATTTATTTTTTCCGAACATATGGATCCCTCCTTACTGATAGGACGCAGTTCTGCCGTTCGTGTTCCCTCTATTTTTCAATGAATCTTTTTTCCAGGTATGTACCTTGGGCTCCTGCATACGGAGCTTTTGAAAAAATGCCTGTAAAAGTGCGGAGCACTCCGGCTCCAGCACACCGCCGTCTGCCTGCGGATGAAAGTTGTTTGGCAGACCGCAAAGGTCAACAACAGACCCGCAGGCACCGTTCTTTTCATCCCTCGCGCCGTAAACAACACGCGGGATCCGCGCGTTGACGATCGCACCGGCACACATCGGACAGGGCTCTAAGGTCACATAGAGCGTGCATTGCCAAAGCCGCCAGCCGCCAAGCGTCATGCACGCTTCATTGATGGCTTCTATCTCTGCGTGACACAAGGCATTTTTGCCTGTTTCGCGGCGGTTTCGGCCACGGCCTACCACCGTGCCGTCCGGCATGGTGATGACGGCGCCCACAGGCACCTCTCCATCTTCATCGGCAAGCCTTGCAAGTGCCAAAGCCTGACACATCATTTCTTCATCCATCGTATTCTCCGAAATCCTTTCGTGCATTTGCTTCATCGCACAGGATCTGCTCTTTTAAGCCCTCCAATGAGCCAAACTTTTCCTCCGGTCTCAAAAAACGCCAGAGGAACACGCTGATTTCTTTTCCGTAAAGGTTGCCGTCATAGTCTAACAGATGTGCTTCCAGATTCACGCCTTTGCCTTCGACAGTCGGCTTGCTGCCAATGTTGCAGACGGCGGGATAAGTCTTTCCGTCAAAGCATACGCGGCAGGAATATACCCCAAGCTTCGGCAGCAGTACGCCGTCTTCAAAGCGGAGGTTTGCCGTCGGGATGCCGAGCGTTCTGCCGAGCTTTCTGCCATCCTCCACAGTGCCGGAATACAATTGTTCATGCCCCAAAAGGCGATTTGCTTTTTCAACGCTGCCCTGCATAAGCAATTCGCGGATTTTCGTGGAAGAAACGGCCTCGCCGTTCAAACGCACCGCATCAATAATGCTCACGCCGATATTTTTTCCCGCACACGCTTCTTTCAGGCGTTCGGCGGTTCCCTCGCCGCCTTTGCCGAAATGAAAGTCATAGCCGCAGACAACATGGCGCGGCTGATATTTCCCAAACAGAATTTCTGAAAGGAAGTCCCGGTATGAAAGCTCCATCATGGTTTTATCAAAGCGCAGATAGAAAACCTCATCTGCCCCATTTTGCAGAAGCAGCGTTTTCTGATCGCGGCGGGTGTTGATGAGGCCGACACGCTGACCGTAAATCACCTCATCCGGGTGGGTATCGAAGGTCAGAACGGCAACCTTACAGCCGAGTTTGTCTGCAACCTGCCGCGCATCTTTCAGCAGCGCCTTGTGTCCTAAATGTACGCCGTCAAAAAAGCCCAAGGCAAAGACATAATGATCCGTCATTTCTCCACCTCAAAAAAGCTCTTGACGGTCTTCATCTGCCCGTTTTTGCAGAACCCGAGCATCAAAAAATCGCCCTGTTCGTTATATACGCGGTATTCGCCGTCGGCACAATCGGCTTTGTAGTTAGCGCCGTTGCGGATCAGCTTTTCCTGCTTTTCCCCTGCCGTCACACGCGGACGGTTTGAGAACATCGTATCGACCCCGCGCAGCGCATTCAGGCGTTCTTCTTCGGAACGGGAGAGATATTCGGACAGGTCAACGGCTTCCTCCAAGGTATAAATGCCCGCTTTTGTGCGAACTAAGCTTTCCATGCAGCCGCCGCAGCCAAGCTTGTCGCCGATGTCTTTACACAGAGTGCGAACATAGGTACCCTTGCTGCAACGGACGCGAATGTGCCAGGAATCTGCCTCGCCGTCCAATAATTCCAATTCGAAAATTGTGATTTTCCGGGGCTTGCGTTCGACGCTCTGCCCCTTTCTTGCAAGCTCATAGAGCTTTTGTCCGCCGATCTTGATGGCGGAATACATCGGCGGGATCTGTGAAATTTCGCCCAAAAAGCCCTGAAGCACCTGCTCCAAAGCTTCTTTTGTTACATTTACGGGGGTTTGCGTCAGAATATTCCCGGTCGTATCCTCAGTATCGGTGGTGATGCCGAGCCTAATGCCTGCGATATATTCTTTTTCTGCTGCCTCGAAGAATTCCACGCCGCGGGTCGCCCGCCCGACAAAGACAGGCAAAACGCCCGTTGCCATCGGGTCAAGGGTGCCGCCGTGGCCGATGCGCTTTTCATGCAGCGCACCGCGCAGCTTGGCCACGACATCCTGGCTTGTCCATAAGGACGGCTTATTCACGATCAGAATGCCGTTTGCCATTTCTTACCCCAATTCTTCCTCAATCGCTTTGAGGATTTTTTCTTTTGCACCTGCGATTCCGCCCGGCACGGTTGCGCCTGCAGCCGCCGCATGGCCGCCGCCGCCGAGACGCGCACAGATGGAAGCTGCGTCATAGTTCGGTGACGTGCGTACGGAAATCTTTCCGCTGCCGCCTTCTACCTCGCGCAGCATGACACCGATCTCGACGCCCTCGATCTGCCTTGCAAAGCCGGAAATATCGTCAATGTCATCTTCGGTGATGCCGAGGTCGTTTTGAACATCCAAGGGAATCTTGCACAGGCCGATCAAGCCGTTGCGATAAAATTCGGCCGTCTGCACCAAATAGCTTTCTAAGTTCCATCTTGCCATGCGCTTGGTCATGAACATGGTCTTGTTGATGGGGAAGGTATCTGCGCCCCACGCCATGCATTTTGCCGCGCACAGCAGGGTATTTTCCGTGGTGTTGGAATAGCGGAAGCAGCCGGTATCCGTGGAAATGGCGACATAGAGCGCCTCTGCGATCTCTTTGTCCGGCGTGACATTCAAAAGCTCCAAAAGCTCTAAAATGATCTCGCCGCAGGCCGCAGCTTCCGCACGGACATAGCCAAGCCGGGCAAATTCCGTATTTCTGCCGTGGTGGTCGATCGACAGGAAAATTCCCTGCTCCATCTGCGGCAGATTATAAAGGAGCATTCCTTCGGATGCCACATCCACGGAGACAAAGCGTGCCCCTTCCGGCACATTCTTGCTTGTCAAGCCCTCCAAATACGGACGGAATTTCGGTGTGAACTGTTCGTTTTCATAAACAAGTGCCGTTTTGCCGATGCTGCGCAGGCCTCGGCAAAGTGCCGCCGCACAGCCAACGGCGTCGCCATCGGGTCTGCGGTGGGTCAGGATCACAAAGTTGTCCCCTGCCCGCAGCTGCTCTGCGACCTCATTCAGGGTCAGATGCTTCATCTTCGCTGTCCTCCGGAATATCCAGGGTTGCCAGGATATCCATGATATGCGCCGCATGGGTGATGGATTCATCGACTTCCCACACAAGCTCAGGGGTATTTCGGAGCTGCAGTCTGCTGCCGATCTCACGGCGCAGCCAACCGCCTGCGGATTTCAGGCCTTTGATGCCTTCTTTTTCGCAGGACTTGTCCAAAAAGCTCACAAAAACCTTTGCATAGCGCAGGTCGGATGTCGTTTGGACATGGGTGACGGAAATCATGGTTTTTTGCACTCTCGGATCCTTGACCGCGCGCAGAAGCTCGGAAAGCTCGCGCTGGATCTCGTCATTGATCCTGCCGAGTCGGTTCGATGCCATAATCGTTTCCTCCTCTTCAAAAATGGGAAAGAGGCCGCTGCATTTTGCAGCAGCCTCTACTATTATTCCTTAATTTCCTCCATGACAAAACATTCAAAGATGTCGCCCTCTTTGATGTCGTTATATTTTTCAATGGAGGTGCCGCACTCAAAGCCCGCCGCAACTTCCTTGACGGAATCCTTAAAGCGCTGCAGGGAGCCGAGCTGCCCCTCATGGATGACGATGTTATCACGCAGCACACGCACGGAGGCGTCTCTCGTGATCTTGCCATCCTTGACATAGCAGCCGGCGATCGTGCCGATGGAAGAAACATGGTAAGTCTGACGCACCTCTGCGTGGCCGATGATGGCCTCGCGGAACTTCGGTGCAAGCATACCCTTCATGGCATCGGTGATCTCGTTGATCGCATCATAAATGACACGGTACATCCGCATATCGACATTGTCGCGCTTTGCTGCAGCCTGTGCCATTTCGTTCGGGCGGACATTGAAGCCGATGATGATGGCGTTTGCGGTAGACGCAAGCAGCACATCGGATTCGTTGATCGCGCCAACGGCGGAATGGATGACCTTGACACGGACTTCTTCGTTGGAAATCTTTTCCAGCGATGCCTTGACTGCCTCTGCAGAGCCCTGCACGTCTGCCTTGACGATGAGGTTGAGTTCCTTCATCTCGCTCGACTGCATGGTGGCAAAGAGGTTTTCCAAAGTGACCTTCTGCTGTGCCTTGGCAGCATCGTCCTTCATCTTCTGCTTTCTCTGCTCGACGAGCTGGCGTGCCATGCGTTCATCCGCGACAGCGGCAAATTCGTCGCCGGGTGCGGGGACATCGGCAAGGCCGGTGATCTCAACGGGGATGGACGGGCCTGCGGTCTTGACCGTTCTGCCCTTGTCGTTCGTCATAACGCGGACACGGCCGACGGCAGTGCCTGCGATGATGATATTGCCTTGCTCGAGGGTGCCGTTCTGCACGAGGAGGGTCGCGATGGGGCCCTTGTTCTTGTCGAGTCTTGCCTCGATGACGGTGCCCTTTGCGGCGCGGTTGGGGTTGGCCTTGAGGTCAGCCAGCTCTGCGGTCATCAGGACGGTTTCCAAAAGCTCGTCGATGCCCATGCCGGTCTTCGCGGAAATGCGGACGACCTCGGTATCGCCGCCCCATTCGGACGGGACAAGATCGTGCTCGGTCAGCTGGGTAAGGATGCGGTCGGGGTTGGCGGCCGGCTTATCCATCTTGTTGACGGCAACGATGATGGGGATCTCGGCGGCTTTTGCGTGGTTGATCGCTTCGATGGTCTGCGGCATGATGCCGTCATCGGCTGCAACAACGAGAATTGCAATATCGGTGCAAAGTGCGCCTCTTGCACGCATTTCGGTGAATGCGGCGTGACCCGGGGTATCGAGGAAGGTCACGGCCTGATCGCCGAGCTGCACGGTGTAAGCACCGATGTGCTGAGTGATGCCGCCTGCCTCGCCGGAAGCGACCTTCGCATTGCGGACATAGTCCAAAAGGGAGGTCTTGCCGTGGTCGACATGACCCATGACAACGACAACGGGAGGACGGTTGATGAGTTCATCCTCGGTGTCCTTGTGGTCGTCGAAGAGCTTTTCTTCGATGGTGACGACAACTTCCTTTTCGACCTTGCAGCCGAGTTCGGTAGCAACGAATTCTGCGGTGTCGAAATCGATGACCTGATTGATGCCGGCCATGACGCCGTTTTTCATCAGGCACTTAATCAGCTCTGCGGCTGTTTTCTTCATGCGCATTGCCAGATCGCCCACGGTGATCTCATCAGGGATCTTGACGGTCAGCGGAGTCTTCTTGATGACCTCAAGCTGAAGTCTGCGCATCTTTTCCTGCTCTTCGTTCCTGCCCTTGTTGCCGAACTTGCCCTTCTGCTGCTGCTTCTTGTTCTTGTTGTTGATTTTCTGCTTGCCGCCGGAGTAGTTCTGCACACGCTCGGAAACGAGATTATCCACACGGTCGTCAAAGCGGTCTGCATTGACGGTGACAGCCTTGGTATCGACCACGCGGCGCTCGCGCTTGCGCTGCGGCTCCTGCGTCACGGTAGCGGCGGGCTGCTTTGCCGCAGGCTTTGCGGCAGCAGGCTTAACCGCTGCTGCGGGCTTTGCGGCTTCTTTCTTTTCCTCCTTGGCCTCGTCCTTGACGGGCGCGGGAGTTTCTTCCACGGGTGCCGGTGCTACAGCAAATACCTGCTCGATCGAGTCGATCTGGTTGTGGAAGGTAATATGGTCAAACAGCACATTGAGCTGTTCATCCTCTAAAACAATGGTATTGCTCTTCGGCTTTTCAAAATAGATTCCGAGAATCTCCGCAACCTGCTTCGGTGCCATGCCGAAGTCTGCTGCAACTTCCTTCAAACGATACTTAATTAAACTCATATAGCCACCTCCAATTACTTCGTGCGCTTTTTCCCGTGCCGGATATTGTTCTTATGGGCTTTTTCCTCCTGCCGGCGCTTTTTCACGCGCTCGGTGCGATCCGTAAGATCCGCAAGCAGGTCGGCGTTTTTCTCGTCCTGGCCCAGAGCCTTCACAAAGGCCAGTGCAAGCTGCACATCCGTGATAACGGCCATCGCACAGCTTGTGATGCCGAGGGCGTCGCCCAACTCATCTTTGGTTGTTTCGATTTGCAGCCACGGCTGCTTGGTTCCGGCAACGAAGCCCTTGACCCGGCGCAGACTGTGGTCGGAGCAGTCGCCCGCCACCACGATCAGCCGCGCCCGCTGTGCTCTTGCAGCGGCGCCGACAGCTTCCTCGCCAAGCCCGATATTGCCGCCCTTTCTTGCCAGCGACAACAGGTTCAACGCTTTAACTTCCATCGGCTTCCTCCATCTGCTTCAAAAGCGCAGTAAACAGTTCCTCCGGGATTTCTGCAGACAGGCTGCGGGACAGTGCCTTGGAGCGGATCGCCTTTTGCAGGCAATCGGGGCTCGGGCACACATAGGCACCGCGTCCGGGTGCCTTGCCCTTTGCATCCACGGAAATTTCTCCCTCGGGGGAACGTACGACCCGGATCAGCTCCCGCTTCATTTTCATTTCGCGGCAGCCGAGGCACTGACGCATAGGGATCTTTTTCATTTGTCGTGCCTCCTTTCGGCATCGATGATTGTTGATTGTTTCTTATTCTGCCTGCTCGAATTCATCTGCCTGGGATTCAGGCTTGATGTCGATCTTATAGCCGGTCAGGCGGGCAGCCAGACGGGCGTTCTGACCCTCCTTGCCGATGGCAAGAGAGAGCTGGCCGTCGGGTACGATGACACGGCAGGCCTTCTGACCTTCTAACAGTGTGACGGAAATAACATCCGCAGGAGAAAGTGCCGCTGCAACAAACTGGCAGGGATCCTCCGACCAGACAACGATATCCATCTTTTCGCCGCGCAGCTCGTCAACGACTGCGCCGACTCTTGCACCGCGGGCGCCGACACAGGCACCGACGGGATCAATGTTTTCATCCTCAGCCCAAACAGCCAGCTTCGCACGGCTGCCGGCCTCTCTGGCGATGGACTTGACCTCCACCTCGCCGGATTCGATTTCGGGGACGTTCAGCTCAAACAGGCGCTTCACGAGACCCGGGTGGGTACGGGAGACGATGACCTGCGGGCCGCGCTGACTTCTGCGTACTTCAACAACGTAGACGCGGATAATGTCGCCCTCGCGGAAGCTTTCGCCTCTGACCTGCTCGCCTGCGGAAAGCAGAGCGTCGGTGCGATCGGTACCCTGGCCGATGCGGACGATCATATCGCCGGTGTTGGGGTCGATGCGGAGCACCGTGCCGGTGAGGATCTCATGTTCCTTCGAGGAAAAGCTGTCAAAGACGACGCCGCGTTCTGCCTCGCGGATGCCCTGGATGATGACCTGCTTTGCGGTCTGGGCAGCGATACGGCCGAAGGCCTGCACCTTGACCTCAACATCAATGGGGTCGCCGAGCTGTGCCTTGGGGTCGATTCTCTGCGCAAGGTCTGCGCTGATCTCGGTGGCATCGTTTTCCACTTCCTCCACGACCTGCTTGCGTGCGTACATCTTAAGTTCTTTTTCAGTAAGGTTGACGAAGACGTTATCGGTGAAGCCGTCCTTGTCCTTTTTGTATGCGGCAACAAGCGCCTGAGTGATCCGGTCGACCATGACGTTTACCGGAATCCCGCGCTCCTTTTCCAGCTGCTTCAGGGCTGCGAAGATCTCTGCGCTGTCAATTTCTTTGGAAGCAGTGCTGACGCTCTTTTTCTTCATGGTGTGTTCCTCCTAAAAATCCACGCGAAGGCGCACATTGGCGACCTCCTGCCGGGTGAATGTTACGGTTTTTTCGCCGACCTCGGCGGTCAGATTTCCCTCGGCGTCATAGTCCTTTAAGACGCCGGCATATTCCTTGCAGCCGTCTTTCGGCTGATAGAGCTTGACTGTGATGTCCGCGCCCATGAATTTTGCAAAGTCGGACGGACGCGACAGTGTGCGCTCCAGACCTGCCGAGCAGACCTCAAAGGTGTAGCTGTCGGGAATCGGGTCTTTCTCGTCAAGGATGGGGTCGATGGCACGGGAGATGGCCTCACAGTCGTTGATGTCAACGCCGCCTTCTTTATCGAGGTAGATGCGCAGGAACCAGTCGGCACCCTCGCGAACATATTCCACATCCCAGATCTCGCAGCCATGTGCCTTAACGATGGGCTCGGAAAATTCCCAGACCTGCTGTGTGATTTTCATCGGATCCCTTCCCTTCGGTTTTTTGCGATAAAGTCAAAAGAAAGAGAGGAGCGAGCTCCTCTCTTTGACCTTACCATAACTTACGATAGGATTATAGCACGCAGATTTTGAAATTGCAAGGCTTTTTTCTGTTTTTTCGCGGGCAAATCCGTGTTTTTCGTCTGTTTTTTCGCACTTTTCCGCGGCAGATAGAAAAAATTTTCAAAAACCGTCCCAAACAGATTCAAGATGTGATATAATTGTTTGTGTAAGGAGTGATTCTATGGAAACGAAAGCCAAACGGCTTGCCCTCATTCTGATTACTTTTGCAGCCTCCGTCGGCGGGATCATTCTGCGCCGTCTGGTGCTTCAACATTCTATGGATAAAAACCGGCTTTTGCTGGAAAGCGGACGCGGCTATCTCTACGGACTGCTCGCGCTTACCACGGCCGCACTGGTGGCCGTTTTTGTCCTGATCTTCTTTTTTCAAAAGCTGACCACGCTGAAGGACAATCTCTCCCCCAAGCCCGTCTGGAAGATCCTCATGGGTGCCGCGGGCGTGTTTATCGCGGCAGGAAACCTGATGCGCATGAAAGCGATTTCCGGCGACAAGCTGGGCTCCCTCACCTGTATTCTCGGCATTTTGGGCGGGCTTGCACTGCTCGCGCTTGCCGCCGTACAGATGATGGACAAACGCGGCAGCTTCCTGTTCCTGCTGCCGCTGTGTCTCTGGGCAGCCCTGCAGCTTATCTGCGACTACAAGCTGTGGAGCAAGGACCCCATTCTGGTCGATTATTGCTTCAAGATGCTCGCCGACATCACCGGGATGCTCGCGATCTTCCACATCGGTGGCTTCTTCTTTGACTACGGAAAGCGCCGCCTGAGCATCTTCTGGTGTGCCGCCTGCACGCTGTTTTCCGCGATCAGCCTGGCAGATTGCTTCGGCGACATCGAGGCCTTCCTGCATCGCCTGTCTCTGGTACTGCTGGCAGGCTGCTTCCTGCTTCAGCTCGTCTTTTGCAGCAAGCCGGAACACAAGGACGTATGAAACGCCTGAAGCGGGCGATCTGCATCCTGCTCATCGTGTGCAGCGGGCTGCTTATCGCCGATCGAGTCCATTTTAGTCTGATTCCCGAGGGTGCAGAGCTTGCCGTTCATTTTATTGATGTCGGTCAGGGCGACTGCTCACTGATCGCCTGCGACGGCCATTATATGCTCATCGACGGCGGTCCTCCCGAGGCCTCCAGCACAGTCTATTCCTATCTCAAAAAATACAACATCACCCATTTGGATTATATCGTCTGCTCCCATCCGCACGACGACCACTGCGGCGGTCTTTCCGGTGCGCTCTCCTATGCTGCGGCTTCCGCCGCACTGTGTCCGGTCACAGACTATGACAGCCGCGCCTTCCGCAGCTTTCAGAAAAAGCTTGCCGAGCAGGATGTCCGCATCACCGTCCCCAAGGTCGGCGATACCTTTTCTCTCGGGCGTGCAAGTTTCACCGTACTCGGCCCCGTACATACAAACGGTGCGGCAACGAACGATCTTTCGCTCGTGCTTCGCGTTGTGTTCGGCAAGACTTCTTTCCTGTTTACAGGCGATGCCGAACAGGCGGAGGAGGCTGACCTGCGCGGGGGACGTGCCGGCTTGAAAAGCACCGTGTTAAAAGTCGCACACCACGGCAGCGGCGACTCCACCGGCAAGACGTTTTTGCGCAAGGTTGCGCCGGGCTATGCCGTGATTTCCGTCGGAAAGAGCAACGCCTACGGCCACCCCACACAGGAAACGCTCTCCCGCTTAAAGGCGGCAGACTGCACCGTTCTGCGCACCGATCTGCACGGAGACATTCTTATCGCCAGCGACGGCAGAACCGTGACCTATGAGGTGGAGAAAAATCGCAGTATCAACCCGTTTGCAGACGCACTCCCCTCTGAGCAGAGCACCTCGGAGAAGAACGCTGCCGAGGAAGGCACTTATATTGTCAACACCAGGAGCAAAAAGTTCCACCTGACCAACTGCCATCATGCGCAGACGATCTCCGACGAGAACAGGCAAACACGCAAAACAGACCGTGAGGCTCTCATCGAAGAGGGCTACACGCCCTGCGGCTCCTGCAATCCGTAAGCTTGAAGCCATACATCAATATTGCAAACACAGGAGGCAGTTCATGAAAAATCGAATCATCAGTATCCTTTTGGCCTTGTTCCTGCTCAGCGGGCTTTGCACATTGTTTTCCGGATGTGACTCGTATGAATCTTCTTCGCGTTCGTCTAAAAAAGATTCCGGTTTCCGGAAAAAGAATTCGGGGATATTTGCGCAATCCGGCGGAGCAGCTGACGGTTCTTCGCATTTGTCCGATGAAGCACCCGTTGCCGTGGCTGTGACGGAAGCGGAATTTGACACACGCAGCGACATGACCGTCTACTGGACAGAAAACGGTGCAAAATATCATCTGTATGAAGATTGCAACCATCTTAACAACGCTGAGGATTTGTATTACGGCACAGTCGAGCAGGCCGTGGAAGCCGGAAAAGAAGACGTCTGCAAAACCTGCGCAGAGCGATTTAACAACGAACACGACTGATGAAAAAATAGCGGCACAGTGCTGATTGCACTGCGCCGTTTCTTATTTACAGCTTCAAAACCGCCACGACCTCGTCGCCGTCCCGCTCGCCGGTTTCCCGGAAGCCGAACTGCGCATAGAGCGCACGGGCAGCCGTGTTTTCCGGCTCATAGGAAAGCCAGCACCAGCTTGCCTGCCCACAGGGGAAGGTACGGAGATAGGAAAGCACCTTCTCCATGGCCGTTTTGCCGTAGCCGCGTCCCTGATAGTTCTTGTCGATCATAAACCGCCAGATGCAGTAGCTGTCATTCACGATAGCGGGCTCTTCTTCGTCACCGATGGAGCCGTAGCCGAGCATCACAAAGCCGACGGGAACAGCATCCTCATAAAGCCCGAACGGCAGCGCCGTATAGCCTGATTGGATGGCGGCATATGCCTCAATAATGCTCTCGGCGTTAGACGCTACAAAGTCCTGCGCCTTCTGCTCGTCGGTCGCCGACAGATGCACGATTTTCCACACATTGTTCAGGTCAATTTTTCGCAGTTCCATGAAAATGCTCCTTGCTTTGCTCGGTCTGCTTCAGTATATTCTCTTTTTCACAGGCTGTCAAGCCAGCCTGCACTTCGTGCAAACGCCGGATGTTGGTTTGTCAATGATGTGTTACACTTTTCCAAAAGAAAAAAGGATATCTTTGGGTGACTGCCAATTGAGAGGTCGCATAGGGAAAGCGTTGTACTGACGATTTCAGACCGCAAGCTGCTTCTGTATGTCGCTGTGGACAGTTCTCAATGACATTTTTTATTTGCAGGGGCATTTTGTTGTCAACAAGAACCGTCCCTACCGCACGTGAAACCGCCAAATCCAAGTACGATGCCCTGCAAGAGAATCTTTCCGAGCGGGCTGCAAAGCGGGAACGCATCGAGATTTATCTGAAAGAACTGAGCCGGGCAGAGAATCTGGTGACCGCCTTCGATGACGGCTTGTGGAACACCATGGTCGACACCTTGACCATTTATTCCAAAGAGCGGATTGTGTTCCGCTTCCGTGACGGCTCCGAAATCGAATGGTCGATTCGATAATAACAAAAACGCAAGCAAGATGGAATGAACCGTCCTGCTTGCGTTTTTATACTATTTTCATCTTAGGGGAGATACGCAGAAAACACGATATGAAATGATTTATCTCGGCAAACTGG
>JAKSPM010000030.1 GCA_024404825.1 Clostridia bacterium
CCGTTGAAGCACATATATTTATAGTCATTGAGCGGCTCATGGTCAATGAACTTTTCCACCACCAGACGTGGCTTTAAGTCCTTGTAGTTCCACTCTCTGCCGAAGACATAAAGATTGAGCTTCAGCCAGGAGTTCATGACCTTGACCTGATCCTTCCAGTTGACAGTCGACTTATCCTTGACGATCAAATTCCAGCCGCTGCCATGGGTCGCCTTCACGACAAAACGGTCGGGCAGGCTGTCAAAGTCGATGTCATTGGCATCGTCATAGACACCGATCAGATCATTAAGCAGGAAGCCGAGCCCCTGCTCCTCAATATAGCCACGCGCTTCATATTTATCGGTGCAGCGCGGCATATCGGGATGGCGGTAAAACAGCTTCAGCCATTGCAGCTTCTCGCCGTAGCCCTTGGGATCTGCAAGATCGATCTCCTTACCAAAGCGCGCCTGATAGGTTTCCTGCACATATTCAAGATCCGTCAGCTTTTTGAGCGCACGCTTTTCACGCAGCACGCGCAGTTTATAAAAAAGGTATTCTCCCTTCGCGGATTTGAAAAACACCTTACGAAGCCTTGATTTAATATCCATAGAATCACCTACTTATCCTAATTTCCTGCTAAATACCCATTGAAATTGGTTCATTTCCGGGTTACCGCTGATATCTTTGTACCAGAAAATAAAGTAAAGGAACACCACACCGACACGTAGGATCTTCTCAAGCACACCGTTTTTCAGGCGAAGAAGTTTGGGAAGTGCAACGGATACAAACGGCGAGGTATAGATACCGATTCTGGCAAGATAGGCACTGTTGGACGCAGCGACCATTGCAGCCGCATGAATGACCAATGCGTTGATATAAAAGGTTTGCTCTGCTGTAAGCTCCCGCTTGAAATAAATGACCAGGGCCAAAACCGCAGGAGCACATGCGACCAGGATTCGCAGTATATTAACGGAGCGGCTTGCATAGGAGGTAGCACCATCCCCGGTTTTCACAAGGCCGATCAACGAAAAAATCCGATCGTAGTTTGCCGAAACAATGTAGGTACCAAGCGCAAGCAAAATGATATGCCAGGCGTTGACCTTGTTGCGCAGCAGAAAGTACAGCACGACCATAACAAGCGCAGTGGAATGTACGCAAGTTGCCAAAAAGACGGTTAAAAGCCATTTCCATATTTTCTTGTCATAGATTGCTCTGTGTCCGCAGAACAGAATCGCAGAGGCAAGATACTGACGAACACCGTTAAAGGTACCGTCCCACGTACCGACAAGAACAAACAGCAGCGATGCAAATATATAGCCTTCACTGTTTTTATAGATGGTCAGCAGGAACAGGCCGACGGTAAGCAGCGAACAGATAAAGATAAAATAGGCACCGTCATCGGTAAAATACCCGAGGATCGCACCGATCAGCGGAAGTCCGGGCTCGTCAAAATTACGGATCGACTCTTTCAGCTTTGAGCCGTACACGGTAATGCCGCGATAATATGCACCAAAGTCTGAACCGACATAGTATCGGCAGCCGGCAACAAAAATCAGCAAGAATGCGCATAAAAACAAACTGACTTTTGTTCCGAACGTCATTTTGGTGCGTGTACCGTCTTCATTGAGCCGCGATGGCCTTGCAAACGATTCTGCCATGAAAGAAAGCAGGAAAACGCCGAGAATCGTCAGATAATAGGTTCGCAAGTCTGATTCCTCCGAAAGTCTCTGTTCCTATTTTGCCTGACGCTTTCTGTACCAGTAAGCAAGGCGATACGGGACAAGAGATTTTACAAGTGTTTTGAAAAATTCCTTCACGAGCCAGCGCCGTGGGAATCCCAACAGCTTAAAGCCGATCCGGGTCGTTTGATAAGCATACCAGCGTACCTTAAAGGTGCGCCTTTTGATTGCATTCATGTCTTCACGGACAAGATACAGTGCCTCCGGGAGATTATGCCCTGCATAGCCCTCTGCAAAGAAGCGGAACCACAGGTCATAGTCCTGTGCACGATTCGTCCGTTTCGCGACCGTATAGCCGCCCAGCTTTTCATAGACACGGCGATAGGTCATGATCGTCGCATGATTGAACGGGACAATATCGCGCATAGCATATTTGTCCACATTCTCAGGCTTTGACACGATCTGTAAATTGCCGTTTTCGTTGAACTGCTGCATCGCTGAGCCGACAAGGTCGATCTGCGGATGTGACTTCAGAAAATTCATTTCTGTCTCAAACCGATCGGGCGTCGAGATGTCGTCACCGTCCATGCGAGCAATATAATCACCCGTGGCATATTGCAGGCAATGATTCAGCGAAAAAGCCAATCGTTTATTTGTTTCATTGCAGATCAGGACAAACTTTTCGGGATATTTTGCCTTATATTCATCCAGGATCGCCTGTGTACCGTCCGTTGATGCATCGTTGCAGATGACAAATTCCCAGTTATCATAGGTCTGTGCCAGGATGGAATCAATGCTTTCCCGCAAATACTGCTCGCAGTTATAAACGGACATGATGATCGAAATTTTATCGTTCATTATTTCTTTTCTTTCACAATTTTCGGGCTGTGAATGTCGATCCAACTGCCCATTTTATAATCCCATTCCTCAGGCTTGACGTCATTGCAGCCGCCGCCGTGATAGAACGTAATTTCGCCGAAGTAAATCGCGCCGTCAATATTATAAAGATCGACACGGCAGTGCGGGAACGGCTGCGAAAGCTTGCGTGCAATTTCGACCATACGCTCGAAATTCTCAGGCTTCGGGACCTCATAATCCGCATTGGGTCTGGTCTCATAGACCGGGAGAAGATTAAAGTCCATGTCATAAATGTTGCGTGGATAGTCATGGTTATAGACTTTATCTTCGCGAATGACACCGAGATCAAGGAACAGCAGCTTCGGCTCACCGTCAAAGCACATAAACTTATAGTCGAGCGGAAGGTTCCCCTCTTTATCACGGATAACCTTCTCCACGATGATCTTGTGGGGAATGTTTTTATAGTTCCATTCCTTTGACAGGACGCTTGCATCCTGCTTCATGATGTACTTGAGCTTCTTTAATTTGACCTTCAGCTCTTTCTTCGTCAGAGGATGTTCAGGGTCATAGAACAGGTGTCCGCCGGAATTGTGGTTACACTTGGCGATCACTTCTTCTTTGTATTTGGTGATATCCAGTTTCTTGACGGAATCAATGGCCTCATACTGCGGGATCAGGATATCCTCATATCCGCACTGCTTGATGTACTCACGGACAAGGTACTTATCGGAGCATTTGGTCAGCATCGGGTCGCGGTTGTTGAGCTTTAGCCACCAGACCTTTTCATCAAATCGCTGCGGATCGTCTAAATTGAGGTGTTTTCCGGTATAGAGGTGATAAAACCATCTTGCATAATGCTCTTCGCTCCAAATCGCGCCGAGGAACTTTGCCGTTCCGTATTTAGCAAAATAGTAGATCTTATCGCCCAATGCACTCTCATCACTGATGTGCGCAACATAATTTTTAACTTTCGTTAGAAAACTCATTGTCATTTCCTCTGTTTCGCGAAATTATTTGTGAAACACTTCTTGGAGAATCTGATCGGTCTTATCGCCAAACAATGGGCCCATACCGAGCTGATGATACATAATGCCGCCGTACATGCAGTTCATTTCGATCAGGATCGGTTCTTCCTCCGGAGAAACGGAGAAGTCCCAGGAAATGATGCGGAACGCACCGACTTTTTTATGCAGCTCCAATGCCTTTTGCTTGACAGCTTCGTAGCACGGAATTGTGAAATCACAGAATTTCACGCCGCTTGCATGGGCGGTAACGGGGTTGCAGGTACCGTTATCAAAGCCGATGTCATAAAGACTGCCATCCGGCTTGATCGAGCAGACACAACCGCCGTCATAGTCGACTTTCGTGCTGCCCTGTCCCATACGGAAATAGCCGCAGACATATTCCACGCCTTCCTTCGTGACCATTGTGACCACACGGATGCAGCTGACGGATTCCTTATGTAGATTTTCCAGCACGGGATGCTGCTTGATGATGCTTTGTGCGATCAGATCACCATGCATCACCTCAAACAGTTTGCGAAGACGTGCTTCTCCGTCGTCTTTCAGTGACCAGAATTTCACGCCGCCGCCATAACCGACATCGGTGGCAATTTTCAACACGGCGACGCCTTCTTTGAGGCAGTTGGCAATGGCATCTTCCTCTGATATCACGTTGAAGTCGGCATCGCGGTATACATTCTGCATCCGGCGGAAGATCGTTTTCGGCTGTTCTGCTTCCGGGAAATACAGTTCATAGTTACATTTATTGTCAATGCCGCAAGATGCGTCATAGCAGTTAAGATAATCTTCGATTTCGGTGAACATGATGTCATCCGGGACATATCTGGGATCAAATTTGCCGCTCTTCTGCAAAAACAACTCATGCCAGAGCGGGCTGAAGTGCTTGGTATACTGCTTCCAGTAAGCCTTTGCTTCTTTTTTCTGTTTGGAGGTCAGCTGATAGGGCTTTTTCAGAAAATGTTTTACACCACGGCGCAAGCGTTTTCTGCGGAGCGACCAACGAATATTTTTACTGCTGTTTTCAACGGTATGCGCGGCCCATTCATGGATCTGATAGAATTTCATTCCTGCACCCTCTTATTTCAGGTTCTCTTTGTACCACTCGATCGCAGCGGAAATGCCGCGATCGAAGCTCCAGTCAGGGTCATAGCCCAAAAGGCGTTTTGCCTTGGAAATATCGGCGTTGGAGTGCTTGATGTCGCCCTTGCGGTCGGGGCCGAAATTCGGCTCCACATCGACGCCGAGTGCCTTGGTCAGGCCGTAATAGATGTCGATCAGGTATTCTCTGCCGCCGTAGGCAACATTGAACGCCTCACCTGCTGCCTCTCGAGGTGCGATACAGGCCTTGAGATTCGCCTCTACAACATTTTCAACATAAGTGAAGTCTCGGCTCTGCTTGCCGTCACCGTTGATGGTGGGCGTTTCACCGCGCATCAGCTGCATGATAAATTTGGGAATCACAGCCGCATAAGCACCGTTCGGATCCTGCCGTCTGCCGAAGACGTTGAAGTAACGCAGGCCGACGGTCTCCAGGCCGTAGTGCATGGTGTACTGCTTTGCCCATTCCTCATCGCAGCGCTTGGTCAGCGCATAAGGAGAAAGGAGGTTGCCTTCCCTGCCCTCAGCCTTGGGCAGATTCGGCTCGTCGCCGTAAACAGACGAGCTGGAAGCGTAAACAAAACGCTTCACGCCGTTGCGGCGGGAGGCCTCCATCATATTGAGCGTTCCGGAAATGTTGTTGGCACAATAGAACAGGGGCATTTCAATGGAGCGCGGGACACTGCCCCAAGCAGCTTCGTTGAGGACATAGTCAACGCCCTCGGTCGCCTTCAGGCAGGTATCAAAGTCCTTGATATCTCCCTTAATAAAGGTGTAGTTTGGATTTCCGAGAAACAGATCAACGTTCTCCTGTTTACCGGTGGAAAGGTCATCTAAGCAGCGAACCTTGCAGCCGAGCTTCAAAATTGCCTCGCAGAGGTTTGAGCCGATAAAGCCCGCACCGCCGGTGACTAAAAAGGTTGTATTTTCAGGAAATATCAGTTCCGTATAACCCATATTGAAATGCCTCCGATCGTAAATTACAGTCTCCAGTAGAGATAGCCGGCCTGTTCATAGGCCTTGCGGTCAAGCAGACCCTTGAGGTCAAGCAGGACCTTGGGTGCGTCCTTTGCATACAGTGCATCAATGGTCGCCATATCAAAGGACTTGAACTGCTCGTGTGCAACTGCGAGGATGACAGCATCCATATCGCGGATGGAATCGAAGCTGACAAATTCAACACCGTAAAGGCGCTTGGCTTCATCTGCGTCTGCGTTCGGGTCAGCGATCACAGCGGTAATGCCGTACTCTTTCAGTTCATTATAGATGTCAATGATCTTGGTGTTGCGGGTGTCGGGGCAGTTTTCCTTAAAGGTGAAGCCGAGGATTGCAACCTTGGCGTTCTTCACGGGGCGGTCAGCGCGGATGAGCTGCTTGACCAGGTTCTCCGCACAGTATTTGCCCATGTCGTCGTTGATGCGGCGGCCGGAGAGGATGACCTGGCTGTGGTAGCCGAGCTGCTCTGCCTTGTAGGTCAGATAGTAGGGGTCAACCCCGATGCAGTGACCGCCGACAAGGCCCGGATAAAACTTGAGGAAGTTCCACTTGGTGCCGGCTGCTTCCAGCACGGACTTGGTATCGATACCCATCTTGTTGAAGATGATGGAAAGCTCGTTCATAAAGGCGATGTTGATGTCACGCTGGCTGTTTTCGATGACCTTTGCAGCCTCGGCGACCTTGATGGATTCGGCTCTGTGAACGCCTGCGTCGACAACCAGCTCATAGACGTGAGCGACCTCGTCGAGTGTCTCTTCGTCCATGCCGGAGACGATTTTCTTGATAGTCTCTAATCTATGTACCTTGTCGCCCGGGTTAATTCGCTCGGGAGAATAGCCGATTTTGAAATCCAAACCGCATTTGAGGCCGGATTCTTTTTCCAGAATGGGAACGCAGACGTCTTCCGTGACACCGGGATAGACCGTAGACTCAAAGACAACGATGCTTCCCTTTGTCAGGTTGCGGCCGAGGATGCGGCTTGCGCCCTCAACGGGAGTCAGGTCAGGCGTGTGGTCGTCATTGACGGGCGTCGGAACTGCAACGATGTGGAACTTTGCCTCGCGCAGCTTGGTCTCATCAGAGGTAAACTGCACCTTGGTGTTCTTGATGGCATCGTTGCCGACCTCATTCGTGGGGTCGATACCGGACTTGTAAAGTTCGATTTTGGCGCTATTGAGGTCATAGCCGATGACGTCGACCTTCTTTGCAAAGGCGACTGCGATCGGCATACCGACATAGCCGAGACCTACCAGGGATATTTTTTCTTCTTTGTTGACGATTTTTTCATAAAGTGACATAAAACTGCCTCCATCTATGTTATGACTGCTTTCCAGTCAGATATTCATGATTTTCAACATTTCGCCGTTGACTCTGCCGACTTCGAATTTTTCGCGGCAAAGGGCAACGCTTTGTTTTCCCATTTGTTCGATGCTTGCGGGGTCTTTCAGGAACGCTTCCATTCGTTCAGCAAGCTGATCGCTGTTGCCGACCGGGACGAGGTAGCCGGATTCGCCGTCTTTGACGGTCTCGCGGCAGCCGTTGGTGTCGGTGGTAATGATCGGCCGACCCATGGCCATGGCCTCGAGAACCGTACGCGGTGTGCCCTCGCGATAAGACGGAAGCACATAAACGCTGCACTTTTCGTAGTACGGACGAACATCGCTCGTTTCTTCGAAGCGCTCAATGATCCCGTCATTGATATAGGCTTCGACGGTTTCTTTGGCAACGGCATCCTGCATGGTCGTTTCATACTTGCCGAGCAAATAGAAATTTGCATCCGGGTAGTTTTCTTTGACCTTTCGTGCAGCCCTCAGATACTCCTCAACGCCCTTGCTTTTGAGTAGGCGGGAAAGCATAAAGAATGCAGGCTTTTCAGGCATCGGCGCAGGCTCGAAATGAGACATATTGACGCCCGAGCCGTTTACCACATAGCATTTGTTCCGTTTTGCAAGCTTCCTTTGACAGAACTCGTCCAGGTCATCCGGGTTTTGGAAGATGATGTGATCGGTACGCTTGAAGCCAAGCTTATAGAGTGTGCGGACGATGATGCCCAGCACCTTCGCCTTCATTGTCTTTGCCGTGAAGGTGTAGCCGCCGCCGGTGACCATGCCGTTGATGTTTTTGACCTTGGCAGCCTTCGCAGCGATCGCACCGTAGATCACGGGCTTGACCGTATAGCCGAGGGTCACGTCGGGCTTTTCCTGTTTCATAAGCTGCTTGAGCCGTTTGCAATACTTGAGGTCGCCTAAAATGCTCGTGCCGGTTTTATTCATCGGGATCTCAACAAACCGTGCGCCGAGGGCTTCGATTTTATCTACATCCGTCTGATCCGGGCCGGTGACGATGACCTCATAACCTCTTGCGATGATCGCTTTGATGAGATCGCCGCGGAAATTGTAAACCGTGCGATTTTTCGGAGAAATCAAGAGAAATTTCATAGTTTCCCTTCTTTTTGATTGGAATTTTTCTGATATTCATCAGAAAGACGTTTCAGGATGCGTTCGTAATTCTCCGGGTCATGCGGGAAGTCACAAAAGCTGCAATCCTTAATGCCGTTATCTAAATAGGTATAGCTTCCGCCGCAGTTTTTGCCGAGACTATACAGCGGGCAATAGCAAAACAGGCAGTTGAAGCGATCCGGCTCTGTTGTTGCATGACAGGGAAAATATGCACAGGAAGAATTGCAAAAGAAGCTGCTGCTATTGAGAATTTTTGCTTCGTTTCGATGCATTTCTTTTCTGCCTTTCATCGGTTATTTCATCCCACGTTTTTCCATTTCGGTGACAATGAAGGTCGCATCATCCTCAGCGAACTTCCCTGCCCCAAAGCCGGCATCAAAGCCAAGCTCCTTGGCAAGCTCATTGGTGATTCTCGAGCCGCCGCAGCAAACGATCATCTGATCGCGTACACCCTCGGCCTCTAGGATCTCGATCAGCTCCGTCAGGTTCATGATGTGAATATCCTTTTGCGTGACGGTCTGGCTGACGAGAATTGCATCGGCATGAAATTCGATCGCGCGGCGAACAAGCTCCTCATTATCGACCTGTGCACCGAGATTGATCGTTTCGATCATCTCATAGCGTTCTAAGCCGTAATGACCCGCAAAGCCCTTGCGGTTCATAATGGCATCAATTCCGACCGTATGCGCATCCGTCCCCGTCGCCGCACCGATCACACGGATCTTTCTGCCGAAGCGGGACAAAATAAACGCGTTGATTTCCTCCATATCCATGGAGGAACCTTGGTCGTTTTCAACATGGATGTCTTCATAATTTACGGTGTGAATACAGCTTCCGTAAACAACAAAAAATGTAAAATTTTCATCTAAAGGCTTTGCAATCGCCACATTGGGCTCTGCAAGACCCATTTTCAGTGCAAGCCTTCGCGCAGCTTCTGCCGCCGCATCGGAATTGGCAACGGGAAGCGTAAAGGAGACCTGAACTTTTCCGTCATTCATCGTGTCGCCGTATGGCTTAACGGCTTTGAGATCAAGTGTCGTGTCGATTCTCTCACGATGAAGGTTATATAATCCGCCGCTCATTGCGTCATCCCCTCCTTCAGCTCACGCGCCATAGCTTCAACAAAGGGATTAAAATAAGCTGCGCTCTTTTCATAAACACCGGCAAGTCCTTTTCCGCCGATCTTGCTGCGCTTGATATCTGCAAACACACCTGCTTCCAGTGCGGAGAACAGGCCAATCTGTTCAATCTGCTGCAAAAGATCCGTTGCCTTCTGCAAGACCTCTTCTGCACGCTTCTGAACAATTCCGCCGGGCTTAAATTCAATTTCTTCGCCGAGGTCGGCCATTGTTTTGAAAATATATCTTGCATTTTCAATGGAAACCGCGCGATCAGACATAAACGGGGTGTGAATCGCTTCCGTCATCATGCCGAGCAGGTGAATTCGCTGTCCGGTCAGGATCGTGACCATATTAAACAGGGCATCCTGCACATTCCCGCGGAAGATATCGCCGGTCATGTATTTCGTAGGAGGCATATATTTCAGCGGGGCGTCCGGGAAAATCTCCCTTGCCTGCTGCGCCTGGGCCAGTTCAAACAGGAAGCCGTCTTTCAGGTCGGGATCCATTTCAAAGGCATGACCAAGCCCCATCTGCTCCGGTGGAAGATTTGCGCGGAATGCAAGCTGTTCATTGATAAACTGGCTTGCCAGCACCGTATGTGCAGAGAGATAGGCATCGTCCGTTGTAAGATAATTGTCCTCGCCGGTATTGATAATAATTCCGGCATAAGAATTGATTAAACGGGAAAAGGACTGGTCAACAAGCGTACGCTGCATATTGATATCGCGGAACAAAATGCCGTACAGCGCATCGTTGAGCATCATATCAAGGCGTTCTACCGCGCCCATGGCTGCAATTTCCGGCATACACAGACCGGAGCAATAGTTGCACAGCCGAATGTATCGGTGCTGCTCCTGCCCTACCTCGTCAAGCGCCTTGCGCATGATTCGGAAATTTTCCTGCGTGGCATACGTTCCGCCGAAGCCTTCCGTCGTCGCGCCATAGGGGACATAGTCAAGCAGGCTTTGTCCGGTTGTACGGATCACGGCAATGACATCGGCGCCCTGTCTAGCTGCCGCTTTTGCCTGAACAACATCTTCATAAATGTTGCCGGTAGCGACGATCAGATAAAGGAGTGGCTCGATCTTGTCTCCGCCGTAGCTTTCCATGAGTTCCTGACGGCGGCTGCGATTTGCGCGGATCCGTTCGCAGCTGCGGCGAACCTCCGGTGCGATTGCCGCAAAAATATCAGCATCATCGTGAATGGAGATGTCGGAGAGGTCCATCTGCTCGTTTGCGATTCTTTCCGCAATTTCCGAAGCGGAAAGCCCCGTTGCGATCATGGCATTTCCGAGCCAGCGGGCAGCTCCGTCCTCAATCAGATGCTTCTGCTTCAGATGCTCAACAACAAGATTCGGATACGGAACGCCCTCCGGGGTAACTCCGTCGATTCCGAGAAGTCGGCAGACCGTTCGCTCGACACTGTCCGTGGTATGTGCATCGACGAAGGCTTGTACCTCGTCGGCAATTTTTGAGGCGGATGATCTGGATCGTGCAACCAGCTCCGAATTCAAACCGATTTTACTCATTGGACACCTCTGGATTCGCCCGAAGGCAAGGATTATTTGTACTTACGTTCCAGCCGCTGTAATTCGTTCGGCTCTAAAGAACGCTGCTCGATACCATGCGCCAGCTTTGCAACGCCGGTCAGCCGGTCAGAAGCGTTCCGGGCTTCTGTACAGGTCGGGCAATGACAGGTATTTTCATAATGCTCAGGTTCCGTATAGGTTGTCAAAACACCCTCAAAGTTCCGCAGAATGACCTTTCTCGGCGTCTGCGAAATCACATAATTCGGCATGACGGGGATCTTCCCGCCGCCGCCGGGCGCATCGACAACAAAGGTCGGCACACAGAAACCGGTTGTATGACCGCGAAGGCCTTCAATGATCTCAATGCCCTTTGAAACAGGCGTCCGGAAGTGGCTCAGGCCGAGGCTGGGATCACATACATAGATGTAGTACGGACGAACGCGGATGCGAACGAGCTCATTGACGAGCTTTTTCATCACAAATACGCAGTCGTTGACGCCTGCAAGCAGTACACTCTGATTTCCGAGCGGGATTCCGGCATCGGCGAGCATTGCACAGGCCTTTGAAGATTCCGGCGTGATCTCATCGGGATGATTGAACTGAACGTTGACCCAAAGCGGATGGTATTTCTTTAACATTTTACACAGCGCGGGTGTAATGCGCTGCGGGCAGACAACCGGCATTCTCGTTCCGAGACGAATGATCTCCACATGGGGGATCGCGCGGATCTGCGAAAGGATGTATTCGAGTTTGGAATCCTCCAGGAACATCGCGTCACCGCCGGAGATCAGAACATCGCGTACCTCCGGGTGGTTGCGGATGTAATCAACACAGCGGTCGATCTGCGCAGTCTTTGCTTCGCAGTCATACTGGCCGGTAAAGCGGCGTCTGGTACAGTGTCTGCAATACATCGAGCAAACATCCGTCACAAGCATAAGCACACGGTCGGGGTAACGGTGGGTCAGGCCGGGACAGGGGCTGTATTCGTCCTCCTTCAGAGGATCACGATCCTCATAGGGTGCAAAATAGAGCTCATCGGGCGTCGGAATTGCCTGCTTCCGAATCGGATCATGGGGATTCGACAGGTCGATCAGGGATAAATAGTACGGGGTAACTGCCATGCGCAGCTTATCCAGCGTGACACGGATCCCCTCTCGTTCTTCATCGGTCAGAATGATACCGGTTTCCTCCAAAGCTTCTGCTGTGGTAATTCGGTTTTCGACCTGCCAGTGCCAGTCATTCCAAAGTTTTGCCGGTATTTGCTTAAACAGTCCGTTTTTCGTATCCATAAAAGTATTTCCTTTCGGGAAAATAAAAAGCAAATTGAGTTAGTCGTTCGATGAATCGTTCGAGATTGTTTCTGCATATTTTATCAACTCATCCGGCAGACCGAGAAGCTTGCAAACCGCAAGTGCAGAGCCTTTTTCATCTTCGGACGAGGTTGTGCGCTCAAGACCGTAATTCATATGTGCGGCAATCGTTTCCGCGGTTGCGTTATGAACATTTTGCGTATCAAACAGGCTTTGGTATGCCGTGCAATCAAGTCCGCCGGCACGGTAAACTGCCGAAACATGCTTGCGAATTCCGCTGTAATGGGATGCGATCACGGCAAATCCGCCTTTTTTGCCAAGGTATTCCGCAAGGCTTCTGACAAGGATCGTGCCCTCTTCGGGGTTGGTGCCTCGGGCAGGCTCATCCAAAATCAGCACGCCGTTTTCCGCAAAACCCGACAGAGCATCACGCAGACGCTCCATCTCCCCGCCGAACGCGGAAAGGCCTTCGGTTTCGTTCTCCGCATCACCGAACAGCATTTGCAAAGACGAGAGCATCGGCAGCTCGGCTCTTTTTGCAATGACGGGACAACCGGTCATCACAAGCAGCAGATTGAGCATTAAAGTTCGCAGGGCGACCGTTTTTCCGCCCATGTTTGCACCCGCGATCAGGGTCGTACCGCGCGGAAGCTGAATGGAAATCGGAACAAAGCGTCTTCCCTTTTGGGAAATAGAATCGGCAAGCTCCGGATGGATCATCTCATCAAAGCGGATATGATCTTCCCTTCTCTGCGGGAGCACCGCATCAAAGCGTTGTTTCATGGAAGCCTTACGAAGCAGCCAATCAAGTCTGCCGGCTGCAAGGCAATTACTCAGCAAACCATCACAATACGGCATCAGTGCGGAAGAAAGCGACTCGCGGATCCGGTATTCCTCTTTGCGTTCTTCCTCGCAGATCTGACTGCGCCGCAGAGAAAGCTCTGCCTGATCGGAAGCATCTTCTGTGCGGTACAGAACGAAATCCGTCTGTGCCTTTTGCCTGCGAAGCTCCAGCAGTCTGGGCGTTGCGGCATCGTCGATGATAAATGTATATTGCTTTCTGCCATACGGGTCAAGAATCTCGATTGCCGCATCTACCGATGTAAATTCGATGCCGGGCAGCGAAAGCTTTTCGCGATACTCCGGGATCAGGCCTTGCATGGTCAGAAGAAACAGCTTGATTTCAAATAATTCAATGGTCGAAAGAACGCCGCCGTTTATACACGAACGGAGGCTCCCGCGAATATCTTTGAGATGGCACAACCGGGCGTCAAGGCATTTTGTGACATCTTCGAGGCAGGGATGATCGAACAGCAGCTTCAATCGGTGAAGTTCTTCCGAAAGTTCCTGTTCATCGGAGTATATTTTCAACGCCCGAACAAGTTCCGCACCGAACGGTGTCACAGGAGCAATGCGATCTAGGATGTATTGCATGGAGCAAGCGCGGAACATCTCATTCATCAGAAGAATTCCTCCAGAAGATTGCAGATCGGAGCCTCGGTCTGTTCGGAAAGGGAGCTGATAAAGCCTTGAACATCAAAGGATTCGTTGGTCGGTGAAACAGGATTGACAAAGACACCCAGCAGCTTTGGGCATTTTTGAAGCGTGAGCTTTCCTGCTGCCTTCGTCAGCTCAGAAAACATCTGCGGGGAAAGTAAAAGCTTAGACGGGTCATCCGCAACCAGGACGGAGGAAGCAAGCTTTTTTCGATCCTGCAGTAACAGCTGTGCACAGCGGTCGGTAACGACTCCGGGCAGGAATATGGGTGAGCCCTCTCCGGCATAGACCGGAAGCGTGTAGAGTGATACCGCCGTAAGCGAGGTGCGAAGAGAATTACTTTGCGTCATTTCGATCCAGGGTGCCGTACAGAGGTAAATCCCATCGGAAACCTCGGCTGAACCGACAGATCTTCTGCCCGCCGCACCGTCGATCAAAAAGCAATCTGCGCCAAGTGAGAACATTTGTTTTTTCAGTG
>JAKSPM010000031.1 GCA_024404825.1 Clostridia bacterium
CCAAAAATCCGAATAAAAAATTACTGACGGAATCGAAATTCGATTCCGTCAGTTCTTTTTTAGATTCTGGTCTGCACGATGTAGCGCGGGCGATCCTGCACTTCCTCGTAAATCCTTGCAATATAGAAGCCGATGATGCCAAGCGAGATCATCAGAAGGCTTCCGATGAATAACAGCAGCAGAATGATCGTTGTGAAGCCGCCGAGGGCCGTACCCGTGATCTTCTGCACAAGGGCAATCGCGCCGAAAACGAGCGCGACCACCAGCATCAAAAAGCCGAGGATCGTGACGATTTGCATCGGTGCGGTGGAGAAGGACGTGATATTGGAGATGGCGTAGCGGATCAGGGAGCGGGTCGACCACTTGGATGCGCCGAACTTGCGCTCCTGTACCTCATATTCCACATTCGTGGTACGGAAGCCGATCCAGCCGGACAGGGCACGGAAAAATGCGTGCTTTTCGCGCATGGTCAGAAGGACATCTACCGCTCTGCGGTCGAGCAGCTTATAGTCGGAGGCATTGGCCATATCAATACCGCTGGCCTTGCTGATGAGCCCGTAAAAGCATTTTGCATTGAAGCGGTGCAGGGCGCTTTCTCTGCCACGGGAGGTTTTGACCCCCTCGATGACCTCATAGCCCTGCTCCCAGAGGGCATACATCTGCAGAAGCTTTTCCGGCGGATGCTGTAAATCGCAGTCGAGCACCGCGACACAGTCGCCCTTTGCCTCCTTCAGGCCTGCGAAGATCGCGGCCTCCTTGCCGAAATTGCGTGAAAATCGAACGCCGCGCACCTGCGAAACAGACTGCTTTGCCTGCGAAATGCGCTGCCAGGTACGATCCTTGGAGCCGTCGTCAATAAACAAAAGCTCATGCGTGATCCCGGCACCGGATAAGATCTCATGCAGACGCTCTGCCGCGATCGGTACCATTTTTTCTTCGTTATATGCGGGAATTACCACAGAAAGCATTGTTTTGCTCCTTTCCCCTGTTGTTATGTTTTTATTTATCATATTTCTTTTTTCGGAAAATGTCAACGAAAAAGCGCAGGGGGCGGGTCTTGTCCTGCGCTGTGAAGGTCAAAAAACCGTGTCATGTCTCGTTGACTTCGTTGATAAATAATGGTAAAATTTACTTAATATCAAACTGGGGAGGAAAAAACATGGATAACTACCCACAGGATCAATACAATTCGAACTATCCCGAGCAGCAGTACGGTGCATATCCACAGGGAAATTCTCCGTATCAGGGCTACGGTGCTCCGGCACCCTCCAACCAGCAGTACGGCTATGCGCAGCAGGAGCAATACGGCTATGCGCAGCAGTATGACGCATCCCAACAGCAATATGCCGCATCTCAGCAGCAGTATGACTATGCGCAGCAGCAGCAATACGGCTATGCGCAGCAGTATGACGCATTCCAACAGCAATATGCCGCATCTCAGCAGCAGTATGACTATGCGCAGCAGCAGCCCTACGGCTATGCACAGCAGGCTGCTCCGGAAGGTATCTATTATCCTGCACCCTCTGCGGCTGCCCCGGAAAAAAAGAAGGAGAAAAAGCCCGCCTATCTGTTTGTGCTCTTAGGCATCCTTTGTTTCTGCCTTCTGGCGATCATCGGCATCTGCGTCTATATTTTTGTTTTTCAGGACGATACCTCCTCTTCCCACAGAAGCAAACACGACCGTCAGGAGCAGACCGAGCTCCAGGCCGCACCCACGGAGGCAAAAGAAACTGCTGCTCCCACGGAAACCGAGCCCGTTCCTACAGAAACTGAGCCTGAGGAAACCGAGTCCGAATATCTTGAGCTGTACTTGACCCGGGGTTACATTGACTTCCCGGTCCCGCGCTCCGGCTTTGTGATTGAAGACAGCGATACCCGCCTCATTCGTGAATCCGAGCTTTATTCCATGACGGAGCATCAGGTCTGTGTGGCAAGAAACGAGATTTTTGCCCGACACGGCAGAAAATTCATAGACGAAAACCTCTCGGAATACTTCAATGCACTGGACTGGTACGATGGCTACATCGAGCCGACGAGCTTTGACCGGGATCTGGATTATTATCTCAACGGCACCGAGAAGCAAAACATCAAAACCATTGCTGCCTATGAAGCAAAGAAGGGCTGGTAAGCTGCTTTGAGAAACTACAAGATTCTCAGCATGTTTTTCCTGCTTTCGCTTACCGCGTCGTGTATGCTTTCCGGCTGCCGTCTCCACGCGCCAAAGGCATCACCCGGCAGCGAGGCAGTGACAAGCGAAGCTCTGCCGATGCCGTCACAGGCGCCCGTTGTTCCGCAAACCACACAGGCTCCGACCGAACAGGAAACACAGCCGCCCGAAAAGCTGCTGATCGTGATTGACCCCGGTCATCAGCTCCATGCGGATATGTCGCAGGAGCCTCTCGGCCCCGGTTCAAGTGAATTGAAGTTCCGTGTTTCCGGCGGGACGGCCGGCTATGTAACGGGTCTTGCCGAACATGAGCTGAATCTTTCGGTCTCCTTCCTCCTGCGCGAGCTTCTGCTGGATCGCGGCTATGAGGTCGTTTTGACGAGAGAGGAAGCCGATGTTTCCATGTCCAACGCCGAGCGAGCCGCCATTGCAAACGACCTGCAGGCCGATGCCTTCATCCGCATCCACGCCAACGGATCGGAGAACCATGCCGAGCACGGCGCACTGACCATCTGCATGACAGCCTCCAATCCCTTCAACGCGGAGCTGCATGATGAGAGCTATGCCCTGTGCGAGAACATTCTGGAATGTATGTGCGCCACCAGCGGGGCAAAACAGCTCTACATATGGGAAACCGACACCATGACCGGCATCAATTACAGCCAGGTGCCTGTCTGCATTGTGGAAATGGGCTTTATGACCAACCCCGACGAGGATCGCCTGATGGCAACCGAAGACTATCAGAGGCAGCTTGCCACAGGGATCGCAGACGGCATTGACCGATATTTTGAGGTAACCCCATGAACACACATAAAATAAAATGGCTTTTGATCGGCTCGATTTTCCTGGCACTGGCCGTGATCAGCTTTTTGTGCATCAAATTCCTGCATCCGCGGAACCCCGGCGCACCCGCACAAACGCAGCTGCAAGCCCCGGCCATCCAAAGCGTAACGGAGGAAGTGCCTCCTTTGGTCGAAAATCCCCCGGTTCTCGCCGAGGCTCCGGCAGAAAACGAGGTGCTCCGTCAGGCACTCGAGGAAGCACTCGACGGTGTGAGCAGTCAGTGGGCCGTCTGCTGTGAAACGCTCGACGGCAAATCCTGCACCGTAGTCTGCAAAAACACCACGGCCGATACCCCGATGGTCAGTGCAAGCATCATCAAAATTTTCATTCTCGGCGCAATTTATGACCGGATTGAAAAGGGTCTAATTGCCGAGGAGGATGTCTATGACACCTGCTACCAAATGATTACCGTCAGCGATAATGCCGCTGCAAACTCGCTCACCCTGCTTTTGGGCGACGGCAGCGCAAGTGCCGGGGAACAGGCCGTCAATGCCTTTGCCGCCTCCATCGGCTGCACCGGTGTTTCTCACAACCGACTGATGCTGGAAAACAACGGCACGCAGAATTATGTATCAATGAACGACTGTGCAACGATCCTTCGCATGATTTACGGCGGCACCTGTGTCAGTCCGGCGGCCTCCGCCAAAATGCTGGGAATCCTCCTGGCGCAGAAGGATCACGACTATATCCCCTCCGGCGTTCCGGAAGGCGTGGAGATTGCCCACAAGGGCGGCGATCTGACAGATCTGTGTCACGGAGATGTCGGCATCGTTTTTGCCGAGGGAAAGCCGTATATCGTCTGCATCATCTGCAATATGCCGAACTCCTATGAAGGTGCATGGGCTAAGATCACCGAGGTCTCCTCCCTGATCTATACGCACACCGTCCCGAGCGAGGAATAAGCCTCTTTTATTCGATAAGCGCAATACCGATCCGAGCGTCCTTTTGCAAGGGCTGCCGGATTGGTTTTTTCCGTCTTTTCCGCGGTTCGAACTTCGTCATTTTTTCCGTTTTTTATTGAAAGCGCCGTAGTTTTGTGGTATGATACATTATACGGCGGTTTGCGGCTTTGTCTGCCGCCGAAAAACGCATGGGAGCGTTCAGCCGAATGAATAAGCTCGATAAATTGATTTCCGCCAGAGAAACCGGTCTGCGCGACGGCGCACACACCTTTGAAAACATCTATTCCATTTTGTTCAGTGACCCGACCCTGCTCTTTATGGAGTACGAGGAGGATTACCGCACGGTCAAAGTGACCTACGGCGAGGCAGAACAGAAAATCCGGGCGCTTGCCGCAGTGCTTTCCGAGGCAATCGGCAAGCAGGCCGTCGGCACCTATGTCGGACTGGAAATGGAAAACCGTCCGGAATGGCTTTTAAGCTTCTGGGCGCTGCTCATGGCAGGCTATAAGCCGCTGCTCATTAACTGCAAGCTCCCCCAGGCCATGACCGACCGTATGCTGGAATGTGTCAAGGCGGGCTTCGTGCTTTCGATGGACGGCTCAAACTGCAAGGCGGAGCAGATCCTCTACACCTCCCTGCCCGAGCAGGCTTCCGGCGCTTTTTCTCCCTGCTGGGAAAACGAGCTCGCGCTTTGCACCACGGCAACCTCCTTAAGCCCGAAGCTCTGCGTCTACACCGGCGAACAGATCGCGGCACAGATTTTGAATACCAGTTATGTTCTGCATACCGGAAAGCGCATGAAGAAACACTATCACGGGCAGCTCAAGCAGCTTGCCTTCCTGCCGTTTTATCATGTATTCGGCCTGTTTGCCACTTATTTCTGGTTTGCCTTCTTCGGACGCTGTTTTGTCTTTTTGTCCAATTACAGCGGCGAGACGATCCTGCGCACCGTGCGCAAGCACGAGGTCACGCACATTTTCGCCGTTCCTCTGCTTTGGCACACTGTTGAAAAAGAGATTCGCAAAAGCGTAAAAAACAAAGGCGAAAAAACCGAAAAGAAGTTCTATAAAGCACTCAAAATCTCCGAAAAGCTGCAAAATTTCTGTCCCTGTCTGGGCAATTTTGCTGCAAAGCTCCTGTTAGGCGAGGTTCGCAAGCAGGTATTCGGCGATTCCATTCAGTTTATGATCTCCGGCGGCAGCCATCTGAGAAGCGAATGTCTTTCCCTGTTCAACGCCCTCGGCTACAGCCTGCACGTCGGCTACGGAATGAGCGAGATCGGCATCTGCTCGGTAGAGCTGCGTGAAAAACCGAAGCACAAAAATCAGAATTCCTTCGGCAAAAGCTTCCCCTCCGTGCGCTACGCGATCGAAGGCGGCGGCGATGCCGGTGAGCTGCTGGTATCCGGTAAATCTTTATGCGTCGGATACTATGTTGACGGCGTTTATCATGAGCGCGGAGACAGCGTCTTCCATACAGGTGACCTGGTGCGCCGCGATCAACAGGACAATTATTTCTTTGCAGGCCGTACAAGCGACCTTATCATCGGGCCGAACGGTGAAAACGTCAGCCCCGACGAAATCGAAGCCCGCCTTGACCTGCCCTACGTGCGCCGCTTCTGCGTGCTCGGCATGGGCGAGAACGGCAAGGAGGAGATCACCCTTGTTGCGGAGGTTTCGGCCTCCATGCCGCAGGTAAAGCGCAGAAAGCTGGTTGCCGCGATCAACGAGCAAAACGGTCTTCTTTCCTCCACGGAAAAGCTGCAAAAGGTTTATTTCTCCACCGACCCCATCGCCTCTGAAAATGCGATCAAGGTCAGCCGTACCGCGCTCAGCCGCATGATCGGCGCCGGAAAAGTCCGCCTGATCCCCTCGGCAGAGTTTTGCCGGCAGGAGGTCAGCGAGCAGGACGACCTTGACGACATCGGTTTGGCTGTCCGCGCCGTGGTTGCAGAGGTCTTGAGCCGTTCGGAAGAAGAGGTCGGCGCAAATGACCACTTCATTTTCGATCTCGGCGGCAACAGCCTGGAATATTTCACCCTGCAGGGTGCGCTCAATGAGCGTTTCGATATCCGTCTTCAGACGGAGGCGGAGAGCTGCCGTTACACGGTCGCAGAGCTTTCCAAGCAGATTCTCGATCTGCTGAAATAAAAAAGGAGTGCCGCGAGGCGGCAATTGCCGAATGAAAAGTCTTTTTACCTGGTTCATCAAGCTGACAGGGCTCCTTCCCCTGTGTCTTTTGTTCCGCATGAAAACGCACTACGAGAACAAGGCCGTTCAGTCAAAGCGTCTGCGCGGCAGCGTGATCGTGCTTTCTAACCACAAAAAGCTGATGGACTTTTTCCTCTATTTTACCCTCTTCCCCTTCCGCCGTCTGCATTTCTTGATCGCAGAGGTCATGTTCAACAAGGGAAAGGTCTTTGCTTGGGCCTTGCGCTGTCTCGGCTCGATCCGCGTTGACCGCACAAGCTATGATTTTGACTTTATCCGTCAGGCAGTCGATGAGCTGGATCGCGGCCATGTGGTCGGCATCTTCCCGGAGGGGCAGCTTCCGCGTACAAATGAGCTGGGTCCGTTCCGCCCGAGTGCGGTGATGATCGCCCTTCAATCCGGTGCGTCGATTGTCCCTTGCTACACCGACGGCAATTACTTCTCGTTCAAGCGCACTCACGTGATGATCGGAACGCCGATCTGCCTGCGCGATTACTGCAAGGACAAAAATCCTACGAAGGAACAGATTGATTCCCTCAACACCCTGCTGCGGGATAAAATCCTTGCGCTCGGTGAAGCTCTGGAACAGGAAAAGAAACGGAGCAAAACCGCATGAAACGATTTTTGATGAAGCTCCATGTAGGCTTTATGTGTGCAATTCTTCGCATTTTCAACCTTTTCTACCGCGTCAGGCGGGAGGCAATGCCGGGTGCAAGCAAGCGGCTGCCGAAAAAATCCGGCACGCTTGTCATTGCCAACCACACCGGGCTCAAGGACCCCGTGCTGACGGTTTGTGTACTGCGGAGCCTGAAAATGCGCTTCCTGGTTGCCGAAAACGCCATGGACAAAAAAGTGACAGGTCCCCTGCTGCGCTCGGTCGGCTGTATGCGCATTGACCGCAATATCTGCGATTTGCAGGCCATCAAAAAATGCGTCAAAGCCCTCTGCGACGGCTTCGCCCTGACGGTGTTCCCTGAGGGCGGCATCCAGACGGATCAGGCCATCGGCACCTTCAAAACCGGCATGATCCTGATGGCGATGCAGGCAAATGTGCCCATCGTCCCGGTCTACCTCGCGCCGGGGATCCGCCTTTGGCACAGGCAGCGGGCAATGATCGGCAAACCCTTTTATGTGAAGGATTTTTCCAAAGGCAAATTCGCCACGATGGCGGAAATGAATGAAATGGCAAAGGCACTGCACGACTACGAACAGCAAATGCAGCAGGCCTTGGAAGAAACACGGAGGCATTAAAATGTTAGACCGTCTGAGCGTCATTTTTACACAGGTCATGGGGGATGATTTCCCCGTTGACCGCGTCAGCTGCGATAGCAGGATCACAAGCGATCTCGGGCTGAATTCCGTCAGCCTGCTATATCTGGTACTGGCCATCGAGGAGGAATTCGGCGTGAGTTTTTCCAACGAATCCATCTCCTCGTTTGAAACCGTCGGCGATATTTGCCGCTATTTAGAGAAAAACGCCACCAAATAGGAAGTGCTGCTATGAGGATTCTGGAGCCGGATTATTATGCACAGTTTCAATGTGCCGCCTCCGATTGCCCCGACACCTGCTGTGCGGCATGGGAGGTCATACTGGACGAGGAAACAAAAGCCTTTTATGACCGTCTTCCCGGTGATTTCGGCATCAGCGTGCGCGAATCCATGGTCTTTGAGGACGGTGCGTGGATGTTCCGCACAAAGCACGGGCGCTGCCCGCTTCTGACCTACGACGCTCTTTGCAGCGTCCAGCTCAAATGCGGCGAAGAGCACCTGTGCCGCACCTGCCGGGAGTATCCGGGCTTTGTTTCGGAATACGGGCTTGACCGCGAGCGCGGGCTATCTCTCTCCTGCCCCGAAGCCGCAAGGATGATTTTGGAACGCACGGAGCCTGTCACCTTCCGCCGCTATGAAACGGACGAGCCGCTGAGCGGATACCACGAGCTCGACGCGCAGCTGTATCTTTCGCTCAAACGCGCAAGGGACATTGCCCTTTCGATCGCGCAGAATCGTGCCTATCCCGTCCGCCGTCGTCTGGCGCTTGTCGTGCAGTTTGCAGAGGCGTTACAGCTTTGTATCAATGAGGATCGGCGCGACGATATGGAAGCCGTCTGTGAGCAATTTTCTGCACAAAGACCCATCCGCAAACGCAAAAGCGCCCCGTTCGCCGTTCGGCGCACAGAGCTGCTTTGGGTCAAATTCTTCTCCCGGCTGGAGATTCTGCGCCCCGACTGGCTGCCGCTGCTGACCGATCTGGAAGCCGCTCTGCAAAAGGGCGGCCGTCAGGCGTTTGACCCGCCCGAGCTTTCCGCCGGGATCGACGGTGAGCAGCTGCTTGTCTATTACATCAGCAAATTCTTCCTGCGCAGTGCCTACCGCGGCGATGTGCTTGTCAAGGCAAAGCTGATCGCGGTAAGCTGCCTGATGATTTGGCTGACCAACTGGCTCACACACCCGAAAACCGTTTGGGAAAACGCTTACCGCTACGCAAGAGAATTGGAACACAGCGAGGAAAACCTTGCCGTTCTGGAGCACTGGCTGGAGCACGCCTGGCGCTTTTCCACCGTCCGGATCCTATCGTTACTGAATTGAGGTGCCGCTCATGTGGAAAACCATTAAAAATTACATCACGCCCTTTTCCTTTAACAAACTGCTGCCGTCATTGATCGCTCTTGTTGGCGGGCTGTTCATTGCCAATCTTTTATGCAAGGCCTTTGAAAAGCTGCTTGTGAAATCGAGGTTGGAGCCGAGTCTGCACAGCTTTTTGATTTCTTTGTTCCGAATTCTGATCTATGTGATCCTGTTTTTGATCGTCGCCTCGACCATGGGCTTCGACCTGACCTCCCTGATCGCGGTTTTGTCCGTGCTCTCGCTGGCGATTTCCCTCGCCGTGCAGGGCACGCTCGCGAACATAGCAGGCGGGATCCAGATCCTGGCCTCCCGTCCGTTCAAAAAGGGCGACTATGTGGAGGTCGGCGGCAACTCCGGCACCATCAAGGAGATCCGTCTTTCCTACACCGTGCTGAACACCATGGATAACCGCGAGGTCTTCATCCCGAACAGTGATGCCGCCAGTGCAAGGATCATCAACTACAACGCAGAGGGCAAGCGCCGGGTGGATATTCTGGTCGATGTAGGCTACGGATACGACACCGCGCTTGTCAAGAAGGCTCTTTTAGAGTGCTGCAATCAGAAAGAGATCTTAGCGGATCCGCCCGTGCTCGTGGCGCTCAATGAATACCGCGATTCCACCGTGCAGTATATCATCCGCGCCTGGTGCAATACGCAAGATTACTGGAATGTGAATTTTGCCATCAAGGAGCAGCTTCAGGACGTGCTGGCACAGCACGGAATAGAGATGTCCTATCCGCACATTAACGTGCATATGGACAAATAAAGTTGTAAAAAAAGCAAGCCGAAGATTGTTCGAAGAACGTTCTTCGGCTTGCTTTTTGTTTATTTCGTTTTTTGCAGTTTCTGCTCTTCGGTCTGAAAACGGCTTCGGTCCTGTCCGACGGGCTTTTCGTGGATCTCGCCTGCTTTTTTCAGAGCGTTCTTGGTCAGCAGCGGGCCGGCCAGCTCATAGATCAGCACGGCAAAGAGCGTGATGGAGCGGATGATCTTACCCTCTGTTCCGAGGGCTTCTGCAACCGTGACCGACATACCGAGCGCCACACCTGCCTGCGGCAGGAGCGTGATGCCCAAATACTTACATACCTGCGGCGGGCATTTCATCAGCTTTGCGCTGAGGGTCGCACCGGCGATCTTGCCCGCAGAACGCGCGGCAATATAGACAACGCCGATGGCAACAACTGTGATCGAGCCGAACACGCGAAGGTCAAGCTCCGCACCGCTCAACACGAAGAACAAAACGAACAGTGGTGCCGTCCACTTATCGACACGGTTCATCATGTCCTCTGAATAGTCGCAGATGTTGCAGAACAGTGCGCCGAGCATCATACACACAAGAAGGCCGGAAAAGCCGATCTTGATCTGCGTGCCGGGAATGTCGAACTCAAGCATCGACAGCGCCACGGTAAACAGGACAAAGGTGATGGAAATACTCATACGCTTGGAGTTGGAATGGAAGAGCTTTTCCACGAGCGTGAAAATTCCGCCCATCCCCGCACCCAAAAGGAACGAGCCGACGACTTCAATCAGCGGATTAACGATCACGCTCACAACATTGAGTGCTTCCCCGCTGTTTATGGATTTTGCAATCCCGAAGGAGACGGCAAAGACGATCAGGCCGACCGCATCATCGAGCGCGACGATCGGAAGCAGGATATCCGTCAGAGGGCCTTTGGCCTTATACTGGTTGACGACCATGAGAGTCGCTGCCGGCGCTGTGGCCGTGGCGATGGCGCCGAGGGTGATACAGGTGGAAATGCCGATCTTTTCCCCGAGGTCAAACAGGAAATAAAGCGCGATCAGAAGCGCGTCGACCAGGACGGTCGCCATAAGCGCCTGAAACACCGCGATCACTGCCGCCTGTTTGCCGATGCTTTTCAGCTGGGAAAGCCGGAACTCATTGCCGATGGAAAAGGCGATGAAGCCGAGTGCCACATCGGAGATGATCTTTAGTCTTCCGACCTGCTCAAACGTGGAAAAGCCGACGCCGAAGCGGCCGAGGCAGCACGGGCCGATCAAAAGCCCCGCCACTAAGTACGCCGTAACCGCGGGAAGCCCCAGGGGCTTTGCCGCACGGGTCATCATCAGGCCAAAGAGCATGGCGAAGCCGAGCAGGATCAGGATTTGGGATATTTCGGAAATATTCAGGAAATCAAACATGGTATCTCTCTTTTCTTTGGAAATTGCACGGGAACAAGTATAGCGCAATCAATGCGCGATTGCAACGGCAATTTTTACTTTTTCCCGCCGCGTCTTGACATCTTCTTATCCGATAGGTAAAATAACGAAAGAATATGAAGCTGAGGGGAGTTGTTTTGATTGCGAAAAATTGCAAACACCTTATTTGTTGCATTTCTGTTTGCATTGCTTTTGGGCGGTCTTATTAAGACGATTCTCCTGCCGAAAGATATCAATGAGCTTGAAAACCGTTATGCAAATAAGCTTCCGAAACCATCTGCAAGTGAATACCTTTCCGGGAAAATGCAGGATGATATGGAAGCTGCTTTTTCCGATCAATTCCCGCTCTCCGATCGTCTGATTTCCGGAAGCAACCGCATGAAAAGCCGCGCTTCTCTTGCCCTTTTGTTCCGGATCATGGAAACCGATCCCGATCATTATTATGTTTATGATACTGAGAAATTCTTTCACGGACGGCTCTGCTATGCACCAAAGGAGCTCTCCGCCGTTTCTGACGTGCTCAGTGCACGTGCGCAGAATCTGAACACGCTGTTTCACGAACAAGAGGATGTTGATTTTTACGCATATTTCGTTGAAAATGACGCAAATATCAACTTTGAAACCGGTGAAAACTGCGGCATCCGCGATGCAATGCTCTGCGCGCTTGATCTGCCCGAGAATCAAAAGGGCACCTTCTGTCTGACAGGGTTTGACGATTTCTCCCGTGATTTTTACGAAACTGACCACCACTGGAACGACCGGGGCGTTCGCCGTGCATACAAGGATCTTTCTGCGATGCTCGGCTTTGATCCGCTTTCGCCTGCAAAGACCGTTACACTTGAAAACCGTCTGTCCGGCTCCAAGGCCAAATCCATCGGTGCGCAGGATATTCTGACCGAAGAGGTCACCGTGTCTGTTTATGATCTGCCTGAGATGGAGGTTTTCGTGAACGGAAAGCCCGGCACCTACGGAAATGAAGCCGCATTCCTTTCAGGCAGGCAGGATGCCGTGCTTACCTACGGCGCCTATTTCGGCGGCGACGAGGGTGAGGTCATTCTCAATACCCATCGCCCCGAATTAAAAAATCTTCTCATTATCGGCGAATCCTATGACAACGCCCTGTTAAAGCTCTTAGCTTCGCATTATAACTGCACTTATTCCGTCGATCTGCGTTACTATACCCCGCATACAGGAGAAACCTTCCGTCTTTTCTCATACCTGGAAGCGCATGAGATCGATCAGGTACTGTTCATCGGAAGCACCGCTTTCTGGACGCTTCCTGAGTTTACGGTGGAGGGCTGAGTATGGTATTTAGTTCTCTTTCGTTCCTCGTGTTCTTCCTGCCGCTATCGGCCGCGCTTTACTTTATCTGCCGAAACCGCATCTGGCGCAACACAGTTTTGATGCTGGCCTCCCTGTTCTTCTACTCCTGGGGCGAGCCGAAGCTGCTGATTCTGATGATCGCGGCGGCGCTCGCTGCCTATATCGGCGGGCTTTTGATCGGCAGAACCCGGGGCGGTGTTCGCAAGCTCATCTATATTCTGACGCTTCTGCTGCTGATTGCCAATCTTTTTGTCTTCAAATATCTCAATCTGATTTCCGATACCTTCCGTCTTTCCCTGAAGGAGATCGCACTTCCGATCGGCATCAGCTTTTATACCTTCCAAATTCTCTCGTATGTGATCGACCTCTACCGCGGCGAAATCAAGGTGCAGAAAAATTTTTTCAATCTTCTGCTCTACGTCAGCTTCTTCCCGCAGCTCATTGCAGGTCCCATCGTCCGCTATCAGACCATCGAGCAGGAAATCACCAACCGGCGTGAGAGCTTAAGCGATGTGGCTGAGGGCTTGCGGCGCTTTGTGTTGGGTCTTTCGAAAAAAGTCCTGATCGCCAATCAGGTTGCGCTCGTCGCAGAACATCTGTTTGCGTCAAATGCCTCCGGTGCAGGTGCTTACTGGCTTGCCGCCCTTGCCTTTACCCTGCAGATCTATTTCGATTTTTCCGGCTATTCCGACATGGCGATCGGCCTCGGGCGGATGTTCGGCTTCCACTTTTTGGAAAACTTCAATTATCCCTATGCAGCCGTCTCCGTCACGGATTTCTGGCGCAGATGGCACATTTCCCTGTCAAGCTGGTTCCGCGATTACGTCTATATCCCGCTCGGCGGCAGCAGAAGAAGCCGCGGCCGCGTCATTTTGAATCTTCTCATTGTCTGGGCACTGACCGGATTCTGGCACGGTGCAAGCTGGAATTTCCTGCTATGGGGTCTGTATTTCGGCCTTGTGCTGATTTTTGAGAAGTTCTGCCTGGCCCGGCTGCTGAAAAAACTGCCGAAGGTGCTTGGCTGGCTTTATACGATGGTCATTGTGATCCTCGGCTGGGTGCTCTTTGATCTGACGGATTTCTCCGTCCTCGGTCATACTCTGAAGGCCATGGTGACGTTTGCACCGACCGACTGGCGCGCAGTGCTGGCACAGGACGCATCGCTTCTGTTCTCTGTGCTGTTCCTGCTGCCCGCGATCGTGTTCTCGTTCCCCGTTGCAAGGCGGCTGCTCCGCTCAGAAAAAACCGGCGCGATCGTTCTGAAAAATTTTCTGTGCATTGTACTGCTGCTTGTGTGCCTTGCAATGCTGCTCGGAGAAACCTATAATCCCTTTATTTACTTCCGTTTCTGAAAAGCAAAATAATTCCCTTTCCCGTTTAGGGACAGCCCGATAAGGATGTTTTTCGGAATATGGATTTTGTACGGCAAAATCCGATGCTCGTTATTGTTGTGGACAAATCAGAATTTGACGAGGTATAGGACATGACAGAACCGGTGTTGAAAAATA
>JAKSPM010000032.1 GCA_024404825.1 Clostridia bacterium
CTCTACCGTACCTATGTACGCCTACGAGTGAGAGTTGCTTGCCTTTCGGACTCTATTGACGTCTGCCAGCGTGTCAAAAAATACTTTTTTGACACGCAAAGAGGGCTTCCCTAACGGGAAGCCCTCTTTGCGCGAGGAAGATAGGAGAATGAAAGGTTTAAGGGCAATCGTCTTTCCGGGTTATCTCCCGTAATTGACGATACGATCAAACTTTTCGGCCACAAGGCTTGCGCCGCCGATCAGGCCGCCGTCGATCTCCGGCTGGCTCATCAGCTCATCGCAGTTCTTGTCGTTCATGCTTCCGCCGTAGAGAATGCGCACCTGCTCTGCAAGGTCGCCGTACATTTCACGCACGGCGCCGCGGATGGCACGGATGGTGTCGTTTGCATCCTTTGCGGTTGCGGTCATGCCGGTGCCGATGGCCCAAACGGGCTCATAAGCGATCACAACATTGTCGATTTGGCTGCGTTCCACGCCGCACAGGGCGGCTTTCGTTTGCAGACAGACAACCTCATTGGTGATCCCGGCCTGCTTTTCCTCCAGCTTTTCACCGACGCAGACAATGGGACGGAAGCCTTGCTCCAAAACCTTCAAAACCTTCTTGTTGACGGTCTCGTTGGTCTCGGCAAAATACTGGCGGCGCTCGCTGTGGCCGAGGATGATATACTTGACGCCGAGTTCCTTATAGGAGGCGCAATTTGCCTCGCCTGTGAATGCGCCCTTGTCCTCAAAATGGACATTCTGCGCACCGAGCACGATTTCGCTTCCCTTGAGTGCCTGACTTGCGGCAAACAGACTGACGGTCATCGGGCAGACAACGATCTCGACATTATGCAAAACGCGGATCTTTTTCAGCTCTTCTGCCAAGGCGACTGTCTCGGTGGGCGTTTTGTTCATCTTCCAGTTGCCTGCGATCATGGGTTTTCTCATATGAATTCCCCTTTATCAATACAGCTTCTTGCGGATCTCGATGTTGCCGTTCGGGCACATGTTCTTGCAGTTGCCGCAGTTGGTGCAGGAGTGACCGCTGCCCTTTTCGCCGCTGACGATCTTTTCCGTAGAGGAAGCGCCCATACGGTTTGCGCCTGCTTCGATCATTGCCAGAGCGTCGTCATAGGTACGAACGCCGCCGGAGGCCTTGACGCCCATTTCGGGGCCGACGGTCTCGCGCATCAGGCGGACGTCTTCTACGGTAGCACCGCCGGTGGAGAAGCCGGTGGAGGTCTTGACGAAGTGTGCGCCTGCGAGCTTGGAGACGGTGCAGGCCTTGACCTTTTCTTCATCGGTCAGCAGGCAGCATTCGATGATGACCTTGACCTTTGCACGGTTGCGGACTGCGTTGACAACTGCTTCGATGTCGCGCTTGACGAGCATCCAATCGCCGGACTTGACAGCACCGATGTTGATGACCATGTCAACTTCTCTTGCGCCGTGGTCGGCAGCGTTGCTTGCTTCAAAAGCCTTGACCTCGGGGGTCGTTGCACCCAAGGGGAAGCCGATGACGCAGCAGGGCGTGACACCGGAGCCTTCAAGCTGGCTTGCGACGAACTGCACATAGGACGGGTTGACGCAAACGCTTGCGGTGTGGTACTTCTTTGCACGGTCACAGACCTTGCGGATGTCTTCGAGGGTGGCATCTGCCTTGAGCAGCGTGTCGTCGATATACTTTGCCATATCGGCGGGGCTCTTGCCGTTCGATGCTGCCGGAGCCTGGCCTTCTACGCCGTATTTGGAGCAGATTTCTTCCGTTACCTGACGGATGATTTCATTAATATCCATAAGTATGATTCCTTTCGTTTATTCATGGTGCTGCATGGCTTCTTCCGCAATCTTCGCCGTTGCGGTCAGACCCAAACGGTCAGCACCGGCCGCAAGCAGCTCTTCTGCTTGCTGCAGTGTCTTGATGCCGCCGTCGATCTTGATGCGCACGTGGCGCCCGACCAGCCCCTTGACCAGTCGCACGTCCTCCACTCTTGCACCGTGGCCGGACAGCATATTCTGAATTTTAACATATTCCACGCCGGTGGCGGGGAGCATGGAGAGCACCTTGCGCTTTTCTTCATCGGTGAACAGGCTGTGTTCAAACACGGTCTTGATCTTTGCCTTGCCGAGCGCGACGCGGACGATCTCCTCTAATTCCTTTTGCGCCACATCCAGACGGCCGGACTTGATGGCGAGATTGTTCAGCGCCACATCAATTTCCTTTGCACCGTTGGAGATGGCCTCCTTCACCTCGGCGATCTTCGCCGTCTGCGACATACAGCCGTGCGGGAAGCCGACTGCCGTACCGACGACGACAGGGCTGTTGTGAAGGATCTCATAAGCAGCAGGAACATAGTAGGGCGCAACGCAGACCGCTGCGACCGAGAATTTTCTTGCGACCTCACACTCTTTTTGGATCTTTTCGAGTGTGGTATCGGGATTCAGAAGGGAATGCTCTAATGTTGCGATGACATCCGTGCCGCGGATCGTGATTCCCGTATCCATGACAGCCGGATCCATCCGGAAGTAGGCAAGCACCTGCTTTTCAACTTCCTGTCGCAGAGCCTCCATATCCATAGAATTCACCTTGCTTTACTAATTGTAAACTTTCGTTTCGTTGTCGAGCGTCACGCTGTCGAGCACACCGCAGACGGTGAGGTCTCCGATACATTCTCTGCCGAGAAACATATTTGCAGCGCCGCCGTCAACGTTGACCAATACCGTGTCGCCAACGCCTGCATCCGCCGCGTCAAAGGCAATGACCTGATTGCCGGTCAGATTTCCTGCATCGTCGATATAGTCGACGATCAGCAGCTTATGACCGGAAAAGCCCTTATCCTTGATGGTGGATACGACATTTCCGACAACTCTTCCGAGCTTCATGGGTTTCAGCCCATCGTGGGCAGGATGCCTTCTACGTCATCGTGGGGAGAGGGGATGACATGAACGCCGTACAGTTCGCCGACGCGCTTTGCAGCGGATGCGCCTGCTTCCACAGCGGACTTAACAGCGCCGACGTCGCCGCGAACCATGACCGTGACCAGACCGGAACCGATCTGTTCCTTGCCGATCAGGTGGACGTTTGCAGCCTTGACCATGGCATCGGCAGCTTCGATGGAGCCGATGAGGCCTCTGGTTTCAACCATTCCGAGTGCTAATTTCATTTATGTTTCCTCCATTTTCAATTCAACATTGTATGAGTCGATGAAGCCTACGATGGCGGAATCCGCCGGGGTAAGCTTTTGACGGAACATTCTGCCGGCTTCCTTTGAGCCGATCAGGTAGACATAGTCTCCGCGGCCCGCCTGCCGGGTCGCATCTGCGGAAATGATCATTTTGCCCCGTTGGCCTTTTTCAATCTGCTGCACAACGAGCAGCGGGATATTATCAAGGCCGGGATCCTTGACGGTCGCAACAACGCAGCCGACGACAATACCGGTGGTCATATGTCTACCTCCTGTTCCCTGAATTTTATTTCTCGCGCTGCCGGGCGGCTGAAATTACAGCCTTGCCCGGATGCACGGAGTGTGCGGTTTCTGCGGCTCAAAGCCGCAGAAGGGTCCCGAAAAGTTACCTCTTTTCGATCGTGGGCAGGATGCCCTCCACGTCGTCGTGGGGAGAGGGGATGACGTGCACGCCGTAGAGTTCACCGACGCGCTTTGCGGCAGTAGCGCCTGCTTCAACGGAAGCTTTGACCGCGCCGACGTCGCCACGAACCATAACGGTGACGAGGCCGGAGCCGATCTGCTGCTTACCGATGAGGTGGACGTTTGCTGCCTTGACCATGGCATCAGCAGCTTCGATAGCGCCGATGAGGCCTCTGGTCTCAACCATGCCGAGTGCGAGTTTCATAGGTTTTACCTCCGGTAATTTGGTTTCTTCTGCTTTTTTTGCTGCCGGCTTGGGTTCTGCCGGCTTGGCCGCTTTTTTTGCGGCGGGTTTCTTCGCCTCTGCCATATCAGCGGTTCATTGTGGGCAGGATGCCCTCAACGTCATCATGGGGAGAGGGAATGACATGAACGCCGTACAGCTCGCCAACGCGCTTTGCTGCGGTAGCGCCTGCTTCGACGGATGCCTTGACTGCGCCGACGTCGCCACGAACCATAACGGTGACGAGGCCGGAACCGATCTGCTGTTTGCCGATCAGGTGGACGTTTGCTGCCTTGACCATGGCATCGGCTGCTTCGATCGCGCCGATGAGGCCTCTGGTTTCAACCATGCCGAGTGCTTCTTTCATAACTTGTTCCTCCGTAATATTGTAGTGTGTTTTTTGATTTCTTCCTGATTAGTAGAGTGCTTTTATCATTTCCGGATGCGGGTGCGGGATGACAACGCTTTCGGCCATCAGACCCTTGCATTCGGGTTTCGAGGTACCTGCGTCGATCGACGCACGGACTGCCGCAACTTCACCGGTCAGCGTGATGAACGCCTTGCCGCCCAGGCCTCTGCCCAGACGAATATCAATGAGGTCAACGGCTGCGGCTTTGACTGCCGCATCGGCTGCCACAACGGCTGCGCACAGCGAGAACGCTTCCATCACACCGATGGCGGCGACATCGCCGATCTCGTTGCAGGCGTTGATGGCCTTGGGGACCTGGGGATGGACATGAGAAATGACCATGGCGTCGATGAGCTTCTGTCCTGCGACCTTCTTGCCTGCCGCGACGCTCTCCTCGACCGCTGCGACCTCGCCGGTGATAATGACAATGTACTTGCCGGCGCAGATGGACTGGGCAGAGATCAGCTCAACGGTTGCTGCCTTGAGCATAGCGTCTCCCGCTTCCACACCCTTGGGGATGCTGGTGACTTCGATCATACCTAATGCGTTCATTCTTATGCCCTCCTGAGTTCAATGTAGCTGTCTGTGACATCGCTGACGGTGCCGCAGATGGAGGCGTGCATCTTCACGCCGAGCTTCTTCTCTGCGATGTCTGCGATCACAGCGCCCTTTTCTACCCGCTGTCCGACCTTAACGGTGGGAACACTGGGTGCACCGACGCCCTGACGCAGCAGGATGCGGACGCAGTCGGTACTCACAAGGTCCTCACATACCGGAGCCGGTACGTCGTATTCCGTGATGCCGAGGCGGGCAATCAGACGGGAGGTGGGTACCTTTTTGTTTTCAAAGCCGCCGTCAACAGCCGTGAAGACCTCTTTCTTCGGTCTTGTGCCGTTTGCGGCAATGGCTGCCTTCAGCTTCTGCATGACCACACTGGGTTTCAGGCCGAAGTTGCAGGCAAAGTCGGTGCAGATGCCGCAGTTGCAGCAGGAGAAGATGCCGTTAAAGTCGCCGATGACATTCATGCCGCTGGCAAGAGATAACATTGCGCGGTTGGGCTGAACGTTCAGGCCAAGTGCATTTCTCGGGCACATCTGTGTACACATCGAGCACTGGCAGCACACGGATTTGATGAGCTGGATGTTCAGCTCGTCCGAGCGGATGGAAAGCAGCGGATGGTCAACGGGGATCGCAAGCAGGCCGCCGGTCGTCTTGGTGACGGGGGTATCGGGATCTTTTACGATCCTGCCCATGCAGGGGCCGCCGATGATGTAAACGCAATCGCCCTTGGTGCCGCCTGCCAGGCTCAGCAGCTCTTTACAGGAGATACCGACGGGAACCTTGACGGTCACGGGATTGTTGACCGCGCCGCCGACCGTCACATATTTTTCCGTGACGGCTTCGCCGCTTTGAAGCGCTTTTGCGATGTTCTGAAGTGTCGAGACATTGCAGACCACGCAGCCGACATCCAAGGGAAGTCCGCCGGTGGGAACAACTCTGCCTGTTACCTCATAGACGATCTGCTGTTCATCGCCTGCGGGGTAGTAGCTCTGCAGAAGGTGAAGCTCGATATCCTCGTCGCCGCCGATTTCGGCACGCAGGGCGCGGACAGCTTCCTCATAGTGGGCTTTGAGGGCGATGACGCCCTTCTTGGCACCCGTGTGGCGGACAACTGCACGAAGACCCGAGACAACATCATGCGCATGATACTGCATGATCTGCTGGTCAACACGCAGAAGCGGCTCACATTCGGCACCGTTTGCAAGGACATACTCCGCCTTGCAGTTGATTTTTACGTGGGTCGGGAAACCGGCGCCGCCGGCGCCTAAGATCCCGGCGTCACATACGGTTTGAATCAGATCCATGGCATGGCCCCCATCAGATGATGCGGAAGTCGCCCTTCATGACGCACCGTCTTGCGCGTGTAAAGGACTTCGCGCTGGTCAGACCTTCGCCGGTAGGCGTTGCGATCGTCAGCGTGGCATGACCCTCGCCGCCGAAGCCCAGGCCGGAATAGGAAGGTGCATTCTTGACAAAAATCGTGGTATTCATCACGCGGGCCGCCTGGCTCATGTTGTGAATGTTGGTGGAGTGGATGAGTGCCGAGTGCTGGCAGCCGTGCTCTGCACGGAAGGCCTCGGACAGTGCCTCGTGGAAGTCGTTGACGCGGACGATGCCGAGCACGGGCATCAGCATTTCAACTTCTACGAAGGGATGATAGCGGTCAACCTCTGCAATGACGAGGACGGGATCACCGGAGAAGGAGACACCGGACTCGCGCAGGATGTAGGTTGCGTCGTGGCCGACGAACTTGCGGTTGATGACGTATTTGCCGTCCTTGTTAATCAGAACAGTACGAAGTACCTTGTCGATGTCCTCGCCGGAAATTTTCCATGCACCGCAGGACTGCATCTTGGCAATCAGGGCATCTGCAACGCTGCGGACAACGAAGCATTCCTTTTCCGCAACGCAGAGGATGTTGTTTTCAAAGCTTGCGCCGTCAACGATGTCCTTTGCCGCACGGTCGAGATCTGCGGTCTCATCAACGATGACAGGGGGGTTGCCCGGGCCTGCCGCAACGCACTTCTTGCCGGACTTCATAGCGACCTTGACAACGCCCTCACCGCCGGTAACGGCGAGCATCTTGATCTTCGGATGACTCATGATAACGGCGCTGGTGTCCATGGTCGGCTCCTTGGGGCAGACCATCAGGCCCGAGGGGCCGCCTGCCTTGACAACGGCTTCATTCAGGATCTCAATGGCTCTCTGAGACGAGCGCTTTGCTGCCGGATGGGGGTTGAAAACAACGGAGTTGCCGGCTGCGATCATGGAGATGGAGTTGTTGATGACGGTTGCGGTGGGGTTGGTGGACGGGGTGATGGAGCCGATAACACCGTAGGGTGCGGTCTCCACTAAGGTCAGACCGTCATCACCGGAGTAAGCGGTCGGATGGAGGTCTTCAATGCCGGGGGTCTTGTTGGCTGCGAGCAGGTTCTTTGCGATCTTGTGCGGGATCTTGCCGTAGCCGGTCTCTTTGTGTGCCATTTCGGACAGCTCGACCGCATGGTCTCTGGCTGCCTGACGCATGGCTTCAATGAGCTTGCCGCGCTCCTCCAGGCTCATCATCATGAGCTGTGCCTGAGCGCTGATGGCAGTGTTGATGGCATCATTGATGTCATCGAAGATGCAGCAGCCGCTGCAGGAGGAGGAAGAGATTGTGCCGTTGGATACATCCTGCGTCATCTGCGCAGAAATCGCATGGATTTGTTCTTTCGTCAATGCCATGATATCCCCTCAACTTTCGTTATTTTTTTATTTCTTATTTTAATGGGCAAAGGATGTCGTGTCCTTTATTTGCCCTCGTTGACGAATTTTTCAAAGATGCGCTTACCGTCAACGTCCACCGTATCGATGATGGCTACAATGGACTGGTCAACGGGCTTGTTTTCGGTCACTTGAGTCTGACGCGAGGAGCTGCCGCCCACGCACATCACGACCTCACCGATGCCGGCGCCTACTGCGTCGATGGCAACGAGCAGCCCGCCTTTTTCCTGCCAGGTCTCAATATCAATGGGCTTGACGACCAGCAGCTTCAGACCGTACAGCTTCTCTGCCTTGTTGGTAGAGACGACTGTGCCTTTGACTCTTGCTAACTGCATACGTTCCCTCCTTTAATAACTCAGTATCACGCCGGTTTGCGATAACGCGTCCTTTGCCGAGGGCGTGATGATCGCACCGATCGCACATAGAATCAGCTTCTCCGGGCGCTCGGCAGCCTCCAGGACATCCTGTTCGGTGACAAAGTCCTTTCGTTCTGCCGCTGCCTGCTGTCCCGTGTCGTAGTAATCCACCGAAACCTGCAGGCTTTTGAGTGTTTCGATGGCATCTGCAACACCGGCGAAGAAGGTGTTTCGCTTGAATTGCGGCGGCTCAAAGTCCAAGAGCAGCCGCACCTCCTTTTTCCACAGGATCGCACGCACGAGAACCTTGGAAACCGGGTCTGTATCGTCTCCTGCGGCGATTTGGCGCAGGAGAGACAGCTCCGGAGAGGCCAGGATCACTTTTTTCGCTGTGCCGATCGAATCATTGATCTGCTCCGGGCTCAGCGAGCCTGCCGAAATTGCGTGCTTCCACGGAGGTGCATTTTGTTGGAAGAAGATCGTGGAATAGCCGACGCCGTACCGATCGGAAAGCCATTTTTCCAGCTTTTCCGGACAGGTGGGTTTGCCGGCAACGACAACGACAACATCCTCAGGATGCTGCTCCTTGCGCTGCTCCTCCTCCACCCGGCGGACGACCTCTGCCACGATCAGCTCCACTAAATTGTGTATTTGTGTTTTATCCATAAATAATTTAACACCTTAACTGCAAACTGCGGTCCGGCTCGTCATATACAAGCTCAGCGAAGGATCTCCATCATTGTGCCGGACTTCATTCCGGCAGCATTTGCTTCGTCGGTATCGACATGGACCTCCATGTCATGCCCCTTGCCGCAGCGAACGGCAACATGATCCAAAATGATTGCTCTGGGGCCGGGCATAGAAAGCCGGACTTCATCACCGTTTTTCAGGCCAAACAGGGCAGCCTGTTCAGCAGACAGGTGCAGGTGGCGGGCGGCAACGATCGTGCCTTCCGGAGCTTCTACAGTGCCGGCAGGCCCGATGATGCGGATGCCGGGGGTGCCCTTGACGTCACCGGACATTCTTACCACGCCCTTAACGCCGAGCTTGAAGCTGTCAGTCAGGGAAATTTCGACCTGCGTGCTTGATCTTGCAGGCCCTAAAACACGGACTTTTTCCAACTTTCCCTTCGGGCCTTCGATGGTCACGACCTCTTTGCAGGCATACTGACCGGGTTGGGAGAGATTCTTCTGAATGGTCAGCGAATAGCCCTTGCCGAAGAGCTTTTCGATGTCGGCAGTCGTCAGGTGGATGTGGCGGTTAGAGGAGGCCACAGGCACAAAGATCTTGCCTGTTTTGCGGAATACGGATTCGCTCATTGCGAGCTGCACGGCGCGCTGAATATCACCTTTGTTCATTTCTGCCATAATTCTCACCGTTCCAAATCAATTTATTTTAAGTTCGTTTTACACTTATATCTTTGCCTGCTTTTTCGCGGATCTCTCCGTCCATATAGGCCGTTACGAGGATCTTCACGACGTCCTCTTTTGAGGGCATCACGAGGTTTGCAGCCGTTGCGCCGTCCTGCAAAGCGTGTTCTGCAAGCACCTCCACATCGTCCAAAGAGAACTTCGTGGAATTAAGCTTCGGAATCTGAATATCGAACGAAAGATCACGTACCGCTTCAATAGCAAGCCACGAGGAGGCGTTCATGTTGTGCGGGTTGATCTTTTCGCCCATCGCGTAGGCAATGTCGCACATTCTCTTTAAGCAATGCTGCCGGTTGTATTCCATGACATAGGGGAGCATGATGGCGTTTGCCATGCCGTGCGGGATGTTGTAGAAGCCGCCGAGCTGATGGGCAATGCCGTGAACTAAGCCGAGACCGGAGTTGGAGAACGCGAGGCCTGCCATGTAGGCCGCCCAGCACATGCTTGTGCGTGCGTGGATGTTCGTCGCGTCATTGACGGCAAGCTTTAACGACTCGCTGACCAGACGGATGGCTTCAAGCGCTAAGCCATCGGTATAGGGCGTATGTACATTACAGATATAGGCCTCAATCGCGTGGGTCAGCGCATCCATGCCCGTGTACGCCGTCAGTGCCGGCGGCATTCCGGTCATCAGCTCCGGATCGTCGATGGCAAGGTAGGCAAGACAGTTCGTGTCCACATCAAGCATCTTGATCTTCTTTTCTTCGTCCGTCACAACATAGGCGCGCGTGACCTCGGAGCCGGTTCCTGCTGTGGTATTGACCGCGATCATCGGGGTACCGACCTTTTTGGTCATGTTTGTACCCCAGTAGTCCTGAATGGTGCCGCCGTTGGCAGTCAGCAGGCTGACGGCCTTGGCAACGTCAATGGGACTGCCGCCGCCGATGGCAATGATGCACTTGCAGCCGTTTGTGTTGTAGGCAGCCATCGCTTCGTTAACAATCGAAATTGTAGGATTCGGTTTTACACCGTCATAAATCGTATATTGCAGTCCTGCTTTTTCAAGCACCGAGATCACACGACCGGCGGTGCCCATTTTGATCAGACCCGCATCGGTAATGACCAGGGCGTGTTCTGCACCCATATGCCGCAGAAAGCGGGGGATCTCTCCAATCGCGCCCCGTCCGATCAGCGTGTGGCGCGGGGCAAACAGTTCAACAATGCCTTCATTTATCATAATTTCATCCTCAAATAAACCGGATTACTTGCTTTTCTTCGGCAGAGAAAGCATTTGCCTGCAAAGCGCTTCGGGAAGTTTGCCGTTTTCCTCTTCGTCAAGCGCTTTGCGCGCAGCAATCTTCCATGCCGTGTATTCGTCCGGGGTATAAAGCTCCGGCGCCCGGCGAACACGCATCTGATAAGCGTTGTTGTTCTTGACATAGAGGGCGCGAAGCTCATTTCCGGCAAGCTTTTGGTTGTAGCGCTCACGAATGGCGTAATCCTTGCAGGTTTTCTGCCCGGAATAGAGCCGGTCGCAGTAGCGGGAAACAACGGAGAAGGGGAGGAAGTACTTTCCGCAGTTGTCACAGCGGCGGATGGCATAACCTTCCGTTACCATATATTCAAATTCCATGAACACAAGCGTGCGCAGGTCGTCGCTTGCATAACAGATGGCGGCTTCCAAGTTTAAGCCGGAGACGCTTTCGCGGCTGATCTCCATCGCCGTTTCGTCTTCGCCGCACATCATACATTGAAATACCTTGAGTTGTTCGTGCATCCGCTGCTTGAAGCGCCTTGTTTCAGGATCTGTCGCGTTCAACAAGAAATATCGCTGCAAGACCGTCATGTCGGCGTTGTCGCCGTCCATGTCCAAAACATTCGCGATCAGCCGGGCGAGCTCCTGCTTTAACCGGGCGTAATCCATCGCCCAATAGTAGGAGGCATAGAGAATATCGCCGCTGCGGGAGAGCCGTTCAAAATCGCGTTTCAGAAAGACATGTGTATTATTGAATCTTTCAGAAATCAATGCAACACTTTGCTGAACCTGATCTATCCGATAGAGATTTCTGCGGTAAGCGCTGATCTCTTCGGAAAGAGCGTCCCACTCGGTGTCCATCACGGCAAACAAAAGCGACCCGATCGGGTAGGTGAGGAAGTGATTGTCGTGCTTTACATATTCGGTTTTATCTTTGAAGTTGATATAATACTGATATGCCACAACGATACTCCGTTTTCCGCATTGCCGCCGTAAGGCATCGCAAAAAGCTCTTCTTGTGTTTCCTTATTTTTCTAATTAACACTTTAACACAGTTTACGCATGATTGCAATATAGAGTGGAATATTTTGATTACCAAAAAATAGACAAAGTTTTACGGCCGCTTATAGGAATTATGCACAGAATCACTTTGTGTGTATTCTTAATAACAGAAAAACACAATTATACACAGAGCACAATGAAGAATTTGCATTTTGCTTGTTTTTGCGGTATAATACAAAAAAGAGAACAGAAAGGATTTTTACCGTGGAGTATAAGGATTCCAGTGTTGCCCCGATCATTGAGCTGCTGCTCGGCGATTGCTCTGTGCAGAATTTAGAAGCAAACCGGGAGCTGATCCTGCGCTTTATTCCGGAATTACGTGAATCCATCGGAATGAAACAGCATAATCCCTATCATCATAAAGATGTTTGGGAGCATACACTGATCGCGGTTTCAAAGGTACCCGAGGATTTCAATCTTCGCTTTGCCGCGCTTCTGCACGACTCCGGCAAGACCCGTACGCACACAACGGACGAATTTGGCGTCGATCATTTTTACGGACATACGCAGGCGAGTGTTCAAATCGCCGCAGACGTACTTGACCGCCTTGAAATTTCAAAAAAGGATGCCAAAGAGATCCTGAATCTCATTGCCCTGCATGATGTTGATGTTGACTACGACGGCAGAACATGGCAACGGCTCAAGCGAGAATATTCCGTGGAGTTCCTCGGCAAGCTTCTTTTGCTTAAACGTGCAGATGTCCTTGCCCAACATCCGCAGAAGCTCGGCTCCCGCCTGGCTGACCTCCAGACTCTGCGCGTCGATTTGATTACGCTCTGATATTTGATTATGAATCTACAATATAAATATATGGGAGTTGCCGCATGAAAAAGACGCTTTCCCAAGTGTTGCAGATCATCACGCATGTTTTCGGTTGTTTCTTTCTGCAAGCATGCTTTCTTTCGATGATTCTCTGGTTTTATACTTTAACATGGAAGATCTACGCTCTTTCAATCGCCGCGACCATGGCGATTTCTGCACTGGACTTTTTCATTTGCCGCATGCTTCGTTATCCGATTCCGCGGTTTTATCATGTAGCGGACTTGCTGCTGCAGCTGCCGGCGATTTTTTGCGCGGGAATTTTGATTATGCAAATGTTTCGGCATAAATCAATCGAGACGCTCCCGCTTGTCATAACAGTTCTGCTGCTTAGCTTCCTGATCGATTTCGAGAGAATTTTGCTCGTAAAGAAAACAGACGCGAAAAAGGGAAAAGAGCGGATCAAAACCGCTTCGGTTCAAATCGACCAGTGAGTTTTGCTTTATGAATAAAACAAGCACTTCATGAAATGTATTTTCATGAAGTGCTTGTTTCTATATAGATTTACAAATCGTCCGCGTCCTGCACGGGAATATCGAAAACGTCCTCCGGCTTGCCCGTCCAGCTTCCCTGCGGATCAGTAAAGCTCGGCGAAGTGTCCATAATCTCCTTGACCGGGTTGCCTGTTTTCGGTTTCTTCTTTTTTTTGAACATTTTCCATTCCTCCTGATATGAAATAGTGTTTGCACGCCGAGCAAAAATAACCGTATAAAAGCTATTTATCGTGAAACACATATTTAGCGCACCGTTTGAACGGCTCCCCTTGTCAGGGGAGCTGTCACGCCATCGG
>JAKSPM010000033.1 GCA_024404825.1 Clostridia bacterium
TTTTGCGGGCGCGGTTGACACCGCGCGTTCAAAAAGTTATAGAATCGACTGTCAGCACAGGAGGAACGCTATGGATCATGTTTTTGAGGGAAGCTGTCCGCACTGTATGCACGAGCTGCAGATCCCCGCGGAGCTTGTGAACTTTTCCTGTATGTACTGCGGTGCCCGCTTGAGGCAGGATGAGCTGATCCTCCCGGAGGTATCCTCCGCCGATTGCGCAGACGCAATGGACTATGTCAAGGAGCATCTGATGGATGCTCTGACGGAGTTTGCCGGCTACGAAAAGAAAATTACAAAAAAAGAGTACGCCTCTGCGTTTTCAAAATATGAGCGGGGCGTTGCGAAGACCTATGAAGCGCTGGATCGCGCCTGCAATGCCTGCCCGGCACAGCGAAGCGAGCTGATCCTGCAAACCGTCACGGCGTTCATTGACGGCACCGAATCTCTTGCAATGGCTGCCTCCGAAAAGAAGCAGAAGCAGGAGCGCGCAATGTTTAACAGCAAGATGATCATTGCGCTCTTTCTTGTGCCTGCCATCCGCCATTTGCGGCTTTCCGTCAGTGAAGACTACGCCGACCTGCTTCACAAGCAGTGGCTGAAGCGTTTCCCCGACAATCCCTTCCATCCCGCCACCTATGAAGACATCGTCAGCGGCTTCCGCAAGGGCATTCTCTGCTTCATTACGACCGCCGTCTGCGAGGCAGAAGGCAAGCCGGATAACTGTGCAGAGCTGACCGCCTTCCGCGCCTTCCGTGACGGCTTTTTGACCTCCTGCCCGGATGGGAAGGCTCTGATCGACGAATACTATGATATTGCCCCCGCCATCGTCAACGCGATCAACTACTGTGACCAGAGCGCGGCGGTTTACACGGAGCTTCGGGAGGGCTTCCTTTCCCGCTGCTACCAAGACCTTCTTGCAGGGCGAAATGAAGAATGTAAGGCTGAATACACAAGCATGGTGCAAACCTTAAAGCACCGTTATTTGCAGTAAGTGAGGACATATGCAGAACTTAGAACACGAAATCAACCGCAGACGTACCTTTGCGATCATCTCGCACCCGGACGCCGGTAAAACCACCCTGACCGAAAAATTCCTGCTCTACGGCGGAGCCATCGCACAAGCGGGTGCCGTCAAGGGCAAAAAGAACAGCCGTGCCGCTGTCTCCGACTGGATGGAGATCGAAAAGCAGCGCGGTATCTCGGTCACCTCGTCCGTCATGCAGTTCCAGTACGGCGGCTTCTGTATCAACATTTTGGACACCCCGGGTCACCAGGACTTCTCTGAGGACACCTACCGCACCTTGATGGCTGCCGACTCCGCCGTCATGGTCATTGACGGCAGTAAAGGTGTCGAGGCGCAGACGAGAAAGCTCTTTAAGGTCTGCGCGATGCGGCACATCCCGATTTTCACCTTTGTGAACAAGATGGACAGAGAATCCAAGGATCCGTTCGACCTTCTGGACGAGCTGGAAAAGGAGCTCGGCATCGAGACCTACGCCATGAACTGGCCGATCGGCTCGGGCAAGGAATTCCAAGGTGTCTATGACCGGCAGAAGAGCCGTTTGATCTTCTTCTCCGGCATCTCCGGCAAAAACCGTGCCGACAGCATGGAGGTCGATCTGTATGACTCCTCCGTTGCCGACTTCATCGGCGAAAAGCGCACCGCACAGCTCATTGATGATGTGGAGCTTCTGTCCGCAGGCCGTGAGTTCGATATGGAGGAAGTGCGTGCAGGTACCCTCTCCCCCGTCTTCTTCGGCTCGGCACTGACGAACTTCGGCGTGGAGCCGTTCCTGGAGGAATTCCTCCGCATGACGACCTCCCCTCTGCCCCGTCAGACGGATATCGGTGAAATCGACACCTTCGCTCCCGATTTTTCCGCGTTTGTCTTCAAAATTCAGGCAAACATGAACAAAGCACACCGCGACCGCCTTGCTTTCATGCGCATTTGCTCCGGCAGGTTCGAGCGTGACCGTGAATATTACCATGTGCAGGGCAATAAAAAGATGCGCCTGTCCCAGCCGCAGCAGCTTATGGCGCAGGAGCGTGAGATCGTCAATGAAGCCTATGCAGGCGACATTATCGGCGTGTTTGACCCGGGCATCTTCTCCATCGGCGATACCATCTGCGTCCCGGGCAAGAAGTTCAAGTTTGCCCCCATCCCGACCTTTGCTCCCGAGCATTTCTGCCGCGTCAGCCCGAAGGACACAATGAAGCGCAAGCAGTTCATCAAGGGTACGGAGCAGATCGCGCAGGAGGGTGCCATTCAGATCTTCAAGGTGCCGAACACCGGCATGGAGGAGGTCATCGTCGGCGTTGTCGGTACGCTGCAATTTGACGTATTCCAGTATCGGATGCGCAGCGAGTACGGCGTGGAGCTTCGGATGGAAATGCTGCCATATGAAGAGCTCCGGTTCATCACGAAGTCGCCCGTGGCAAATCTCTCCGACCTCGTGCTCTCGTCCGATGCAGAGCTTTTGGAGGACTACCGCGGCCACAGCCTGCTCGTCTTCTCCTCCTATTGGGCAATCAACTTCACGATCAAAAAAAATCCCGGCCTGGAATTGGCCGAGACGTTAGAAAGCTGAAAAAAAGGAGCTGTTTTCACAGCTCCTTTTTTGTTTGAAAGCATGACATATCAAAATACGAGCACCTTATAAATCATATCGCCGAGGATTGCTGCCAGATACAGGAGCATTCCTCCGAAGGTGCAGAAGCCGGTAAAGCCGACATGGATCAGCACGGTGACGAAGCGCTTAAGCTCGAAAACTCTGAACATAACGACCGAATAAATCACGACCGCCGCACAGACGAACATTGCAAAAGCAAACAGGCCGGTGTAGACATACAGATTCATCACGATGGCGATCGCCATGACCGCGGCGGGAAGGATGCTTGCTGCGCCTGCGGCAGTCAGTCCATCAATAAAGGAAATGTTTTTCTTTTCGATCTTGCCGCCGAGGAAGGCAGAGAGCGCTGCCAAAGCAACGATCACGAACGGGAACATCAGGCCAAACACCAAAGGAAGAGCGACCGATGCACCGCTGTGAACGCCGACGATGCCGGTCATCCAAGCGCCCATGGACAGGGTCGAGAAGAATGCAACGATGATCAGGCTGAGTGCCAGATTCTTTTCCTTTACGACATCCTTGATGGCATCTGCCGGGGAGCCGAAAAATGCCTTCAGGAACGGGCCGAGCTTACGGAAGCCAATGCCGACTGCGCTCGGCTGTGCGGGCTGCTGATATGCCTGCGGATACGGCTGTGCGGGATACTGCGGATAGGGCTGCGCCTGGTACTGAGGCGGATACTGGGGCTGCGGATACTGAGGCTGTGCCTGATACTGAGGCTGCGCCTGATACTGAGGCTGTGCCTGATACTGAGGCTGTGCCTGATACCGGGGCTGTGCCTGATACTGAGGCTGCGCCTGATTCTGCGGCTGTGTCTGGCAATCGCAAATGCCGTTTTCCGGCAGGGGCTTACCGCAAAAAGTACAGAAGCTACTCATAAGATCTCTCCTTTTTGTTGCGCATCATGCGCTTTGATTCTCTCTGAATTATATACAGGAAAAGAATCCTTGTCAATGTTTACGCGGCAATTATTCCCATTCGTCTTCCGGCAGTTCCGTGACAGTCGGAAGAATGTTGAGGGCGGGAAGCAGGATTTGTGTCACATCGGCGGTTTTGACCCGCAGAGTTGAGGTGTTGATGCACGGGTGGCAGCCAAAATATTCCTGCTCCAAAACCGGCTTGTCGATGACAAGATGCACTGCATGCTCCTTGTCATTCATCAGCCCTAGAATACTGCATGAGCCGGGGCTTGTGGCGAGCAGGCGTTCCATGTCCTCCGGCTCTGCAAACGACAGACGCGCCGTGCCGAGCTGTTTGGACAGATGCTTGGTCTTGAACACCTTGTCGCCCTGCATTAAGAAGAGGTAAAATGCGGTTTTCTGCCGGTTGCAGAGGAAAAGATTTTTGCAGATCTTTGCGCCCAGCACCGTTTCTACCTGCTCGCACTGCTCGATCGTCGCCGCAGGGGCATGATCGACTCGCGAATAAAGGATGCCGAGCCGATCCAGAAGGTCATAGCAGGCAAGCTCCGCGGGGCGCCTTTTTTCGGCGTCGGCCGGACGACCCTCATATCTTGTACAGTCTATTTCTATCATCAGTAGCCCACATCCTCTTCGGTGATTGTTCTGGTGGTCGGGTTAAAATAGCGGTTGAGCAGATCCGCACCGTCCTGCGCAAACGGATAGTAATACGGAGATCTCCACTCACCGGGCAGGGTCGCCGTCTGCATCCCCGAAAGGCCGATCGACCGGACAGCCTTGGCTGCCCATGCAAAATTACGCGTGGACAGGTCGGTCGTCGTGCCGTCCTTGAGCGAGAACAGTGCACTCGCGCCGCGCGGCAGCTTCCGCAGGCTGACCCACTGCTCCAGTGCCGCCTTGATGAGGTCGCGCTGCACCTCCACCCGCTTGAGATCGGCCAGCGCATAGCCCGAGCGGTAGCGAAGCACCCAAAGTGCCTCCTCGCCGTTTAGCCGCTGTTTTCCTTCCTTCAAATGGATGGAAAGTGACTGCGCCGGGTCTTCATAGTCCATTTCGCAGGGAACATCAAATGTGATACCGCCCATGCGGTCGATCAGCTCCTCCACGGCATCAAAGTCGAACAGCACATAGCCGTCCGGGCGGAAGCCGATGCGGTCGACCATCTCGTCCATCAGAAGCTCCATGCCCTTTTCCCCGCAGCCGCCGTATCCGTAGACCGCGTTGAGCTTCATCGGGTTGCCGTCCACATAGGTCAGCAGGTCACGCGGCAGGCTCAGCAGGTTGATCTCCTCGGCGTCCCTGTCAATATAGAGCAGCATGATCGTATCGGTACGGGTGCCGTCCTTGTCCGTGCCTGCAATTAAGATCGTGGCAACATCGCCCTTCTTCATTTTCGTTGCATCCGGGCGCTTGGGGTACAGCAGTATTCCGGCAAAAAATGTCAGCGCCAGCACAAGCACAAGCGCGATCAGGATGATCGCTCCTGTGTGTTTTTTCTTTTTGGGGACGTTTACGGCTTCCTCGCGCATAGGGGTTCTCCTTTTCGGCGGGTTTGTACGGCGCGCCTGCCGCACAGGCGGCTGATAGGTCTGCTGCACGGGCACCTGATAGACAGGCTGTTCCTGTCCGGCCGGCTTTTCCTGTACGGTTTTTGGCGTACCCTTCGTCACATAGTCGCTGTTGTAGGCCTTGACCGAGCGGCTTTTCTTCTCGGGCAGGGCATCCGGCAGCGCCTCGTCCTCAAAGTGAATATCCAATTCATATGCATCCTCGGGCGGCTCGACAGGATCGGGCAGCCCGGTCGGAAGATCCCCAGCCTGACGGAATGGATCGGCCGGCTGCTGTTCGTCGAGCAGCTGCTTCAGCTCATCTATCAGGATCCCGGTTTCGTCTGAGGTATGGAATTGATCGTTCATGGGCATTTCCCTCTCTTTCTGTTTTTGATTTTACCGCAATGTTGGCGGAAAGTAAAGGAAAAGACTTCTTGAGAAAACTGTTTCCTTTTTCGAAAATGTAAGTTATAATACGGAAAAAGGAGATGATTATGATGGAATCGGTGAAAAAGCAGCGGATTTGGGAGGTCGATGCCTTCCGAGGCTTCTGCCTGTTGTTTGTGTTTGCCTCGCATCTGAGCTATGACCTGCGCGATTCGTTCAGGCTTGCTTTTGATCTCGGCTTCCTGGATAAGCTGTTCGAATACGGCGGGGCTGTTTTTATCGTGCTGTCCGGTCTGAGCGCGACCCTCGGCTCAAAAAGCTTCCGCAGAGGTATGATCGTCCTCGGCTGCGGGCTTTTTATCACCCTCGTGACCGAGGTGATGATTGCGCTTGACCTGCTCGGCGAATACAACCGCATCCAGTTCGGCGTGCTCCACCTGATCGGCACCTGCATGATCCTCTATCCGATCCTCAAAAAGCTGCCGACGGCCTTTCTGGCGGTTTTCGGTGCCGTGCTGATCGGTGTCGGCCTTTGGCTTTCGATCAAGGAGGTCCGCATTGCCGAGCCAAGCTCGCCCTATGACATCCGGAATTTCCTCTATGTTTTCGGTCTGCCGACCAAGGCCTTTTTCTCCGGTGACTACTTCCCCCTGCTGCCGAATCTCGGCTGGTTTATTGAGGGCATCGTCCTGGGCAGACTTGTCTATAAAAACAAAGTGTCTCTGCTGCCGAATTTCCCGTCTGATTTTTTCCTGATCCGCTTCCTGCGTTTTCTCGGCAGGCACTCTTTGATTTTCTATCTGGTGCATCAGCCGGTGTTCTTCGGTATCTTCTGGCTGATCGAGCGGGTCGTGTCCTCCCTTCGGTGACGGACGCAAAATTCCCCGCATATGTTCCGATATTCCAAAAAAGGCTGCCTTTCGGCAGCCTTTTCCTATTATTAGAAATCGTTGTTTGCGCAGCCGCAGCCACAGCCGCAGTTGCAGCAATTGCGGCAACAGCCGCAGCCGCTGCGTCCGTTGCGACCGTTGTAGCGATACTCGGAAACAAGCTCGTTGACAAATTCCGCATTTGCTCCGTTATTGCAGCTGTTGCAGCCGCAGGTGTTGAAGGTCCCGATCCCGAAGCCGATCTGATCGTTATTGCAGCACATATCCATCCTCCTCACAAAGGGCTTGCCGCCGAAAAGCACCCAAGCCCTCGGCTTGCCCTCCGCGTTATCCTATGCGCTTTCGGCTAAATCTGTTCCGTTTTGCGGTTTTCCGCCGCCATCTGTGCGCTGCCGAACGGCACACTTGCCTCAGTGCGGCGATACTCCATACTGTTTAGAGCCCGGGCGGAGCGAATGACCGGAACGGAAGGATCGGTGATATGTCCCGTCTCCGGCTGCTTTTTTTCGCGTTTCATCGTCTCACCTCATACCTTATTTTTCTTTAGCCTCTGCAAACAAAGAAATTTTATGACTGGTAATTTTTCCTCTTGTTTGATAGAAAAAAAAGGTGTACAATAGTTCGGAAAGAAAAGACAGTTTTGTCTTGTTTTAGGAGGTTATTTATGTTTACGAAACTTTTCGACGCACTGAAAGCCACCCGTCGCACCATCGTCTTTACCGAAGGCCCCGATGCCAGAATCCTGGAAGCTGCAAGCCGTCTTATGCGCGAGGATCTGATGGATGTCATTCTGGTCGGTAACGTCAGCGAAGTCAACTCGGCCGCTGAAGTCGGCGGCTTCGATATTTCCAAGGCCACGATCATCGACCCCGCCACCTATGAAGCCATGGACGAAATGGTCGCTGCGATGGTCGAGCTCCGCAAGGGCAAGATGACTGAGGAAGAATGCCGCGCCAACCTTGCTAAGAGCAACTATTTCGGCACGATGCTCGTCAAGATGGGCAAGGCAGACGCCCTGCTCGGCGGCGCTACCTATTCCACGGCCGACACCGTTCGTCCGGCACTCCAGCTCATCAAGACGCGCAAGGGTGCACATCTGGTCTCCTCCTGCTTCATCCTCTTCCGTGAGGGCAAGGACGGTCCCGAGACCTATTGCATGGGCGACTGCGCCATCAACATTTCCTATGAAGACACCGTGGACAAGGCAACCGGTGAGGTCACCTTCTCCGCTGCACAGAAGCTGGCAGAGGTCGCCATTGAATCCGCCCGCACGGCAGAATTCTTCGGCATCGACCCCAAGGTCGCCGTTCTCTCCTTCTCCACGAAGGGCTCCGGCAAGGGCGCAACCGTTCCCCTGTCCCAGGCCGCAACTGCCGCCGCAAAGGAAATGGCACCTGAGCTTGCCATTGACGGCGAAATGCAGTTCGACGCAGCTGTCTCTCCGGTCGTCGGTCAGCTCAAGTTCCCCGGAAGCAAGGTCGCAGGCTACGCCAACACCTTTATCTTCCCGAACATCGAAGCCGGCAACATCGGTTACAAGATCGCACAGCGGCTCGGCAGCTTTGAAGCCTACGGCCCCATCCTGCAGGGTCTGAACGCCCCGATCAATGACCTTTCCAGAGGCTGCAACGCCGAAGAGGTCTACAAGATGGCTATCATCACCGCCGGTATGGCATAATTGAAAACAAAAAAGTGGCTGCCTCAAAGCATTTTTGAGGCAGCCACTTTTTATTCATTTATTCCGGATTTGCGAGCGAATACTGCAGACGGATCTCTGTTTCGTTCAGCGCATACAAGCGGATGTTATTGCCCGTCTCGGCACTTTGCCAGGTATACATCGGAGGCTCACCAATTGTTGCACCGCCGTCGCCATATTCACGGTTCAGGATCAGGCGAAGGTTTTCAAGTGCGTCTTCCATCGTTTCATCGCCGTCAAGCGTGTAGCAGTAGGTCACGAGCATATGATCTTCCGATCTCGAATACTGCACCTGATGGAACAGCACGGTAAGCCATATAACATCATTGTAAATCAGAAGCTCGCCGCCGTTTTCCAAAATGGGCGCTGCATCGGGCTCACGACCCATTGCCTCGGCAATCTGCTCATTGGTAGCATCGCCGCTGTCGAGGCCGTTGATGTTGATGGGGTCCGCTTCGATCGTATCGACCTTTCCGGGTTCGTTCGTCTTGATTTCTTTTTTCTTGTCTTTCTTGATGCAGCCGCTGAACAGCGATACTGTCAGCACGAGGCAAAGCAGAACGATCAAAATCTTTTTCATAGGTATCCTCCAGTCAGTTATTCCATGTGAAATTTCCCACGCAGGCGCGGAACGCAGAGCTGCGTGCAAAGTCCGGTAAAGGTGCCGGTCACGATGCCGCTGATGAGCAGTACCGGCAGATAGATGAGGATGGACGGTGTGCGTGTGATGAGAACTGCCATCGCCATCTGGCCGAGGTTGTGCGCGATGCCGCTGAGCACACAGAGCACCCACATCTGCTTTTGGTGCACGATGCGCTGTGCAAGAAGCACCGTCACGATGGAGCAAAGCCCGCCGCACAGGGAATAGGGCAGCGTGGATGCCCCGGCAAAGAGGCTCCCGAGCAGGATCCTTGCCAGCAAGATCAGGCAGGCCTCTTTTCCGCCGAGCAGAAACACGGCTGAGACCGTAATGACATTGGCAAGCCCGAGCTTGACCCCGGGAATCGGCATCGGGATCTGCGCTTCCACGATAAAAATGACCAGTGCAAGCGCCGTGAGCAGGCCGGAAACAGCAAGTTTTTTTATTTTCACTGCAGGCCACCTCTTAAAGCGAACGGAGCATACGGTCGATCCCGCTGCGCTCCGTCAGAATGAGCAGCGGCAGCCCGAGCAGGTACATCACGACCAACTCCCCGGTGGCGACCCCTGCACTGCAAAGTGCAAAGCTTTTCCACGAGAGTTCTCCCGAAACCAGCATAAGCATGGCGCCGACCGTCAGCCCGTTTACCACAACGGGCGGCAGGAGCGCAATATATTTATTTTTGATGCGTGAGGTCAGAAAGCCCGCGGCAAAGGTCGCCGTAGCGCCCACGATGATATCCAGTCCCATAGTGCCGGCATTGGAAAAGATGTTTGCAACCGAACATCCGACCAGCAGCCCCCAGCTTGTCCACGGGGCAAAATACGGCAAAACGCAAAGTGCCTCTGACAAGCGGAACTGGAGCGGCCCGTAGGCGATGCCCCAGCCTGAAACCGTCAGTGCCGCGTAGCTTGCAGCCACCACCGCGCAGAAGGTCAGGCGGCGGAAGCTGTTGAGATTCATATTATATTTCATTGCTTTGCCGCCGTGAAGGCGGCACCTCCGTAGTTTTGTTCGGGAGAAACCTCCCTGGCAGGATGGTCACGAACTGCCCTTAAAGCTGAAGAGGTGAACTCACATCAGCTTAGATTTTATTGTACAGAGAAAGACGCCATCCGTCAAGTAGTTTGCCGAAAAAGGAAATGGCTTCCGATATTTCCGCACATTTTCATCCGCTGCCCCGTTGCGCTTCCGGCGTCCCTGCGGTATAATCAGGGCAGAAAACGGCTGAAAGGAGTCGAAACGGTGTATCGGTCTTTGAACGCGGCACTGCAGGAGCAGTTTGGCTGCAAGGTCTATAAGCTGGCGCTTTCCGGCGGCATGACCTGTCCCAATCGGGACGGCAGCTGCGGCACACGCGGCTGTATTTTCTGTGACGGCAGCGGTACGTTTGCCGAATGCGGAGATATCCTGACGCAGCTGAAAAACGCCAAAGCGCGAGTCGCAAAGAAAGTGTCAGGCGGCAGGTACATCGCCTACTTTCAGAGCTTTACCAACACCTATGCCCCCACCGACTTCCTGCGCCGCATTTTCACGCAGGCGCTTTCCGATCCGGAGGTCGTTGCCCTGTCCGTCGGCACCCGCCCGGACTGCCTGCCGGACGATGTGATCCGCCTGCTGCGGGAGCTTGATGCAAAAAAGCCCGTCTGGGTAGAGCTGGGGCTGCAAACCATCCACGAAAAAACGGCCGAATATATCCGCCGCGGCTATGCGCTCCCCGTCTTTGACGACGCCGTGCGCAAGCTGAAGCAGGCAGGACTCACCGTGATCGTCCATATGATCCTCGGTCTGCCCGGAGAGACGCGGCAGGATATGATCGAAACTGCCGAATACATCGGCAGGAGCGGCGCAGACGGTATCAAGCTGCAGCTTCTGCACGTTCTGCGCGGCACTGACCTTGCAGACGAATATGAAAAAGGAAATGTTCCCGTACTTTCACTGCCGGAGTATATTTCCCTGCTTGCCGACTGCATCGAGCATCTGCCGAAGGACATGGTCATTCACCGTCTGACCGGCGATGGTGCAAAAAAGGATCTGATCGCGCCCCTGTGGAGTGCCGATAAAAAGCGCGTACTCAACGCCATTTCCGCCGCCTTTGCCGACAGAGCTCTTGTGCAGGGCTCTGCATTTGTCCCCTGAAAGGAGTATTCATCTTGAAAACCGTGACCCGTGTGATCGTCGCCGTATCGCTTTTGCTGCTGACCGGCCTGCTGATTGCATTTGCCGTACTTTTACCGGACTTTGTTTTTTCGTTTTATCCGGTCTTCTCCCGCCGCGTGATCGGTCTTTTGGCGCGGATTTCCTCTTTGGCTCCCTTTGCACTTTGGGAGTGGATCGCCCTCGGCCTCGTTTTGTGGCTGCTGTATTCGCTGACCCGCTCGATCATAAAGCGCCGCCTTCTGCGTTGGCTTTCCGGCGTGTTGCTCGGTGTGAGCATCGGCGTGTTTCTCTTTGTCGGCCTCTGGGGGCTCAATCACTTCGGGCCGTCCCTGGGTGAGCGGCTCGACCTGGAGGTTCAGCCGAGCACTGAGGCAGAGCTGAAGCAGGCTGCTGCATTTTATTTATCGCGGGCAAATGCCCTTGCCGCTGAGGTTCCGCGCGGCGAGGACGGCCTGTTCCGCCCCGGCGATTTCAAAACGCTCGGCGCGCACGCAGGCGACGGCTACAAGGTGCTCGCCAAGGAAAACGACCTGTTTGACGGCAGCACCGTCCCGGTCAAGCGGCTCGCGTCAAGCAAGCTCTTTGCCAAGATGGCGATTACCGGCATCTTTGTTGATCTTACCGGGGAAAGCTGCGTCAGCGACCAAACCTATTTTGCCTCTCTCCCGTTTACAATGTGCCATGAGGTCGGGCACCGGATGGGGCTTGCGGCTGAGGACGAGGCGAATTTTGCCGCGTTTTTGGCCTGTGATGCAAGTGACGACCTTTCGTTCCGCTATTCCGGCTATTTTGAAGCCTTCTGCTACTGCTATTCCGCGCTCTTCGATGTTAATCCCTCCGCAGCCTATGCGGTCTTTGACGGGGCAAACGATTATGTGCGTTCCGATTATCACGGTGCAGCCGTGCACTATGAGCAGGTCGTCAGCGAAGTCGCCAGTAATGTTTCGGATACCGTCAACAATGCTTACTTAAAAGCCTTTTCCGAATCCTCCGGAACCAAATCCTACGGCGAGGTAACGGACCTTTTGATCGCCTGGTACAAAGAAAACGCCGGCACCTGGTACAAAGAAAACGCCGGCAGATGATTGCGTTTGTGCCGATTCTCTGATATAATCAGTTCAATTCATGTACGGAAAGGAATCGTATCATGGCAACTTTTTCTTTGTTGATGCTGCTTTTACTGGTTGGCTCCGGCATTTACAGCATCTATCTTTGGCTCCGTCTGCGCAAGGAATGGTGTCTGACCGACAACAAATTTATGCTCCCGGGCAACTGTAGCGCCGCCGACTGCCTTGATGAGGACGGCTTTTTGGAATATATAGCGCCGAAAATAGCTCTGTTCGGCATGGGCCTGGTTCTGTTGGGGCTGCTGTATCTGCCCTGCATCTTCAACCTTTTTATCACGTCATTGCTCATGCTGAAAATTATGTCCATCGCGGTGCCCGTGCTGACCCTCCTGCTGTTTGTATGGTTTATGTTTGTTCAGCACAAGGCTTCAAAGCTATTTTGGTGAGGTGATACCATGAAAATCGTTGTTCTTGACGGCTTTACCGCAAACCCCGGCGATTTGAGCTGGGACGGAATCGCGCAGTACGGTGATCTGACGGTCTATGAGCGCACACCCGATCCCGCAGACGTCATCCCGCGCATCGGCGATGCCGAGATCGTCTATACCAACAAGATTCCCATCTCCGCAGAGGTGATGGACGCCTGCAAAAACATCCGAATGATCTGCCTGCTTGCAACAGGCTATAATATCGTCGATATCAACGCTGCCCGCAAGCGCGGCATTGATGTATGCAACATTCCCTCCTACTCCACGGCCTCGGTCGCACAGCTGACGATCGCCCTGCTTCTGGAGCTCTGCCACCATGTCGGCGACCATAGCAGAGCCTGCCATGACGGCACCTGGACGAACGGCAAGGATTTCTGCTTCTGGCTGTCTCCCCTGCGGGAGCTTGATGGCAAGACACTCGGCATCATCGGCTACGGTCGGATCGGTCAGGCCGTTGGCAGGATCGCACAGGCACTCGGCATGAAGCTCTTGGTCAATGCGCATCATGTCCGCCCGGAATTGGAAAGCGAGACCTGCAAATATGTGTCCTTGGACGAGCTTCTTAAAAATTCTGACGTGATTACCCTGCATTGCCCGCAGTTCCCTGAGACCACAGGCCTCATTAACAAGGACACCATCGCAAAGATGAAAGACGGCGTGCTGTTT
>JAKSPM010000034.1 GCA_024404825.1 Clostridia bacterium
TTCCCATGACAAGTTCTGCTTCCCACGCAGGGCATTCCACGATCAGCTCATCGTGCACCTGCAAGACGAGCTGTGCCTGCAAGGACTGCTCCTGCAAGGCTTCATCCACGCGGATCATCGCAAGCTTGATGATGTCTGCCGCCGTACCCTGAATCGGGGTATTGAGTGCAATGCGCTCAGCACCCATGCGGACATTGAAATTAGAGCTCCTGATTTCCGGGATCTTTCTTGCTCTGCCGAACATCGTCTTAACGCCGCCCGTATCGCGGGCAGTCTGCACGATGTTTTCCATATACTGCTTTACGCCCGTAAAGCGCTCTAAATAACTGTTGATATAGGCCTGCGCCTCTTTGTTCGTCGTTCCGATATCCTCGGAAAGAGAATGCGCTGAAATACCGTAGACGATGCCGAAATTGACGGCCTTTGCACTGCGGCGCATCTGCGGCGTGACATTCTCCAAAGGCACATTGAAGACCTGCGAGGCGGTGACCTTGTGGAAGTCCTCGCCGGAGGTAAAGGCCTGCTGCATCCGTTTATCATCGGCAATATGCGCAAGCACACGCAGCTCGATCTGACTGTAATCGGCATCGACAAGTACCCAGCCCGGACGCGGAACAAACATCTTGCGTACCTCCGCGCCAAGCTCGGTGCGGACGGGAATGTTCTGCAGATTCGGCTCGGTAGAGGAAAGTCTGCCGGTGGCAGTGACGGTGTTTTGGAAGGTCGTGCGGATCCTACCGTCTTCGTCGATGGCCGCCATCAGGCCGTCTGCATAGGTGGAATTGAGCTTCGTCAGCATCCGGTAGTCCATGATGGCCTCTACGATGGGGTGCTGATGGCGCAGCTTTTCCAGGACATCTGCATTGGTAGAGTAGCCGCTCTTGGTCTTCTTGATGGGAGGAAGACCGAGCTTTTCAAACAGCACCTCGCCGAGCTGCTTGGTGGAGTTGATATTGAATGCACCACCGGCATAGTCAAAAATCAATGTTTCATCGGCGGCAATGCGCTCGCTCAGCATTTTCCCAAAGGCCTCCAAAGCGGTCTTATCGACCGCAATGCCCGCCTGCTCCATGCGGAACAGTGTTTTGCAGAGCGGAAGCTCGATTTCGCGGTAGAGCTTCGTCAAGCCCTCCTGCTCCATTTTCTCCGGCAGGAGCTTCTGCAGGCGGTAAATAACAGCCGCTCTGTTTTCAAGGCTTGTGTCTGTCAGCTCTTCGCCGAAATATGCAAGGGAAAGCTTTTCCAACGCATAGTCATTGGCGGTCGGGTCAAGGACGTAAGCTGCCATCTGTGCGTCAAAGGTTACAGTTTCAATTTCCATGCCGTGATCGGCAAGGGTATGGTAAAGCGCCTTTAAGTCAAAGCAGTATTTTTCCTGTTTGCCGGACAGAAGTGCTTGAATTTTATCCTTATTTTCTGCAACGGTGCAGGAATACACGCCCTCGCTGTAAGCAACGGCGGCCGTTTCAAACGCTTCGTCAAAGAGCACTGCAAACGGCTCTGTCGTGGGAAGCTTGTCCGTTTTTTTCAAGGTCTCGGCGGGCTTCAATTCCTGTTTCGGCGTAGAGCGCAGATGGTAGCGGTCGATCAGCTTGGCAAATTCCAGTTTCACAAACAGGTCATAAAGCTCCTGCTGCTTCGGTTCGCGGACGAGCGCATCGGCGGGAGAGAATTCAATCGGTGCTTCACAGATAATCGTCGCAAGCTCGTAGCTTAAGAGCGCCATTTCATAGCCGTTTTGCAGTTTTTCCAAAAGCTTGCCCTTAATTTCGCCGGAATCCAAATTCTCATAGACCCCTGCAAGCGTGCCGTATTTGATGAGAAGATCGGTCGCGGTCTTAGGGCCCACGCCTGCAACACCGGGAATATTATCCGAGCTGTCGCCCATCAGTCCCTTGAGATCAATGAGGCGGATCGGCTCAAAGCCATACTCCTCGCGGAAGACCTCGGGGGTATAGTTGGTCGAATCGGTCTGACCGCCGCGGGTCACGACCAGCTTTACCGTGATATGCTCGTCAATGAGCTGCAGCTGATCGCGGTCACCGGTGACGATCACGCAGTCCCAACCATCGCGGCTGCAGCGCTTTGCAACGGTGCCGATGACATCATCGGCCTCCCAGCCCTGCGCCTCATAGATTGGGATATTCATTGCCCGCAGAACGTCCTTCATCACGGGCATCTGCATGGCAAGCTCATCCGGCATGCCGTGCCGGGTCGCTTTATAGCCGTCATAACGCAGATGGCGGAAGGTCGGCCCGTGCAGGTCGAAAGCAACGCATAAAGCGTCCGGCTTCTCCGCCTGCTGCATATGGTACAGGATATTCAAAAAGCCGTAGATCGCGTTGGTGAACAGGCCGTCCTTGGTGGATAGCAGCCGCACGCCGTAAAATGCGCGATTGATGACGCTGTTGCCGTCAAGAATCATCAGCTTCATAGAAAAATCTCCGTTTCTGTAAGCCGAGGAAGGTCGAACCCAAGCCGTCTGTGTGCGGCTCTTTTGGGTGCTTTTCGGCTTGTTGTTCTTGCCTTGCTTCTGTTTCAGATTTTGCGCCACTTCGCGCCGTTGGGAAGGTCGGTCAGCTCGATGCCCTGTGCCTTCAATTCATCACGGATGCGGTCGGCCGTTGCCCAGTCCTTGGCCTTCTTTGCATCAAAACGCTGCTTGACAAGTGCGTCGATCGCCGGGTCACCCTCACCGTCGATGGTAAACTCCAACGATGCTGCTGCAGCATTGGCCTTGCGGACGGTCTCTGCCTTTTTCAAAAGATCAAGGCCAAGTACGGTATCAAAATCGCCGATGGCAGCGAGCTTTGTCGCGGCATTGGCCTGGTATTTGAGTGCGTCATAGATCGCGGTGATGGCAAGGGAGGTGTTGAGGTCATTGTCCAGTGCCTTGGTGAATTTTTCCTTCATGGCGGCAAGGGCTGCCTCGTCGACCGCTTCGCCTGCTTCCGGCTTGAGCGCGGCAATTTTTGCGATCAGCTTCTGATACACACCCGCTGCATTGTCCAAATTTTCATAGGTGAACACAAGGTTGCGGCGGTAGTGGCTCTGCAGGCAGAACAGGCGATAGGCCAGCGGGTCATAGCCTTTGGATTCGAGCAGAGATACGGTCAAAAATTCGCCCTTGGATTTGGACATCTTGCCGTCATTGGTGTTCAGGTGAAGCACATGGAACCAATAGTTGCACCACTTGTGGCCGAGGAAGCTCTCGGACTGGGCAATCTCATTGGTGTGGTGCGGGAAGGCATTGTCTATACCGCCGCAGTGGATATCTAAGTCCTCGCCCAAATGCTTCATGGAAATGCCGGAGCATTCGATGTGCCAGCCGGGATAACCGATGCCCCAGGGGGAGTCCCATTTGAGTGCCTGATCTTCAAACTTCGACTTGGTGAACCACAGAACAAAGTCATTTTTATTGCGCTTGTTGGTGTCCTCCTCCACGCTTTCGCGCACGCCGATCGCTAAATCTTCCTCGTTAAAGTCGTTGAAGACATAGTAGCGCTCTAATTTGGAGGTGTCGAAATAGACGTTGCCGCCGGCAATGTAGCCGTAGCCCTTGTCGATCAAGGTAGAGACAATGTTGATATAGTTTTCGATGCAGTTGGTGGCAGGCTCAACGACATCGGGTGTTTTGATATTGAGCTTTTCGCAGTCAGAGAAGAACGCGTCCGTATAGTATTTTGCAATTTCCATGACGCTCTTATGCTCGCGTTTTGCGCCCTTGAGCATCTTATCCTCGCCCTCGTCGGCATCGGAGGTCAGGTGGCCGACATCGGTGATGTTCATGACGCGCTTGACGTTGTAGCCCTCATAGCGAAGTGCCTTTTCCAGGACATCCTCCATGATATAGGTACGCAGATTACCGATGTGGGCAAAGTGGTAGACCGTGGGGCCGCAGGTGTACATTTTAACGATATCGGGGGAATTCGGTTTGAATTCTTCTTTTTTTCTTGTAGCGGAATTATAAAGATACATGGTCGTTCTCCTTCTCCTGTAATTGTTTTTCTAAGGCTTCGATCCTTGCTTGCAGCTCGTTGATCTCCAGCTGAATCGGATCGGGTGTGTGGATGTGGTCGAGCTTTTCACCGCCAACGCGGACGATATGGCCGGGAATGCCGACCACGGTGCAGTTGGGCGGCACCTCGCGCAGCACTACGGAATTGGAGGCGATTTTTGCATTGTCGCCCACGGTAAACGGGCCTAAGACCTTGGCGCCGCTGCCGACCATAACATTGTTGCCGAGGGTCGGATGGCGCTTGCCGTGGCCTGCACCGGTACCGCCGAGGGTCACGCCCTGATAGAGCAGGCAGTCATCGCCGATGATCGCTGTCGCACCGATGACAATGCCCGTGCCGTGGTCGATAACAAGGCGTCTGCCGATGGTTGCTGCCGGGTGGATCTCCACGCCGGTGCGGCGCTTTGCCCGCTGCGAAAGCCACCGGGCAATAAATCTCATGTGGTGCAGATAGAACCAGTGCGCGAACCGATAATAGATCGTCGCGTGCAGGCCGTTATATAGCAGGAAAATTTCCAGGCCGCTTCTTGCTGCCGGGTCATTTTTCTGATAGGCACGGATGGTTTCTGTAAGACGCATACGTTTTCCTCCCAAGCAGAACAAAAATGCCGCCTCCGGATCACTCCAGAGGCGGCAGAAAGTCGCGGTTCCACTCTGATTTTTCGCTTTGACCTTGACGCAGTCTCACGGGGTCTCCCCTCGCTCACGAATGCACTTCCTGCAGCCTGCGACATCTCCGCTTTCAGCCGGCGGCGGGGACTCTCTGACGGGGCAAGGGTTTGCAGTACTCTTTTCGGTCAACGCGATATTCTCTTCTTTAGTATACTACCATCTAACATGGATGGTGTCAAGATTCTTTACTCGTTTTCGAGTGCCATCATCTTGTCGATGCGTCTTTGATGGCGGCCACCCTCAAAGGCGGTGTTGAGCCAGGTGTCAACGATCTCTAAGGCCAGCTTTTCGCCGACAACGCCGGCGCCGAGTGCCATCATGTTGGTATCGTTATGCTGTCTGGTCAGTCTTGCGGACATCACATCGGACAAAAGGGCGCAGCGGATGCCCTTGACCTTGTTGGCCGTGATGGAAATGCCGATGCCGGTGGTACAGCAGACGATGCCGCGGTCACATTCGCCGGAGGCGACTGCCTTGGCGGCATAGGCGCCGAAGTCGGAATAATCACAGCTGTCCTTGGTATAGGTACCGAAGTCCTTGGTTTCCAGCCCCAAATCCTCCAGGTGCTTTTTGATTGCGTTTTTTAAGTCCAAAGCGCCATGGTCACAGGCAAGTGCTATCATAATCATTCTCCTCAAATACGGCTGAAATGAATCAGCCAGTTCAAATAGTGGTAAGCAAGCATATAGCCTGCAAAAATGTATACAGAAAGATTCATCTGTCTTCTGAAGAGGCTGCTCCACACATAGCACAGAGCCGGCAGGAAGGCAATGCACAGAAGGCCGGTGCCTGTGAAAAACCATTCCAGGCCAATCAGAACACCGATCGCGAAAATGGAGATTGCCTCGACCTCATTGCGCTTGATAAAGCCGATCAGCGCACACACGAGTGAAGCACCGCCGCCGACAACCAGCGGGAACTTGAGCAGCAGCTCTTTATAGTTATCAATCTTGAACGAGCGAACCATCCGGGAAAGCATTTCGGGGATATAACGCAGGATCTCAAGATAGTTTTCACCGGAAAACAGTCTCTTGCGAAGCTCGGGAATATCCGCATCACGGCAGCGGATCAGTGCTGCAAACCAAAGTGCAAGGCCGGCAAGGAAGGCAAGTGCGACCGTCAGGATCACGGAAAGTGCGATATGCGTTGTTTCGCCGCCGGCCGCGGCAGTTTTTGCGCGGGAGATCAGCTTGAAGATGAACGCGATCAGATACAGCGGTACCAGCCACAAGGATTCCATCGTATAGAGGAAATGCAGGCCGAGCATGGCAGCCGAACCGAACATCCAGCCTGCCGCCTCCCAGAACGGTGCGCAGTTGTCCTGCCGCACCCACTTCCAAAGGAAGAACAGGGACCAGACAAGAAAGCCCTCTCCGCAGAAGGCCGCGTTGGAGGCGATCCCGAACAGGATGCCCGCGAAGAGTGCCGGGATGCGTTCGCCGAACATGGAGCGGGTCAGAAGGTACATTCCCGCGCCGCCGATAAAGCAGTCGAAAATCTTTTTGAACAGCACCCAGCGGGAGTCATTTGCCGCAATGCTGTGCGCGGTAAACATCGAACGAAGATACAAAAATCCGATCAAAAGAAGGACCGCACCAATCGCCGAAAGCATAGCAAAGAAGATATCTTTCCCGATAAAGTCCGACCCATCATCGGTCAGTGTGAGTGCCGGCTTGTCATATTCTCTGATCCAGTCAAGAGATCCGGATTTCGGCTGTCTGGAGCGCGCATAGGCGATGAGCAGCCACACAAGCAGCCCTGCCGCAATGACTGCGGTAAACAGAAAGCTCTTGTAATATACGGCAACATATTTAACATATTTGCCGATCGTTTCCAATGACATGGTTGTCACCTCCGATCATTTTTTATTATAACAGATTCTTGTCGGTTTTTCTACTTTTTTCTCAGAATCAGCCGTTTTCGGACGATTTTTCCATCAATTTTGTCTCCAGCAGAACACGAAGCGTCCGTTCAAAGGCTTCATCCTGCTGTTTTGTCCGCTTGGAAGGGCCTTTGAGATGTTTGCCGGCCATACGTGCTTTTTTTGCCGCATGACGTGTTTCCAAAAGACCTCCGATATTCTCCTCGGTATAGTGCAGACCGTTTTGATTGATGGCAGATGCACCCTTTGCAAGGCACATGGCGGCAAGACCGTAGTCCTGCGTCACGGCAAGATCGCCCTTTCGGATGCGGTTGACTAAGGCGAAATCCACGCTGTCCGCGCCCTTGTCCACAACGATCGTTTGCGTATTTTCCCGGGAGAAGACATGGCTCGTATCGCAGACAATGACGCAAGAAACGCCATATTGGGCGGCAATTTTCAAAGTCAGGTCAACGACAGGACAGCCGTCGGCATCAAGATAGATCACCATCAGTCGTCAATTTTCGTGAAACGGCGATCGGTCTTCCCGTCGCGTTCAACGATTTCATTCCACATGGATGCAGGCCGTACCCAGACGCCGTGTTCACCGTAGAGTGCGCGGTAGACGACCATTTCCTCCATCGTTTCCGAATGGCGGGCAACATAGAGAACTTCGTACTCATTGCCCTTAAAGTGGCGGTATTTTCCGGGCAGAAGCTCCATCACGCCACCTCAAGCAGCTTCTCTAAGGCCGAAAGCTTCAGGCAGGTGCAGAAAATCTCCAATGCGCGGCACAGCTCCTCCACGGGAGGAAGGGTCGGCGCAATGCGGATGTTGCTGTCCTGCGGGTCAATGCCGTAGGGATAGGTCGCGCCGGCATTTGTCATTACAAGGCCCGCCTGCTTGCACAGCTCCAGTGTTCTTTTTGCCGTACCGGACATGGCGTTGAGGGAGACAAAGTAGCCGCCGGTCGGGCGCTGCCAGTTTGCGATCTGCAAGGGAGCGATCTCTTTTTCCAAAGCATCCAGAACTGCCCGGAACTTCGGCCCTAAAATCTCGGCATGGCGCTTCATCAGCGCCAGCGTGTGCTCTTTATCCTTCAGGTACAGCACATGGCGAAGCTGGTTGACCTTATCGAAGCCGATGGTTTCCGTGCCGATCAGCTTGGTCAGATAGGCAAGGTTTTCCGGGGAAGTCGCCATACAGGAGATACCGGCACCGGGGAAGGTGATTTTGGAGGTGGAGGCAAATTCATAGACCATATCAGCATTTCCCTGTGCACGGCAGAGCGAGAGCATATCGAGGAACGGGATAAATTCGCCCTCAAACTCATGCACACAGTAGGCATTATCCCACACCAAGGCAAAGTCCGGTGCTGCGGGCTTTAAGCGGGCGATGCGGTCGATGGTCTCGTCAGAATAGATGATACCGTCGGGGTTGGAGTACTTCGGGACGCACCACATACCTTTAACCGTTTCGTCCTTTACAAGCTGCTCGACCATGTCCATATCCGGGCCGGTCGGGAGCATGGGGACGGTAATGAGCTCCATGCCGAAGGTCTGCGAAATGCGGAAATGGCGGTCATAGCCGGGGCTCGGGCAGAGGAATTTGACGTTTTCCTCGCGGCTCCACGGACGCTCGGAGTGAAGCAAGCCGTGGGTGTAGGCTTTGGAGATCAGACCGAACATCAAAGCCAGGCTTGAATTGCCGCCGACAAAAACCTCCTCGTCCCTCGTGCCTAAAATATCGGCAAACAGGTGCCGTGCAGACGGCAGGCCGTTCAGTTCGCCGTAATTGCGCACATCCATGCCGTCCATAAAGCAGTCCTCGATCGTTGCGGGCTGCTGCAGCATGTCAAAGACAAGGTCAAGCTGTTCCTTGCCGGGCTTACCTCTGGACATATTCAGATTCATTTTGCGCGCTTTGAGGCTTTCATAGGCCTCAAGCACCTCACGATACTGCGCTTGCAGCTCGTCATGTGTCATATTTCGATAGGCTTTCATAAAAGCGCCTCCTTAATAGTTTCCTCGTATTTTTGCGTGGGGATCCACGCAAAAAAGTGATTAGATCCTATCCGCGAAGATAGGTGTAGGTTCCTTTGCTGTCAGTCAAGGTCAACTGCCTGCCATCGACCTCATAATGGTAATCGGTGGTGTAGGGTTCTTCGCCGGAGTCAATCGTCACGGAAAAGCATCCGGCTGCGAGCGTATAGGTGCCGGTCAGCGTTGTATAATACTTCCCCTGATATTCCATAATAATGACTACCGTTCCATCATCGAGGACAGTCATTGTCTCGCGGTAGTCGCTTCCGTTTTCATAGGTGCCGCCGTTGACCCAGGTGCCGAGCAACGAATTTTCTCCCTGCGGAAGCTGCGTGGGCTGCGTGTCCGTTTGTGTTTCGGTCTGTGTATCCGTCGGTATTTCCGTCCGTGTTTTCGACCGTTTGGTTTTTGCCGTCTGACAGCCGCAGAGCAGCAGGCACGCAAGCAGGATTGTAACTAGTCGTTTCATTGGTTTTCCTCACCACAAAATCGGTCGTTCTCCGTTTTGCTGTAAAAAGTCATTGATTTTAGAAAAGGGTTTGCTGCCGAAAAAGCCGCGATAGGACGACAGCGGGCTCGGATGGGGCGCCTGTAATACGAGCCGCGGCGCCTCGGATGCAAACAGCGGTGCCTTTTTCTGTGCCTGCGCACCCCAAAGGACGGCGGCGATCGGCTGCGGGAGCTCGCAAAGTGAAGCGATCACCGCATCGGTAAAGTTCTGCCAGCCGAAACCAAAATGGCTGTTTGCGCTGCCCTCCTCGACGGTAAGTACTGTATTGAGCAGGAACACGCCCTGCTTTGCCCAGTGTTCCAAATCCCCGGAGGCCGAAGGCACAATGCCGAGGTCGTCCTGCAGCTCTTTATAGATGTTGCGCAGAGACGGCGGCAGCGGAATTCCATCCTTTACGGAGAAGGCAAGGCCGTTTGCCTGCCCTTGTTCATGGTACGGATCCTGCCCCAGGATCACCACGCGCACCGCCTCCGGCGGGCAGAGAGCAAAGGCTGAAAAAATCTCATTTTCCGGCGGGAAGACCGTTTTTTGCGCATATGCTGCCTCCACGCGGGAAAGAAGCTCCTGAAAATACGGCTTTTCACATTCTCCTTTGAGAAGCGGAAGCCAGCAATTCATTGTCGAAAGCTCCGTCATTTCATCAGCTCCAAAAGGTCTGCGGGCGTCTTTGCAAAGGTCGATGCGCCGATTCCGCGTAAAAAGGCCTCGTCACGGAAGCCCCACAGCACGGAAATGCAGTCCAGGCCGGCATTTTTCGCCGTGGCAAAATCCACGTCGCTGTCGCCGATATAAACGCTGCGCTCCCGCGTGAGGCCGAGCTGTTCGATCGCCTTCCACACCATATCGGGTGCGGGTTTGCGGCGAAGCGACTCGCTCACGCCCATGGCTACATCCAAAAGCCCTTCAAAATAGAGGTCGGACAGTGCCTTGACCCCATAGGCGGGCTTGTTGGAAGCAACTGCCATTTTTATGCCCTGCGCACGAAGCTCCTTCATGACCGGGATAACGCCGTCATAGGGCCTTGTTTTCTCAGTGCAGTGCTTTTCATAGTAGGCGGTGAATTCTTCCATCATCTGCGGGAAACGCGGATCATCCTTTCCATCGGGAACGGAAAGCTCCATCAGCTTGACGACGCCGTTGCCGACAGCCGCGCAAATCTGTTCCAGGGAGCGTTCGGGGAGCTCATATTGCCGAAGAACATGGTTGACTGCCGTCTGCAGATCCTCCAGGGTATACAGGAGGGTTCCGTCCATGTCCCAAATAATCGCATCATATTTCATCATTTCACCTGTCAGCGAAGAATTTTACTGGCTTTGAGGTAGCGTTCCTCCTCGGAGAAGACGCAGCCGCAGTATTTTTGCATATAGAAGCCGAGCTGCCTGGCTCGCTCCTGCCCCTCTTTGAAGTAGGGACGGAAATCGCGGTAAAGGAAGGTAACGCCGTATTCGCTTGCCGCCCGCTCTGCTATCTCGCGCATCATATCATGCTTCTGATACGGAGAGATAAACAGGGAGGATGTAAACGAATCAAAGCCCTGCTCGGAGGCCTCCTGCGCCGCGCGATACAGGCGCATTTCATAGCACTTGATGCAGCGGTTTTCAATGTCGCCGGCAACCTCGCGCACAAACGGGCGCAGACCGTAATCATTCTGCTCGATCAGAGGAAGGTCGATCGAACCGGCGTAGTCGCGCAGGCAGTTGCGGCGCGCGCGGTATTCGGTAAAGGGATGAATGTTCGGATTGTACCAAAATCCGGTCACCCGGATACCGTCGGCGCGAAGCGTCTCGATGCACATATTGGAGCAGGGTGCACAGCAGATATGTAATAAGGTATTCATACGATCACCCGGATTTGAAAATGGATACAAAATAACAGAATAATTGTATCACGGTTTCTTGCATGATACAAGTATTTGTATGAATTTGGAGAAAAAATATGCAACATTTGTGTCGCAAAACAGTTGCGCTTGTCGTGCAGGTGTGCTATACTAAAAAAGGTAATCGGGCGGATAAACCCGAGCCCACTTGAAAGGAACAACACTATGGCTGATTTTGTCATTATTCCGGATGCTACCTGCGACCTGCCGCGGGAGCTTCGTGACCGCTTTGATATTCCCGATTATGTCCCCGGCGTCCTCTATCTTCCCGACGGCACAGAAACCCGCTCCAACCTCGATTGGGAGAATATGACCCAAAAGGAATTCTATTCCATTCTCAAGCAAAAAGATGCGTTTTTCAAAACCGCCTCCGCCAGTATCGGCGAGGCAACTGAAGTCATAAAAAAGCAGTTTGCACAAGGCCGCGATGTCCTGCTGATCACGATCGCAGCCCGCATGAGCGTCACATTTGATGTTTGCGTCAAGGCAGGCGAAACCCTGAAGGAAGCCTACCCCGACAGACGTCTGGTCGTCTTCGATTCTCTGCGCTACTCTGCAGGCATCAGCGTGCAGGTCGCAGCTGCCGCTTATCTGCGCAAGCAGGGCAAGAGCTTGGATGAAACGGTTGCCTGGCTGCAGGAAAACTGCGACCGCGTGCATCAGATGGGTCCTCTGGATGATTTGTTCTTCTGCAAGAAGATGGGTCGTGTTTCCAATATGTCCGCCATCATGGGAACCCTGATCGGCATTCGTCCGATGGCCGACTTTAACCGCGACGGAGCAAACACCGTTATCGGAAAGACAAAGGGCGCAAAAAAAGCCGAAAACGCCACGGTCGAGTATGTCCGGCGCACGATCGAGCATCCCGAGGAGCAGATCGTCTTTGTTGCGCACAGCAACCGCGAGGAAGCAGCGCAGTCCCTCAAAGCCCGCATTGAAAAGGAAATCTCTCCGCGTGAAGTCCTCATCATCCCCATCGGGCAGGCCTGTGGCCCGAACATTGGCCCGGGTCTCGTTGCCGCCTACTATTACGGCAAACCCATTTCCGAAGGCCTGGCAGACGAATCCGCTCTTATGGCGGACATCCTCTCCTCCAAATAGACGATAAGCAATGCAATGAAACAGCAAAAACAGCCATCCGCCGGATGGCTGTTTTTTGTGATGCGGAAAACAGAAATTTAGCGCACCAAAGACTCCACCGCAGGGCGGGGCACCGGAGCGAAGCGGAGGCGTGCAGAGCTGAGCTGT
>JAKSPM010000035.1 GCA_024404825.1 Clostridia bacterium
TCTTTCTTTGACAAGAAAGAAAAGGTAGCCGCCGGAGGCAAACACGGTACGTTTACAACAAGTGCGTCCATAAATCGATACGGACGGATTGCCACGCCGTCTGCGACGGCTCGCAATGACACGGACGGAAGTTTGTGCGCGCTAAACAATAATTTGCATACCTATTCATTGTGTCATCCTGAGCGTAGCGAAGGATCTGCTACCGTTCTATCCGACCAGATCCTTCGGTCGCTCGCTCCCTCACACTCACCGCAGTGAGCGTGCATAGCGCAACCGCCGAAGGCGGCTCTTAGCGCGGAGCAGGATGACACATGATTGTAGATATACCGTTCTCTTGAGCCCAGCTGCGCCGGAAAAGGGTCGATATACGCTGCACATAAAAAGGCTGTCTCACAGGCAAAGTGAGACAGCCCCGGGTTTTACCAATAATATTCTTCTTCCGCTTCGTCGAGCAGATCGGAAAGTGCGTCGCGGTCAACCTTCGTCTTGCCGATCTTTTCAAAGGAGATCTCCAGCTCTAAAGACTGACCTTCGACCTCGAGCTCGATCTCAATCTTGTCCAGCTTGCCCTTGACGGCAACAAGCGCAATCTCCATATTCTCCGGTAGTTCAAAGTCCGCAGCGTCCAAAGGCTCCTCACCCTTGTAAGCAGGGCTGAAAATCCGCATGAGTTCCTCCGCGAGCTCCGGTGCAGGCGTAAAACTATAGGTCACGGTATCGTCTTCCTTCTCGCGGGTATAGCCGCAGAATTCTTCTAACCATGCCTCATCGTTGAAATGATCCTCCAACTCCTGAAGTGCCTCGTCGAGCCGTTCAAAGTCGATTTCCTCGGCAATTTCTTCAAATTCTTCCTCGTCCAGCATTTCCCGGCAGAAGCTTTCGGTATCGTATTTCCCGTCCTTCATCTTCAGGCTTCCGATGCTGATCTCCGGGAATTCCGTACCGAGCTCCTCTGCTTCCACATTGCCGTTCGATGACAGGATCAACTTGCCCTGATACAGGCCGAGCTCCATGCGCTGCCCGAGAATATTGATTTCAGCATAAAGCGCGGAATTTTCCGGGTCGTCCCGGTCGATGTCAAACTGTATGGGAATATCAAAACTCATACCGCCGAGCTTGATTTTCAGATTCACAGTGCCGTTGGCGCAATCTTCGGGGAAGGTCGCTTCGCAGACAGCCTTGATCTCGTCCATCGGCCCCTGCTTCTTTTCCGCGCGGAACCAGTCGGTCAAAAATCCTGCGATCAGTACGCCGATAGCAATCACGGCTGCCGCCGCGATGGCGATAATGAGACCCGTATGGGATTTCTTTTTCTTTTCGGGTGCTGCTTCCGGTGCTGCGGGAACGGGGTCTGCTTCCATGACGGATGTGGGAACCTGCTCTGTTGCAGGCATAACCTGCATCAGGGGAACCGGTGCCGGTTGGGGTGCAGGTGCTTGCTCCGCACTTGACTGAGAAAAGAACGATTCCTCCGCAACGATGACGGGCGCTCCGTCGTCCTCCTGCTGTGCTGCGGGCATCTGCGGAGCATCCGAAACAAGCGGCGCGGTTCCCTGCTCTGCCGGTACATCCGATACATTCGGTGTGGACAGATCGGGAGCGGCGGTAAAACAGGGCTTCGGCTGCACGGCAGGCGCGGGTTCTGCCGCCATTAAGGGTGCACCGCACGCCAGGCAAAATTTGTAATTATCAGGCAGATTGCTGCCGCATTTTTCACAAATCATCTTTTTCTCCTCTTTCTTATCGCCTTATTTTCGGTCAGTAGCTGAACACGCTTCCGCCGATGAATTCACGGATCAGGGAGTCCTTCGGGACAGCTTCAAACGGAATTGCTTCTAACTCGGAAAGAATCTTCACGGTGTCAGCAATTTCGGGATTGCGCTCTGCAAGCTCTCCCATCTGATCCCAAAGGCCGGTCTTGAAGACACTCAGCTCATAGGGCAGGAAGGTGTTGATGTGATACTTTGCGCGGTTCTTATAGGGCATGATATAGAGGTTTTCTCCGCGGTCGACCGAGGGTGCCATCTTGATGATGTCCTCGCAGCTTCTGCCTCTGAAAATGCTGTCGCGCAGCATCCGGCGCATGACGCGGATCTTTTTCGGGTGAAGGATCGTACCATCGGACGACTGCACACGGGTACGGACGGAAACATACAAGCACACGGCGCGGTCGCCGATCTGCCCGGTGACGTCTGGGTTGAGCGCATGAATGCCCTCCATGATGACGATCTCGCCGGGCTTGCGCTGTAAGGTTTTGCCGTCAAAAACGCGGGTGGCGGTCGCAAAATCATACCGGGGGAGCAGGATTTCCTTGCCGTCGGCAAGATCGGCAAGCTGGCTGTTGAGGAAATCTGCATCCACGCGGGTCGGGGACTCCAGATCCAGCTTATGCTCTGCAAGGAGCTGCTTCTCCTCCTCGGTCAGGGGGGAGAAATAATTGTCCATCGAGAGCGTATGCGTCTCAAGGCCCCATTTTTCAAGCTGCTGCTCCAAAAGGAGCGCCGAGGTCGTCTTGCCGGAGCCTGATGGGCCGGACAAAAGCACGATCGGCATATCCTGCTGATGGTCGCGCAGATAGGCGGCAGTCGTCTCGATCTGATCGAGATACTGCCTTCTGGACGCCTGTATAAAGCCCTGCAGATCATCAACGGTCTGCCGGGTAATGTCAGAGGTCGAAATAATCATAATAATTCCTCCATAGGAAACTACATTATTAAATAATATGAACAGAACAACGATACCATGCAAATGGGAAATTGTCAAGAATCAGCAAATTCTGTCTGCAAAGACACGACATTTGTTCAAAAGTTCCCGATTGACACTTCCGGACATTTGTGGTATGTTTGGTACGAAAAATCATACTATTCATATTTTCTAAGCATTGCGGATGCAAAAACTGATTTAGGGAGGCTATCTATGGTACAGCACGATGAAAAATATATGTTCGGCATGGTGAAGGTCGGTGCCCGCGGGCAGATCGTGATCCCCAAGGAGGCGCGGGAGCTGTTCGACATTCAGGCCGGGGACAGTCTGTTGATCCTCGGCGACAAGGCGACCGGGCTTGCGATCATCCGCAAGGAGCTCGGGGCAGAGATCATGAAGTCGATTCTCAACCGGGAGGGAGGGTTTACAGATGCTCGCCATCCAGACGAAGGCTCTGACAAAGAGCTACGGTGACATTTGCGCTGTCTCGGCGCTTGATTTGGAGGTCAGACAGGGCGAGCTTTATTCTCTGCTCGGGGTCAACGGCGCGGGTAAATCCACGACCATCCGCCTGCTGTGTGGTCTGCTCGATCCGACCTCCGGTTCTGCCGAGGTCTGCGGTCACGATGTCGTTTCCAAGCGGCAGACCGTCAAGGAGCGCATTAACCTCTCCCCGCAGGAAACGGCCATCGCGCCGAATCTCACGGTGGAAGAAAACATCGCATTTTTCGCCGGAATCTACGGCAAAGAGAAGTCCTGCGTGCAGAATATCATCGAAAAGCTGCACTTAGGGGAGATCGTGAAGCAAAAAGCGAAGACGCTCTCCGGCGGCTGGCAGCGCAGATTAAGCATTGCCATTGCCCTTGTTACCGAACCGGAGGTGCTGTTCCTCGACGAGCCGACGCTCGGCCTTGATGTGCTTGCGCGGCGGGAGCTTTGGAGCCTGATCCGCTCGCTCAAGGGAAAGACGACCGTCATCCTGACGACCCATTATTTAGAGGAAGCCGAAGCACTTTCCGACCGGATCGGCATTCTCTCCGCCGGAAAGCTGATCGCCGTCGGCACGGCAGATGAGCTGATAGCGCAAACCGGCACGGCAAGCTTTGAGGATGCCTTTGTCACACTTTGCACAAAGGAGGCGGATGACAATGCGCAGTAAGATTTTTTCCGTCAGAAACTTCAAGGAGATCCTCCGCGACCCGGTCAACATAAGCCTCGGTCTTGCGTTCCCGCTGATCATTCTGCTGCTTTTGTGGTTCATCAACCGCAACATCCCGGCGCAGGCAAGGATGGAGCTGTATCAGGTAGAAAACCTCATCCCGGGCATTGCTGTTTTCGGTTATTCGTTTATCTGCCTGTTCTCCGCGACTTTGATTTCCAAGGATCGCAGCACCGCCTTTTTGGCAAGGCTCTATGCCTCGCCGATGCGTCCGCGTGATTACATTTTCGGCTATACGGCTCCGATGCTTCCGGTGGCTTTCGCGCAAACCATCATCTGCTACGCTGCGGCGGTCTTGCTTGGTCTGAAGCTCAACGGCTTTGCCCTGCTTTCCGTTGCTGCGCAGCTGCCGACGGCAGCCATGTTCATCTTCCTCGGTCTGCTTGCAGGGAGCCTGTTCAATGACAAGCAGGTCGGCGGCATCTGCGGTGCGCTTCTGACGAACCTCTGCGGCTGGCTCTCCGGCACATGGTTTGACCTGTCCCTGATCGGCGGCGCATTTAAAAAAGCTGCCTACTGCCTGCCCTTTGCAAACGCCGTTGATGTCGGCAGACTGGCACTGTATGGCTCCTTCGGCGCGGAATTCCGGCAGAAGCTGTCCGTTGTCTGCGCCTATGCGCTTGTTATCGGTGCGCTGTCGGTGTTCTCCTTCCGGTGCAAAATGAAAGCACAATAAAGCACATCCACCCATCAGGCCAAGCCTTGACGGGTGGATGTTAGTATCTGAAAATCAAAGGTTTCTTGTTCTCGGGTCGGTGTTGTTGCGGTTTTGCAGGAGGAAAATCAGCTTCAGCAGCAGGAATTCCACCACCAGCACAAGAAGGATCGTCAAGACCAGTGAGGGGACGAACGGGAAGTGCAGCAAACCGCACAGCAGCCGCAGCAGCAGCTGATACGCTCCCACGCGAATAACCGAGACCAGAAGCTTCCGCCAGGAAAGACGGAACGGAACGCCCGCCCGCATGGCATAGGTGCAGGTATTGAGCAGGAAGCTTACGAGGATGCCGAAGACACCGCCGTCGACCACAGCAACGTCCCGGACGGCATTTGGCGAAAACACATCCGTCCACAGGGGCAGATAGTGCCGCAGGAAAAAGATCGCTGCAAGCATACACACGAAAGCAGCCAGCGACGGGATCGACGCAATCAGGATCTTCGCCTGCAGGCGGAGGGTATCGGCAACGGGACGGAAATGGGAGCCCTTGTTGCCGTTGGAGTAAATGGTACGGATGGGGATCTCATGGATGGGAATGTTGCGCTTGCCCGCATGCATGAGCATATTGATCTCGTAGTCGTAGTGGTCTCCGCCGATGGAGCACAGCCAGTCGCAGTAGGAGACCTCAAAACCGCGCAGACCGGTTTGGTTGTCCTGCAAATACAGTGACGACGCGATGGCGTAGGTGAAGCGGGAGAGGTCGTTGCCCATGCGGGACTTGAGCGGGATCTTGCCGGTAAAGGCGCGGGAGCCTAAAACGATGCCGCCGGTCTCGTGGATCTTTTCGCTGACGCGAAGAATATCCTTGATCGCGTGCTGACCGTCGGCGTCGGCAGTGACAAAATAGCGGAAGTCCTCATGCTCGTTGCGGATGTGCTGCATCCCGTACTTGAGCGCGTAGCCCTTGCCGCAGTTTTTCTCGTAGCCGATGACCTCGGCATACTCGCTGACCCGCTCAAAAATCGGGGCGTAGGCTTCGCCGCTGCCGTCATTGACGATCAGAATATGAAATTGCTTTTCCCGTAGCTCACGTGCAAGACCTACAAGGGTCTCATCCGGCATATAAGCAGGGATCAGAATGATCGTATCCATGGTGGCTATGTCCTTTTGTTGGTATAGAGCTATTATATACGTTTATGTCGAATTATTCAACGAAAAAAAGAAACTTGTCAAAAAAAGCCGCCGAATGGCGGAATTGACGGTTGACGCAGAGGCGGTGAATGAATATAATAAAGTTCTGATAACCTGGGAAAGGAGGGCGTTTTGTGGCAAATACGACCTCGAGACGGCGAACAAACACGCGAAAGCCGTCCAACTATCAAAGACCGTCCGGCGCGGGAAAATCGACCGGCACAAGCAGCGCATCTGTCGCAAGCTCCACGGCTTATCGCCGCCGCAGACGCCCGCCGAAAAAAAATAATGATTTCCTGAAGCTGATCGCACTGCTTGCGATTTTGGCATTTCTGATCGTCGTGATCGTCTGTCTTTCCCGCTGCGGCAAAGACGATACTCCGAAAAAAGCCCCCGCGACCAAAACCACGGCTGTCACGCAGGCCTCCTCCACGAAGGAAACCGAGCCCACCGAAACGGAAGAAGCAGCCTCAAGCGAAACCGTCGGCTCAGACGTGCTGGCCACCTTCTCCACGGACAACATGGGCAACTGGAACCGCACAGTCAATTTAGAGCTTGCCTGTGCCGCGATCAACGGCACCATCGTGCAGCCGGGTGCCATTTTCTCGTTCAACCAGACAGTCGGCGAGCGTACCGAGGAAAAGGGCTATCTGCCCGCCTCCATCTACTCTGCCGGCGATGTCAAGGAGGAAACCGGCGGCGGTATCTGTCAGGTTGCCTCCACACTCTACCTTGTGGCGATGAAGTCTGACCTGGAGATCGTTGAACGTCATGTGCATCAGTTCGCCGTGTCCTATATCCCCCTGGGAATGGATGCCTCGATCTATTGGGGCGATCAGGATCTGCGATTCCGCAACACCTCCGGCCATCCCATTATCATTTACGCAAACACGAATAACGGTTGTGTCAACATCACCATCTGCGGCACCAAAAAAGACACCAATTATATCTTCATGGATCACGAGGTCATTGAGACCTACGAGCCCCAGGAGCGTGAAAAGATCGACTGGACGCAGGAGCCGGGCTATGAGAAGGTCACACAGACGCCCATCACCGGCTATTATGTACAGACCTATCGCTGCCTGTACGCGGAAAACGGCGATTTGTTAGAGCGCACGAAAATGGCAGTCTCGGTCTACAATGTCCGCGACAAGATCACGACCGTCGGCCCTCCTGAAGAGGAAGAAACCGAGCCCACGGAGCCCTCCCCGCCGCCGCAGGAAGAGGAGCCGACAGATGCCCCCTTCCCCGATCCGCCGGACGAGGAATCTCCTTAATATTAAAAAATGACCATGGAGCTCCATGGTCATTTCAGACTGTCAATAAACCCCGAAACCGTCAAAATCAAGATACGGAACGGGGCTCTTGCTCCGAATACAGTTTGCCGGAAATTATATCATTGATAAAAATACGCTGCCTGTTCAGGCAGCGTATTTTTTGTTCAAATTAGTCTGCAACATAGGGCATCAGGGCAATCTGACGAGCACGCTTGATAGCGATGGTCAGCTGACGCTGATGTGCTGCGCAAGTACCGGTGGTACGGCGGGGCAGGATCTTGCCGCGTTCGGAAATGTAGCGGCGAAGCTTTGCAGTGTCCTTATAGTCAACGCTGGTCACCTTATCGACGCAGAAGTTACATACCTTCTTGCGCTTACGGGGACGAAGTCTTTCGTTTGCCATAACGGTTCCTCCTTTTCAGAATCTCTTGTGAAGTAAGTTCAAATCAGAACGGAAGGTCAGAGTCGTCACCTTCAAGCATTGCGAAGTCGGAGACCGGCGCGCTTGCCGGAGCCGAGAAGCCCTGCTCTGCGGGTGCTCCGTCACGCTTGGAGTCGCCGAAGTAGACATTGTCTGCCACGACCTCTGCGGTACGGCGCTTGTTGCCTTCCTTGTCGTTCCAGTTGCGAATCTGGAGACGGCCGGAAACCACCGCCATGCGGCCCTTGGTGAAATACTTGCTGACGAACTCAGCCGTGTTTCTCCATGCAACGATGTCGATGAAATCCGTTTCTCTCTCCGCGCCCTGTGCTGCGAAATCGCGGTCAACGGCGATGGAGAACGATGCCACGGCGGTTCCGCTGCCGGTGCGGCGGAGCTCCGGGTCACGGGTAAGACGGCCCATGAGAACGATATGGTTCAGCATGTGATTGCCTCCTTACTCTTCGATTGCGGTAATCAGGCTGCGCATAATGTTTTCATTGATCTTGAAGACACGGTCGAGTTCTGCGGGGAACTCGGGCTTGCATTCACAAGTCATGAGAACATAGTAACCTTCGGCCAGGTCATTGATGGGATAAGCAAGTCTGCGCTTGCCCCATTCCTCGATACTGGTAAGGGTACCTTCTGCTTCAACCATTGCCTTGAACTTTTCCACGAGAGCTGCAATATCTTCCTCGCCCAGTTCGGGGTTGATGATATACAGAACTTCATACTTTGCGGAAATCTTAGCCATGTTGTTTGCACCTCCTTTTGGACTGATTGGGCAGCGTTTGAACGCTGCCAAGGATATGCCCGCTTACGCAGGCCAGTTCATTATACTTGCCCGGCTTCGGTTTGTCAACTTGAAAAGACGATTTTTTCCGCCGGATTTCAGAAAATAAGGCAGTTTTTACAAAAAATTCACCCAATTTCAGAAAAAGGCGTTATAATAAGCCTGAAGAATGTCTGGGAGGGCTCTTTATGGTTAAAACAATTCTCATCATTGAAGATGATAGCAATATTGCCGATCTTCTGCGGCTCTACCTGGAAAAGGACGGATACGAGGTCGTAATTGCCTCCGACGGCGGCTCCGGCATTTCGATGTTCCGTCAGCATCAGCCGCTCCTGATCCTTTTGGATATCATGCTCCCCGTGCTTGACGGCTGGAGCGTCTGCAAGACCATCCGCGCAGAGTCCGATGTGCCGATCATCATGCTCACCGCCAAGGGCGAGACCGCCGATAAGGTGCAGGGGCTGAAGAGCGGTGCCGACGACTATATCACCAAGCCCTTTGAAATGAAAGAGGTTCTGGCGCGCATTGAAGCCGTTCTGCGCCGCAGCGGCATTGAGGTCAGCAAGGACGAAAAGAAGCTGTCGTTTGACAAGCTGCTCATTGATCTTGATGCCTTTGAACTGATCGTTGACGGCAAGCGTATCGCCACTCCGCCGAAGGAGATGGAGCTTCTGTTCCATCTGGCCTCCAATCCCAACCGCGTATTCACGCGAAACCAGCTCCTGGACGAGGTCTGGGGCTTTGACTATTTCGGCGACACCCGCACCGTAGATGTCCACATCAAGCGTCTGCGCGAGAAGCTGGAGAATGTCTCCGACCGTTGGGCGCTTCGCACCGTCTGGGGCGTCGGCTACAAATTTGAGGTGGAATAAATGCGTTCAAACTTCCTGCGTCTGTTCCTCCCGACGGCTCTGCTGCTGCTTGCGGCCTTTCTCTTCCTCGGGGTTTTCTCGCAGTTATTTCTGTATAACCACTTCGTCTCTACCAACGAGGAGACTCTTTACAGCAGCGCCAGCGCCTCGGCGGAGCTTGTCAGCGCCTATGCGAGCATCGGCTCCCCGGAACAGAATCTTGACCTTTATATGGATCTGTCCTACTCCTCCCGTCTGACCGATACGCAGACCCTGATCATCAACAGCCGGGGTACGGTCATTCTCTGCTCGGAGGATCTTCAGCTCTGTGAGCACTGCGGCTGCACCATTGACGAAGCGTTCTTTACGCAGGCCGTGAAACAGGGGCGCTCCGTCTCCACCGATATGGTCACCGAGATCTACGGCCAGACGCGGCTTGCCGTTGCCGTACCGATCAAGTCCGTTGACGGAAAAGCGATCGGCCTTGCCGTCTCCTCGCTGCCGATGGCGCAGATCCATACGATGCTGCGCAAGGCAACAACGGTCTTTATTCTGACCGCCGCCTGCGTCCTGACCCTGGTTCTCATCATCATGCTCTTTGTCGCAAACCGGCAGAGTAAGCCGCTTCGTTCTTTGGCCTCGGCGGCAAGAGATCTCGGTCACGGGCAGCTGGACACCCGCGTCCCGACCGACAAGCCCTATTCCAAAGAATTTGCGGAGCTCGCAGTCGCCTTTAACAACATGGCCGCCTCCCTGCAAAGTGCCGAGGCACAGCGGCAGGAATTTATCGCTAACGTCAGCCACGAACTGAAAACGCCGATGACGACCATCTCCGGCTACCTCGACGGGATGCTTGACGGAACGATCCCGAAGGAGCAGCACTCCAAATACATGGGCATCGTCTCCGACGAGGTACGCAGGCTCTCGCGTCTGGTACGCAGTATGCTGGAAATTTCCCGGATGCAGTCTCAGGGCATCCGCGAGGATCAGCGGGCGCACTTTGACATCGGCGAGACCGTCGGCCGCGTACTGCTTTCGTTTGAGCAGCGCATCAATGAGAAGCGGCTCTGCGTGGAAGCCGCACTCCCCGACAACCCTCTGTTTGTCTATGCAGAGCCGGATTCCATCACGCGGGTCGTCTACAACCTGATCGACAACGCCGTGAAATTTTGCGACGAGGGCGGCAGTCTCGGTGTAACTGTACAGACGCGGAAAAACAAGGTCAGCGTCAGCGTGAAAAATACCGGGCAGTCGATCCCTGCCTCCGAGCTGCCGCTGGTCTTCGAGCGCTTCCACAAGACCGATAAGAGCCGCAGCGCCGACCGCGACGGCGTCGGTCTCGGCCTGTATATTGCAAAAACCATCATTTGCAGCCACGGCGAGGATATTTTTGTCTCCTCCCGCGACGGCGAAACAGAATTTTCCTTTACCCTGCCCGTGAGCAGCAAGACCATGCCGGAAAGGGGGCAGACCAATGAATCAACCTGATCTCGTCCCGCAAAAAGGCGGCAATGATCCTGCGGCATCTGCCGTCAGGGAAGCCAGCTACGGCACCGGCGTGAAGCCGCGAAAAAAAAAGCGCTCCGTCGGCCTGATCGTCGGCTTGAGCTTTCTGCTGCTGCTTTTTGCCTCGTTCATCGTCTTTTCTCATTTTTTCATGATTCGCTTTGACCGCACGGAACGCGGTCTGTTCATCCGCATAGTCCCGCAAAATTCCCAGTCGCCTGTCAACCGCCGCTCGCGCGGATTCTCCGATCCTTTTGCATCGGATTCCTCGTTTGACTCGCCCGACTGGCAGGAGCGCGACACACTCAGTCTGCCGGAGATCTATGCAAAGGTCAGCCCGAGTGTCGTCACGGTCTGCACCTCATCGGTTCTTGCCGGGGAGGATGTTGCCTCCGGTGTCATTCTCACCTCCGACGGCTACCTCGTCACCAATCGACATCTGCTCAGCGGCAGCCCCCGGCTCACCGTTGCGCTCAGTGACGGCCGCGAATTCCCCGCCACCGTCTTTGCCTCTGATGAAATCAGCGACCTTGCCGTTTTGAAGATCGCCGCCACGGGACTCACCCCCGCCGTCATGGGCGACTCCGATGCTCTGCTTGTCGGCGAGCCGGTCGCCGCCATCGGAAGTCCCCTCGGCACCAAGCTCTACGGCACGCTGACAAGCGGCATCGTCTCCGCGATCAATCGCGAGGTCGATATCGGCGGCACGGCAATGACCCTGATCCAGACCGATGCCGCCCTCAACAACGGCAACTCCGGAGGTCCGCTCATCAACTGCTACGGAGAGGTCATCGGCATCAACACCGCAAAGGTTGACAGCAAGTCCTCCCCGGTGGAGGGCATCGGCTTTGCCATTCCCTCGAACAATGTCCGCAAGGTCGTCAGCGAACTGATGGCGCACGGCTACGTCTCCGGAAGAGCCACGATGCAGATCACCGTTGCGGAGATGGACGCTCTTCAAAGAGCCTACCTCGGTCTTCCGGAGGGTGTGTTCATCACCTCTGTGGCAGATAGCTCCAACGCCTACGCCGCAGGCCTGCGTTACGGCGATATCCTGGTCACACTGGACGGGCAGAGCATTGTCTCCGCCGCCGGGCTTGCTTCGGTTTTGGAATCCTGTCATCCCGGAGATCAGGTAAATGTTATCATTTTCCGCAATTCCAAATACTTCTCCGCAGAGTTCGCGCTCGAGGAGCAGACACAATAACAAAACAAAAGAGGCTTTTTCGACCTCTTTTGTTTTGCCTTCGGAAGATATCTTGCGGAATTTATTGACAGAAGCCGAAAAATATGGGACAATACCTTATGACTTATTGACCAAAGTCCACATTTGGTGGACTTTGCGAACAGAATGTTCGCGAACGGCGCACATGGTGCGCCATTCGGTCAAACCGTCGCAACTTGGTTGAACAATTTGCGCATTTTACT
>JAKSPM010000036.1 GCA_024404825.1 Clostridia bacterium
AATGCCTCGTTCCGAATCTCGACTTTGACGGTTTCGGGGTTTATTGACAGTCTGAGGCTCCCCCCCGCATCGGGGGAGCCTTGGTTGTTGCTGCGCTTTAGCGAGCGGGTCAATCCTGCATGGCGTAGGTGTTGACGATCGCCTGCAAAATTTCCATCTGCTTCTTCGTTGCGGTCTGCATGGCCTCGGCGAGGATCTGCTTCACGAGAAGATAGTTCCCGGCCTCTGCGGCACTGCGCAGATTTGTTTTGATGAGCTCCAGAGCGCCCTCCGAGTAACCGGCGCCGCCGTAGCCACTGCCGGAACCTCCGCTGCCGGAACCTCCGCTGCCGGAGCCTCCACCGGAACCTCCGCCGCTGCCGGAGCCTGTACCGCCGCCGTAGATGCTGCCATAGACGCCCGGCTGCTCTGCCGCAAGCAGAGCAGCATAGTATTTTTGCAGAGTTCGGGCGGTCTCCGGGTCGATCCCGGCGCGATTGAGCAGGTCATCGTTCGGCATTGCGCCGGACTTGAGCGTCAGCAGGGCAAGCTCATAGGCCGACTTTGCCTGTGTGCTTTGTGCGTCCTGCTCTTGCGAATAGAGCGTCGAGAGCAGCTTCCACTTTTCATAGAGCGCATCCTGTCCGGCGTCATATGCATCGCGTGCCTTGTCATAAAGCTCCGGTACCTTGTCGTTGAGCTTGTCAAGGTATTGCTCATAGGCTTGCTGAGCGCTCGTTTCGGCATAGGTCGAGCCATAGCCGCCCGTGAGGGCTGCGGCCTGCCCGTAGGTGTCCTTCATGGCAAGCTGGCCTTCGCGCTCATACTGGTTTTTATACTGCTGATAGAGCGTGTCGCCGTCAAGATCGAACGAGAAAGGCTCGTTGTTTTCAATTTTCGACATCACTTGCTCCATCTGCTGATAATAGGGGGCGGGCTGTGTGTGCTGCCCGACATACTGCCCTCCGGTGGCGGTCTGCGTGTAGGTTTTTCCGTCGGGAGTCGTGTAGGACGAGCCGACCGGCATGGGCATTGTTCCTGCCTCATCCTGATAGACATGGCCGTCGATCGCCCAGCCGTCCTGCACATGGCCGTCGGGGTCGGTGTATTGTACGCGTTTCTTTTCTTCTTCCATCAATGTTCCTCCGTGTTCATTCTCTGTACAAGCTGATACAGATAGTCCCAAAGTGCCGTGAGCTGCTGCTCGAGGCTGCCCTGGGGTCTTGGCGGCAGATCATACATTTTCATCACTTCCGTTCTCGGTGTTATAGCCGACGGAGTAAAGCGCCCAGGCACCCTCGCCCGTCAGACGCAGGCGCATATGGTCGCAGCGCCTTGGCAGGATCGGCACGGTGACGGTCTTCATGACTGCCGAGACGGTGTTTTCGACTTCCCATTTTAAGATCCAGTATTCATCATCCGGGGTGTCGTCATAGCTGACATAGACCTTGCAGCTTGCGCCCGGAGCGAGTACCATCCGCAGATCCAGACGGGAGATGTATTTGTGATCCGGAGAGGCAAGACCGAGAAGTCCGGACTCCGCCCTCCAGGCAATCGTCTCTTCTCCCGGGCAGCCGATGCCGTTGACGGTCTTGGCCTCGTCAATGTAGTACAGCACGCCGCAGAAATCCGCGGCGCACAGGAAGCGGGTGTTGTCCTCCCGGTACCACAAGGCGCGCACGGTGTCGTAATAAAACAGGTGCCACATACCGCTCAGATCCTGCATGGAAAGATAATATTTTTTGTCCTGTCTGCCCGCAACGCCCTGCCTGAAGCGGATGCCGCCGAAGGCTTCGTCGATGTGACGGGGGATCGAGCCGACATACTGGCACACACCGTTGCGCGCCTTGTAGTAAAGAACTCCGTCAATGACAACGGCGGTCTGCCAGCAGCCCTCGGCAATGCCGTCACAGTCGATCGTGACGATTCTGTGTGCGCCGGTGGCGGAGGGGTAGACCTTTTCCATGCAGTCCTCCTTGAAAAACAGCGGGCAGCCGCCGAGTACCGCCGCGCCGGTAAACACGCCGTCGGAGCCTCTCGAGGAGGCATAGGCGTCGGTGGAGATGCCCTCCAGGGTTTCCCAGTTGCGGAAGTCGCCGAGCGCAGAGGCATAGATTTCATTGATGTACTGCCCCTCCGTTCTGCCGCGGAAGCAGCCCCAGAGACGGTTGCCGCATTCCACAACATAGTCCATTTCCGGCACGGGAAGCCGGGCAACGAGTCTTGTCAGCGTTGTGACGGTGTGATACTCCTTGTTTACATACAGACCGTCAACAATGAGCTGATGCCGGAAGGTGTCAACGGCACGGACCGTGCAGCGCAGATCCTGTCCGCCGACCTTTTCACTGCGCTCGCCATCCTCATAGCAGTCGATACGCACACGGTCACCGGCATGGAAGAAGGTGTCGATCCGCTCACACAGGATCGAGGTACAGTATTCAATCGGGTTCCAGGTTTCGGTCGCCGCGTTGTACTGGCGGATGGAAAAGGGTTGGTTGCTGACATCCCGCCAGTAATCCCCGTCCTTCGGGGAGATGGGGGCGGTGTCGGAGTTGATAAGCCCCGAAAACCATGTGCCGTCCGGCTTGCAGGGCTGAACGGTGATGGAGACCGGAACCCCGCTGACGATGTAGTTATCCGTGTCGTAGGTCCTCTCCATTTTGCCGCAGTTGACGCCCGGAACCATTTCTTCGCCTGCTGCCAGCTCCACGGCGTTGACCCAGCACTTATCCGGCCAGATGCATACAACAGCGCCGATCGAAACGAGCTTTTTCGGCAGGAGTGATTCCGGGATATAGCGGGTCGGAACGACGCTGACGGTGAACGATTCGCGGTCTGTCGGCTGATAGAAGGCCATCGAGATTCCGTAATCCTCCAGATCGACGGGCGAAAAACGGTAGTACCACTGATCGGAATGGGCAACGTAGATAAAGATGTGGTTACCTTCCTCGCTTGCAACGGCGTTGAGGAAGGTCTGCTCCTCCACGGAAAGATGCATTTCCAGATCTGCCTGAATGTCCAGGGAATACCCCGGCAGCGTCTCGAGTCCGATGGAGGCCGTATGTCCGCCCGAGGCGACGGTTCCGTCCCGGTTGACCGCGAACAGGTGTTCCTTGCCGAGCAGGGCAACGGCCTTGGAAATATCGGTGCCGTCGATCAGGCGGAGATTTTTTGCACGAGGAGCTCTTGTCGAGAGCACCGGGAAGTGATCGCCGCAGAGGTTTTTCATATCGTAACAGGAGCCGGTCTCGTTCACGGGGATGTGATGATAGCCCGGAAAGCTGCGCAGATAATTTCGCTTGAAGGCGATGGGTGCTTGCTTCGGAATGTTCATCAGAATCTCAACCTCCCGTCACTGACCGGGAAATGGGTGCGGTTGTAGGCGTTGGCATAGGTCTGATATGCCGATAAAAAGGCGGCGGAGGAGTTGTTGTATTTGCCTGCTTCGCCGTTATGCAGGTCATATTCCATCACAAGGAAGAGCGGATACAGCCCCTCGTCGGGAAACGGCACGAGCAGCTCGTCCGTGAGCTCGCTGTGCCCGGAATAATCCGTAAGCGGCGCATCGCAGTGCGTGAGGATCACCTCGCGGAAGATCAGACCGTCCAGATCGCTGAGCCAGCGCACCTTCTGCACCTGCGTGAAATCGTTCGGACGGAGGCGGTCTGCCTCGTCAATCGCATTTTGTACGGTCATGCGTGCATCCTCCCCTTACAGGCGGAAGGCAGTGCTTTGTGCGCGCTCACGCTGTGCAGCCAAAAATGCCTCCTGTTTTTCAGATGCCCGCTCGGAGGCCGCCAGAATGTCATAGACCGGACGTGGTACCTTGACGGTCTCGCCGCGCTTGATCTGATAGCCCTTACCGTTGAGGCCGACAAAAACAAAATTCTCCTCTCTGCCGGTCGCCTTGGGAAGATATACCTCCACAAGCTCCTGCATGGGGTCAGGGGGGAGGTCGATTTTCTTCATGGTCGGAGCCACAAAGGGTTTCTTTTTTTCTGCCATAGAAGGATCTCCTTTCTTTCAGTTGGGGAGACTCCTTTCGGAGCCTCCCCGGGGATCGGGAATCTGCTGAAAAAGATCCGCGATTCAGCCGCAGACGATTTTTCAGAGATTCCGCCGGGGGAGCGGGGTGGCGGTCGGTAAGGAATGACAGCGAGAGATTTTGTCTTAGGCGAAAGTTCAGAAAATATGGGAATACTTTGTGTATTTCCTGTTTTCTGAACTGAACGGATAAGGCAAACGATCCGCTGCTCATCCGCAGACGACAGGCACGCCGTTCCCCCTTAAAACTTAGTTGGTTTCGTCCTGGAGGGAGTAGGCCGAGCAGCTTTCCACGCGTACCATGCGGTTCTGGTCGAGGATCTTGGTGGCGTTTTCAAACTTGTAGCCCACGGTGCTGAACTGATTCAGGGGACCGCCGACCTCGGAGGCATCCTTGATAATCATTTCCATGCCCATGCCCTCGGGCTCTACAACGCCGAACGCATCCTTGCCGAAGAACAGCGTGGAATAGACCGCGACAGGCTTTTTCGCGGAGTATTCGCTGTCGCCGCCTTCACCCGGATAGAGATAATCGCCGGAGACCGCGCCGAGCTGCGGGTTTTCCAGCCATACAAAGCAGCCATCGTCGGAAATCGTTGCGCCGACGATGCGGTTTACGCCGGTCATTGCGGATGTGCCTTCGTCGTAAAAGTAGACCTCTCTGCCGACGTAGTTCTGCGGATCGTCAACCATTTCATCAATGGTTGCCTTGTATTTGGTCGTCACGCCCGCATCGGCGCTTGCGGTGGTGTCAAGGCCGGTGTAAGCCGTGATCTCCAAAGAATAATTGCTGCTGTCCAGAGGAAGGTTGGTGATGATCGGCGCTTCGGTGGATTCAATGAATCGCACGCCGTGCAGCTCGCCGATCTCGCCGGTAAAGATCTCGGTCGCCTCAGAATACTTGTGCGCCTCGATCCAGTCCTTACTCGATCGCAGGTCGTAGGCAACGGAGGGGTGAATGACCGCAGCATACTTGTTTCCCTTGAAGAAGGGCGCCTTCTGCTTTTTCAGGAAGGTGTAGGCCTTGTTGACCATATCGGGGGTCAGGCGGTTGTTGTCATGGCGCAGAGCGTAACGGCCAACGGGCGTGGATAAACAGTTGCCGTCTGCGTCGAGGGTGTCGGCGTAGATGACGGAGGTGCCGGTCACCAGCTCGTTTCTTACGAGGGTATCGGCAGTTTCACCGCCGGCAGCACCCATCTCCTCGGTCGCGCCGAGAATGACGTCATCGACTGCGTGCAGGTCGAGGCGGTCGGTGATGGCGGCATAGTCGCCGTACTGCTGGACGGTGACGTTGATCGCACTTTGACCGAATTTCTGACCCGTGGGAATGACGCCCTCGGTCAGGGGCGTGAGCGCCTTGTCAAAGGTGTTCCACTTGCGCCATTCGACGGTTTCTCCGTGGTTGGCGGGAAGCGGCTGCTTTTTGCCGAGCTGGGAAAAGACCAGCTTTTCTCTGGCGTTCTCCAGAAGCTCTGTGTCATAGTAGGTCTTCATCGTGGAAGACATCGCACCCTCGGTGCCGGGAACAGATTCGCCGGTGTAGGCGTTGACGGCATTCGCCGTGCCGTTGACAAGACTGCCTGCGTCTGCAAACAACTGAAGACTGTTCAAAAATTCTCTCATAAAATTCTCCTCTCTTTTGGTGGGGACGGTGCTTCGCCCCCGAAGCGTTACCAGATGATTTTTTCTCCGCGGCGGACACGTTTTCGGATGTCCTGCCGCATTTCCTTTGTCAGAAAGCGCGGGTCGGAGACGTTGACGTTTGCTCCGCTGCTGCCGGAAAGACCGTTTTCCGCGGGGCGGCGGGCGTTGGACTGCACGGCGGCACCGACCTTCTGTGCCGCGACCTTCGCAGCGTAAGCCATGGAGCCGCGCAGGATCTCGTCCTTGTGGATGACCTCATATGCCGTCTGCACCGGCACACGGCTGCTCAGCAGGCGTGCAAAGGCGGGATTGTCCAGCTCGGCGTTTAAGTCCAGGGCAGGGTAGAGCTTCTTTGCCTTTTCTGTCTGGGCAAGAATGCTCTCATAGGCTGCGCGCCGGGCGGCTTCCTTTCTTTGAGCGCCGTCCTCTTGCTGTGTCATTGCCGTATGCAGGGCTTTGAGATCGACCTTGTCGGCGTCGTCTCCCATGCCGTACTTTTCGGCAAGGGATGAAATAATGGGCTTTGCGTCCTCCGAAAGGGCTTGGCTCTGACGGAAACGCGCTTTGATGATCGCCTGAACGCGGTTATCAAAGTCGGCTTTGTACTTGCCTTTGATGAGCGCGTCAAAGCTCTCCTGTGGCATCTCCCCGGCGTCGGGAGAGGAAGTTGCGCCCGCGTCCGCGCCAGCGCCGCCGTCGGCGCCGTCCGCAAACAGCTGCAAAAGCAGGAATGGTTCACTGCCCGTAAGGTGGGCGAGGCCGTCAGCCCGTCGGTGGGCGAGTCCCGTCATCGCGGAATTATCCGCGGAATCAGCTTGAAATAAATTGAGGTTCATAGGCTCCTCCTTGTTGTTTTAGACTGTAGGGAACGGTCTTGACCGTTCCGTTATTCCAACCTTTTCGGTGCGGTCAAGACCGCACCCTGCGAATGCTGCGCTAAACAGAAATTTACCTTCCTTTTCGGAACAGTTCCGACTTTTTCGGCCTGCCGTGGTCAATGCAGATATAGTCCGGGTAGTCCTCGGCAAGGGCGCGAAGGCCGGTTTCGGCAAAGGCAAAGGCCATTCTTGCATCAATCGAGTCCTCACAGCAGATGCCTGCGTGCCCCCGCTCCACCTGAAAACGCACCTTGTTTGCCTGACCGCTGCGCTCGAGACTGAGAAGCCGGCGCACAAGGGTCGTAATCAAGGTGGAGACGGCCGCGCAGACGATGTCGCTGCCGCAGACGTTCTGATTTGCGTGTCCGTCCGCAAGCAGACGGCACAGGGAGAGCTTGAGCTTTATCATTGCCTCGGCCTCGTTGCCGCGCGGGCGTTTTCGCGTGCCTGCTCCATCCGGTCTGCCTTTTTCTGCGCGGACATCGACGGGGCGGCGGACTGCATCGGCACGTCTGCCGGCAATGCGGAGGCGGTTTCCGAAATCGCCTGCATCATTTCCTCGCGTCCCTTGAAATCCATCATCTGCAGGCACGGAAGCGCCTGATTGGAGAGCGCGGGATTGAAGAAACCGAGCTGAAACAGCTGCAGGGCAAGCTCGTTTGCAGAAAGCTTCGTATAGGCGTTCTGCCGCTGTGAGGTGATCTCAATATCGAACAGCGGCGCACGCAGCCCCATATCTTGCCCGAAATCTGTCCCCTGCGGTTTGCCGGAAAGGCCGTGGTTGTCGAAGGTAACAAAGGCGCGGCGGCCGAGCTCTCCCGTGATGCGGAACTGCCGCGGCACGGTGTAGAACTGGCGCAGCAGCTCCACAACAAGCTCATTGACCTTGCGGTAGCAGCGATAGCTGTTCTGAATCTGATCTCTCGAGAGCTTGCCGGACTGCTCCTGCATGGCGGCGATGGCGGAGGCTGCCGTGACACCGGTGGCTGTGCCGCCGTTGGAGACGTCGCGGTTGCCGGTCGTCTCTTTCATCTCGCCGATTTTCGACGAGAGAATGTTCAGATAATTGCCGCTCAGGGGGCTGATGGTGATCTGCCGCAGGGCGGCCTCGTCCAAAGAGCCCTGCACATGGACAAATGTCCTCGTGAGATCGGCGAACTCTTCCTCGTTGATACCGCCGTCACCGCGCACGAGATAACGCGGGGTCGCTGCCGCGATGCAGTTGGAGACGATGGCGGTGTTCATCAGGTCGATCTGCCGCTGCGGATCCTTGCACAGGTCAATATAGGAAAAGCCGAGCGGGGTACCCTCCTCGGGGAACATTACATCCGCCACAAAGGGGTACTTTCCGTGGTCGTACAGGCCGCGCTCGGCACTTTCCGGGTCGTTTTCCGTGGCGTAGAGCACGGTATCGCCCGCAAACTGCACGTATTGCAGGGTGTTTCTGCCGCCGATGAGCTTGTGATAGTACCAGTCGATGACAGGCGTTTTTCCGCTGAGATCGACCGAATCATCGTAGAGATAGCGTGCGGCGGTGAAGCTCTTGCCGGAGAGCCTGCCTGCAAGCTGCGGGTACTGCTGCTCCAAAAGCTCGGTGTCCGTAAGCTCCACATGGAACAGGTGCTTCGATTTTTGCAGGTCGGTGATGCCCGGCTCCCAGTAAAGATTCAGCGGGTCGATCTTTGTGATGGCGATATCGCCCAGACCGTTCAGCTTGCGGTGATCCCAGAAGACGCCATAGATGCCGGCGCCGGACTTGAGCTTCTTCCACCAGTTATCCGACCAGACCGCTTCAAAATCGTTCTGCTCCAGAATGACCGGGACAATGGAAGAGAGCGTTTTTGCCTCGGCCTCGTCATCCTGCGCCCGGGGCAGGAAGCACGGCTCCGGAAACGCGTCCATGGCGTCCGCGTGCTTGGCAAGGATCATGTTGACGAGCCACGCAGACTTGGTTTTGAGCTCGGTGGTGGGATTATCCATATAATCCCAATGCCGCAGCTTCCACCACTGCTCGTTTTCCACAATGCGGCGGTCTGCATTTGCCTTTCCCGCCTTGTAGCGGCGCAGGAGCTCCATTGCCATGGTAAGCTCTTGATCGCCGATGGGAAGCTGTGCCGCCGCTTCTTCCGCCTTTTCGCGGAATTTTTCAAATAGCTTCATGTTATTTTCCTTTCTTTTTCAAAAGATCCAGGGGATCGACCGCCGGACGAAGCGCGGTCTGCGGCAGGCTGGGTCTGATCGGCCGCGCCATGCACAGATACCGCCATTCGTCGCAGACGTGATCCTCCAGAGCTGTGTCCAAGTCTTCGGCGTTCTGTTCGTCAAAAACCATCAGCGGCACCGTGCGGATAAATGCCTTGCAGGTGTCGAAGACATACATCATCGGGTAGCCGTTTTCATCGAACGAAAGCCGGTAGTGACATTGCATCCAGCCGGGGATGCGCTTGTGGTCGCCGGGGTTGAAATAAATGCCGTACGCCGCTGCCGTTTCGGCGATGGATTCACCCGTGGAGGCATCCCAGATCGCCGGGTCGGCAACACCCTCGATTTTTCTGCCCGCAAGCCATGGGTGCTCATGCTCGATGCGGGCAATTTCCGAAAAAACCTTCTGCGGCGTCCACTTTACGCCCTCGTTGGGCTGTTTTGTGCAGCCGTAGAGCTCTAAAATGCGGTAGAACCTGCCATCGAAATCCACTGCCCACCACGCGCACGAAAACGGACGGGAGTAGCCCCAGTCGAACGAGCGGTAGATCTTCCACGCCCGCGGCGGGTCAAAGGGAGCTATGACATGGGTAAAGCGACGCTGCCGGTATGCCTGCTCCTCACTCAGCCCCAGAGCCTGTGCCCACTCGGGATCGGGCGTCAGACGGAAGTCCTCAAAAAACTGCCCCTCGAAGATGTCCCAGCGGCCATAGCGCCATGCCGCACGGAGCTTTTCCGGAAGTGCTTCGAGCTGACGCACATAATCGGGCTGCTTCTGCATGAGCGCCTTGTTGTCCGTGACGAGGGACTGGATGAATACATAGTCGTCCGGGTCCTCGCCCGCTTCATACCGCCGGTCGATGAAGATGCGTTTAATATAGCTGTGTCCCTGTCCGCCGGGGTTCATCGTGTAATAAATGCGTTTTGGGAAGTCGTTTGCACCGCGAAGGCAGGCGGAGATCGTCCGCATCTGGTGCTCCGAGAGCTGGGTCGCTTCGTCAAAGAAGATGATGTCGTATTCCGTGCCCTGCAAGCGGTCTAAGTCCGCATCGTGGGCGCAGTACATAAAACGGATGGTGCTGCCGTTTGAAAAGCGCAGGACTTTCTCCTTGTCGCTGTAGGTGGCAAGACCCACCGTGTCGGCGCGAAGCTGCGTGACGTGGTTGTTGATGAGCTCGGGATAGGTTCTTCGCACGATCAGCTCGCGGATGCCCGCATAGCGCAGGGCAAGAAGAACGGCCTTCGTCCGTACCGCCCAGGATTTGCCTCCGCCGCGTGCACCGCCGAAGCCGATATGACCGGCCTTCGCTTCAAAAAAGGCGATCTGCTTGTCTGAAATCAGGGAGCGGTCGCCGAGAAAATAGTCCATTCACAACTCCTATTCAGCCCAATCGGCACTTTCCCCGGTCAGGACGACGCGGATGCCGTTATCTGTCTGCGCGTTTGTGTCATTCAGACCGTAGAGGTCACACAGAAGGCCGTTCAGCTCCTTCATCGCCGCAGCCATCTCCCGCGCCGCCTTAAAATCTGCCTTTTCATGGATGTGCTCGACGGTGTCCTGTGTGTTCGTTCCGTTCTTTTCCGTGACGAGATAACGGTAAAGCTGCTGCTTGTCGCGGGAGGCACGCTCTAATTCCGCCGCTAAGTGATCTGCCGCCCGCCGCAGTTTGCGCAGGCTCGAGGGGGTGTCAGCTGCTGCCATGGAGTGCCTCCTGTTCTGCGTCAAATTGGTCAGCATACTTTGCCTTCATGATCGCTTCGTACAGCTCGCAGTTTCGGTAGCGATCCCGGCAGAAGATGGCGATCTGCTGGTCTTTTGCATTCTTGGTATGAAAGTTCAGCTGCAGGGTGCATTCGTCCGTGATGCCCTCGCAGTTGAGGCGGGTACCGCAGTCCTTAAGGTACAGGGGGCACCGCACCTTTTCTGTTGCGCCGCAGCTGCTCATTGGCGCACAAAGCCCAGCGAACGCGCGAGCTCATCGGTGCCGAACTCCTCCAAAACATATTCCCTCAGGCACTCCTCATGCAGATGCCCCTCGCCGGTAAAATAGGCCGCCTCCCCGGGCACAATCGCATCGCCGCAGGCGGCGCAGTAGCAGCCGTCGCTTTCACAGTACATCCGGTCCGGGTCGCGGACCGCGGGTAATTTGTTCATTGTGTTCTCCTCTCTCCTCTGTTCGGCAGCGGGAAACAGCCCGAAAAACGGGACGCATTGTGTGCTATTCTCGGCCTGTCCCGGAAGTGCCGCTATGGTGTGGTCACGTGATTCAACTTTTTTGCAAAAAAGTGTTGAATTTCGGAAACACATTTGCTATACTGTTCATGGAAATAAACACATCTTGCGAAAACGGTTCGCGAAATTCAACTTTCGGCCTCATTATAGTTCATTTATGTGAACTTGTCAAGCCTAACTAGTTCATTTTCGTAAACTTTGTGAGAGGTGTACAATCAAACAGGAAGTGATTTTGTGTTTTATGACAGATTTGTGAAGCTCTGCGAGGCGAAAAACGTCAGTCCGAGCCGGGCGGCACTGGAGGCAGGCATCAGCAAATCTCTTGTGACCAAGTGGAAGCAGGATGAGACCAAGGAGCCCTCTGCCGAGGTTGTGCGCAAGCTGGCGCAGTATTTCGGCATTTCCAGATTTGAGGTTTTGGAGGATCGCCCCGATGACGGTACCGACCCTGAGCTCGCAGACTATCTGGAGGAGCTGAAGACCCGTCCCGAGCTGCGTATGCTCTTTAAGCTCTCCAAGCACGCAACGAAAGAGGAGGTCGAGCAGGCAGTCCGCGTAATCGAGGCGATAAGGAAGAAGGAGTAGGAATTGATGGAAAGATGCAGCGCGTATATTCGGTTTTTGCCCATGCCGCCTCATGTGGAGGGCTGTGTCACGCCGAATGACGACGGATCGTTTGACATTTATCTCAACAGCAATCTGACGGAAGAACAGCGGCAAAAGGCGCTTTCCCACGAGCTTGCTCACATCAAAAAAGACCACCTGTATGATGTTCTTCCCGTGTGGATGAACGAGCAGGAAGCAGGGTAGAGGGTTAACCGAACCCGAACCGGTTTTCATGGAAATCGCTTCCTCCGCTGCGCGGAAATGATGTGTCTATCGGACATGGGAAATGAAAATGACAAGGCACCGCAGAACTCTCTGCGGTGCCTTCAGCGTGTCAAAAAAGTATTTTTTGGCACGCTGGCAGACGTCAAGAAAGCCCGAAAGACAAGCAACTCTCACT
>JAKSPM010000037.1 GCA_024404825.1 Clostridia bacterium
CGCTATGCGCAAAAACTTGCGAAGCATGAAAACGCGAAATGTCACGGAGCGAAGCAGAGTATCCCGCTTATCCAAATTTCGGAAAAGTTTGCAGATGCTTTTGCATCTGTCCTTTTCTTTTTCGGTGGAGTGTGGGAGCGAACCGCAGGTTCGAACATGAGCGTTTTCTGCTCGGCTTTGCCGAGCTTTGCGCTATGCGCAAAAACTTGCGAAGCATGAAAACGCGAAATGTCACGGAGCGAAGCGGAGTATCCCGCTTATCTGCACCCAAAAAGCGGCGCGTTACCGCATAAAACACCTGATTTGGAAACAAATCGGGTGCTTTTACTTGAGCACAATTCATTGTTGGTCAGATTTGACTTCACTGTTGGAAATCAGTTTGCCAACGTTTCCTTTGAAAATGCACTTTCAACATGGGGACATTGATAAACCTCGTCATTTAACAAATGAGACTTGCTTGATTTTTGAAATTTGTTATAATGAAAAAAAGGAGAGATGACGATGAAACGAATTCTAGTGCTCTTTCTTTGCGTTTGCATCTGTGGGGTGCTGCTTTTGCCCGGAGCATGGGCGAATGCAGAGACCAGGGAGGTGACTGTCCTATTTGATCCGGGCGCATTCGGCAAACTCAGCAGCAAACGTTTCTATGGTTCTGCCGAGACAAAAATCGGTATTCTGCCCGTCCCGGTGAACAAGACTTTTCAAAGCGGCGAGTTTAACCACCTGTACTTTGACGGCTGGTACCTTGACGGCGAGCGCATCGATGAAAATTATATTTTGACAGAGAATGTCACGCTGCAGGGACGCTGGCAGCCGAGAGAACAGATTCAATTCAACGATGTACCGACGGAAGCATGGTATGCTGATAGCGTGGCATATTGCGTTGAAACAGAACTCGTTGCAGGCACGGACGAGACAACCTTCAGCCCTGCAATGATTTGTTCCCGCGCAATGGTTGTTACAATGCTGTACCGTATGGCGGGAAGCCCTGAGATCTCCGAAATAAGCAAACCGTTTTCGGATGTTTCGGATGCAAGCTGGTATACCGATGCAGTCTTTTGGGCAGCTGAGCGTGAGATTGTCTCCGGCATCGGTGAGGGAAAATTTGCACCGGATGCACCTGTCACAAGGGAACAGCTGGCGTGCATTATCACAAGGTATGCAGCTGACTGCGCACTTCGTGATCCCCATGCTTATCAGTCCCTTTCTGCTTTCCCGGATTGCGGCGAGGTCAGCGAATGGGCAGAGGAAAGTATGCAGTGGATGGTCGGCAGCGAGCTGATCTCGGGGAAGAAGATCGATGATACCGTCCTGCTTGATCCTGCTTCGGTGGTGAGCCGTGCCGAGATCGTTCAAGTGCTGATGGCATATCGGAGACTGACGGACTGCGCAATGACCTTTTTCAATCTGCCCTATGCCGTGACCGTACCAAGCCGCTGGCAGGGGACTGTCACAGCGCGCCGCTGTGAAAACGGGGTGGAGCTGTTTGCCGTAAAGACAGGAAACGCACCGAGTTCCTTTTGCTCCGTTCTGTTCGCCCAGAAAGAGACGGAAGGTGAGATTTTCGGGCAGATGTACAGCAACAAGGATGATTCTGCCGTCTGCGATGTGGTGTTTGTTCTTTCCCCATTGTCTGTGTCAGAGGACTCACCGATGGAAACACTTTGCACCGCAATGCTTGCAATGCGGCGCGAGCTGGCACTCTTTTCTCACGCATCCTATTTTGTTTCCGTTCCGTGATAAAAGAATTGTTTTTCTGATTTTTTCCCAATGGGGGCGTGTAACTGTTTGCCTTGGGAGGGCGCGGGAGCGAACCGCAGGTTTGTGAACATAGCGGTGTTTGTGCAAAAAAAATGAAAAAAACAGGTGCAAAAGTATTATAAATCATGTATAATAAAATCGCGAAAGCAAAAAAGAGACAGGAGGCATCCCAATGAAAAAGAAACTCATATCCCTGCTCATCTGCGTATGCCTGTGCGTGACACTGCTTCCGGCAGTGTGCCTGACGGCCTCTGCAGGCGTGGGCTTTACCGTGAGGGTCAACGGCACCGTCTGCGGTCTGGGAACGACAACGCTCCCCAACGGTGAAGTTACAGTTGACTGCACCGGCAGCAATGTCACCATTACGCTTGACAACTGCAAAGTCGGCAGCTCATGGGAATGCTATGACGGCGCAAACAAATACAACTGCGGTCTGCTGTTCTTGGGCGATGCAAATGAACCTGCAGATGTAAACCTTGTTCTGAAGGGCAGCAATGAGATCATCCCCTCTGTCCTGATCCTGAACGCTGCATCCTTGACGGTCACAAGCATTGACGACGGCAATCTGACCGTACATACCAGCTTTACAACGCACTGTCCCGTTCTTCTTGACAAGACGGATCTGACCGTGACCGGCGAGCAGTCTATGATGGATGCTGCATTTTACTGCAGCGAACTGACTGTGGACAGACCGGAGGTCAAGGGCGGCGGCTCTCTCAGCCAGACCATGCTTACGATCGACACCAAACGTTACATTGGCTTGAGCTGCACAAATCTGACGATCAACGGCGGTATTACGAATATTTCCGCGCAGAACCTCGGCCTGCTGATGATATCAGGCAGCGAGGATGCGCCGCAGCTTCAGGTCGACGGCGGTATTACCGATATCCACGGCGATGTGGCTGCTGTCTACATCTGCGGCCATTACGGCAATATGAGCAATGTCAGGCTCGGCAACAGAATCGGTGATGCCGGCGGCAATGTCCTTTCTTCCACAGAAAACGACGGCGGCTTCTGCAAGCAGTCATGGATCGCATCGGACGAAGAGTATCCGCTGTATTTCTGCGATGCCGACGGCAATAATGATTTCTGGTATGACCATGATCTGATGTCCAACGCCGCAAAGAGCATCTGCCTGAAGGAGATCACTTATGCATATGCGTCTTTTGACTGCGGTGACTTCGGGACCGTTGCCGGCGAGCAGAAATGGATTCTAGGCTTTGTTTATGACACGAGCATTGGCGTTTTGCCGATCCCCGTCAATACGACCTTCGCGGAAGGCAAATTTAACGGTATGTACTTCGAAGGCTGGGAGCTGAAGAACAAGCCCGGCGAGATCATTGACGAAACCTTCGTCATCGACAGGAACATAGAGCTGCAGGCAGTCTGGCGTGAAGGGCAGAGCGGCATGAGCTTTACGGATGTCAAGCCGAGCCAGTGGTTCTACGATGCAGTCAATTACTGCTACGGTCAGAAGCTGATCGCGGGCACGAGTGCCACCACCTTCGGACCGCAGGTCAACTGCTCCAGAGCGATGATCGTTACGATCCTTTACCGCATGGAAGGCGAGCCGGTTGCCTTTGCAGGCAACCCATTCTCCGATGTCAAGGAAGGCCAGTGGTACACCGACGCTGTCCTTTGGGCGAGCGAAAACGGCATCGTTTCCGGTGATGGCAAGGGTCACTTTATGCCGGACACCGAAGTCACGCGTGAGCAGCTTGCCTCGATCATGATGAGATATGCGGATTATTCTGCAATGTATAAAGAAGATGACTGCATTACAACCGCAGGCTTCCCCGATGCAGGCAAGACCAGCAGCTGGGCACACAATGCGATGAGCTGGGCATTCGGCTTCGGCATCCTCTCCGGCAAGGGACAGAAGGATGGAACCAATCTGCTTGACCCGGGCGGTGTTGCAACCCGTGCGGAATTTGCTGCCATTCTGCTGAACTATATGCGCAGAACGCAGAATACAACCACATTCTATGGCAACGTTCTTGAAGCACCTGTACCTGCAATGTGGCAGGGCAATGTCATGTGCCACAAGACGATCTATAACAACACCTGCATTCTGACCTTCTACTGCAAGCCGGAATATGAAGCAACCAAGGGTCTGGGCGGCAGACTGTTTGCCATTGTAACGACAGACAGCAACGAATACCTGGACGATCCTAACTTCGATTCCTATCTTTGCTCGGTCAACAACATAAACGGAGAAAAGGTATTCAATGTTTACCGCCAGCGAAACACGGATGTCCAGTGTGACCAGACGGTCGATACACAGCGTGGTGCACGCTTCTACTCCATGTTACTTGAGGTCAAGAACCTTGGCTTCAATCTGAGTTCTATTGACGGGTATTACACTGTCAGCTACGGTGTTGGCTAAAACCATATAACAGCCAAATTAGATTGATCTTTTAATATACAAGAAACAGAAGTCTGTATTTTACAGACTTCTGTTTCTTTTGTGGGTTGATCAGTTTAACCGCCGAGATATGTTTTTTTGACGACGGTGAAGGACCTAAATTGGAAAAAATAGAATGGAAAAAGTTCAAATATTGTTGTAGTTTTTTTTCTGCTTTTGCCACTAGAAAAGAGTAGGGGAGATTTATTTTTATTTGACTTTTCAGCAGCTTATACTTTATAATATTATTCGTAAAAAGAGGTATTCCTAATACCAATTATCCTTGTCTATGACAGACTGCATTTTACGTTTGCCATTTATGCTTTCAATATGCAGTTTAATAAGCTTTTTGAAATAAAGAACCGGGGGGTTTATGATGAACAGAATCTTCAAAACAACGGTCAGCTTGTTGCTTGTGCTCTGCTTAGCGTTACAGATTGTGCCGATTTTTTCGCTGGCATCTGCAAATGGAGCACAGACGGCAAATGCAAGTGAAGAGAACAACGAAGCTATGCAAATTACAACCCGCCTGCCGTCAAAGGCGGACAAGTTTACCGACGTAAAGAAGGACAAATGGTACTATGAACCAATCTGTTATGTGACAGATAACGGCATTTTTTCAGGCACTTCTGAAACAACGTTCTCTCCAAACGGAGCGATGACTCGTGCAATGGTTGTCACAGTGCTTGCAAATCTTGCCGGTGTCAATCTTGAAGACTATCGCGGTGAAACGGGTTTTTCCGATGTCACTCACGGCAGTTGGTATGAAGCGCAGGTTGCATGGGCTGCCAAATACGGAATAACCGCAGGTACCGGTAATGGTAAATTCAGTCCGGAACGTCCTGTGACTCGGCAGGAAATTGCCACTTTGTTTGTTAAGTATTTCACCCTGTTCGGTGTTTCTCTCGGAGACGACAATGTCAGCGACTCCGAGCCGGCGGATCTCTCAACCTGCGCATCCTGGGCACAGCAGAGCATCCTTGTCCTTTGGCAGCGCGGATTGATGGTCGGCGACGGCAGTGGTGCCTTTGTGCCCGAAAGGATTGCAACTCGCGCCGAATGTGCCGTCATATGTATGCAGTTCCATAAAACCGTTGACGAATGGAAGGCTGCACCCGGTGAAACGCAGTGGATACCTGCCAAGCCCGGCAGCGACAGGACCTACAGCGTCACCTTCAAGGACGAAGATGGCACGGTCCTCACGACCATGAGCACCAATACAGGTTTGGGCCTCGGCGAAGACAAGGTTCCCTACCACGCAGACCCCGATCCCGATAACGGCATTTACTTCTGGGGCTGGTTCTTCACAGATGATAATGGGGAACTGCATCTGTTCAATGCTCTTTATCCTTACAATCACGATCTGACGGTACAGGCGATCAGCAAGACCAAGGCGGAAATGAGTGCCTATATCGAGGACGAGTATTATGTTGTCGAGGAAAAGGTCGACACCTCCTACTCGTTCACGGTTCGCCCGAGCTCACCGGACAGCGTGTTTGACGCGGCAGAGGATCTTGCGATTTATATCAATGACTATTACAGCCGCATCGACTATTCTGCCGAAGAGCAGTCAAACGGCGACTATGTGATTCATCTGGACAATCTTCGCCCCGGCGCTTACTGCAGCGTCGTCGTCAGTGAGGACTTTATCTTTGTGATGCCTGATGAAAACGGCGAGGAAGTCGTTTTGGATCCGCATATTCGTTATTGCGAATTTACGGTCAATAAATCGATCAACGGCGACCTTCTGTTCCGTGAGGATGTCGTGTGGATCCCGACCAGTGAATTCAACACCTATTCGCTGCAAAATGAGAGGGGCCTCGGCGTAGAGCGTGCTGCAGACGATACCAGTACGCCGCTCGGTACCGGCGGCTTTATGATGAACAACAATAAGAGCGCTCATTCCATTGCAGAGGGTACAGTCATTGGTGTATACAGCGATAACACAGTTTCTCTGACGGATGCCGGAGGCAACCCGATCAATGTTCAGCGGCAGGCACCGTATTGCCGTGAATATGAGGAATCCGCCTACGAGGGACTTGGCTATACATATTCCGACCTGTACAGCAATGCAAATGACAGATTCTATATCGTTACCTCGGTCAGGGAACTGAGCGGCGGAAAAACCGCTTGCGAGTTCCGTGAGCTGTCCCTTGATGAAATGGACAAATATATCTACATTCCCGATGTGATCCCGTTTATGACCGAGACACTTCCCGACAGCACTGTCGGGACTGTCGGCACGGTAGAAAACTATGCCGCTTACGACGCACAGCTCTATGCGGGTTATCGCGGCGAGGAGCTTCCGAGTCCGAGAATCGGTGACTTTGTCATCCTGTACACGGCAGCGGCAGAATACCTCGGTGAAAACGAACTCGACGAGATCCGCAAGGGAACCTACAAAGGAGAAATACCCTTTGTGTACGGCACGATCACTTCCGTGGACGGAATGGAGTTGACCTACGAGGTCCTGCCACAGGCGGATGTGCTTGACACCTTAAATTATTTCGATACCTACTACATCGAGCGCTATGTGCCTACCGCACTTCAGCCAGAGGTTCCCGAGGAGGAAATCAGAGCCTTTGAAGAAGACACGGAGCAGCTTCTGGACGAGGAAGCGATCAAGGCCTTCGTTTCCGAGGCGATCGACGAGGATGTCCGGCTTGGCAGCAAGGAGGCAGCGCAGGCAAAGGAGATCCTCGAGAACAACGAAATCTATTATGCAAATGAAAACGGCCCGCAGCTCAGAGGCGGCAAGGCCCCCGATGACACCAAGAAAATTGAAGTCACCGGTAAAGCAGTATCGGCATCGCTTGACACAAGCCGTGTGGCGTTCTTAAAGAACACCGAGGGCAAGTGGAAGGCGGCACTCAATGTCGGTATGATGCTGATCGTCAAGCTGAAGCTCAATGAGGATATGAACCTGTACTATGTCATTTCCGGCAACTTCACGCAGGAGCTTGCTCTCGGCGTGAGCGCAAGCGGCCACTTTGACGTTAAATGGTACCTGTTTGTTCCTGTGCCGCAGCGCGTGGAGTTCTCCGTTTCCGTCACAGCGGATACCGCAACGGATGTCACGCTGGATGTCCGCCATTATCGGGTCGACAAGACGCACTACAGCCCGTGGCCGCTCTATGGCCGTCAGGCAAGCGAGCAGGAGATGTGGAACAACTTCCAGGAGTTCCTGCTGAGCGATGCATTTGTATGCCACGGCTCCGGCCTGTATGCAAAAGAGGCAGAATATTACACGCTCGTGGATGAAGCACTTGCGATCGACGAAAAGAATGTCAACGAGCGCGAAGCTGCAGACAAAAAGGTGCAGCTGAAGGCAAAAGAGATCAACGAATTCTGGGAAGACAAGGAATATGGCCTGGACAAGGCATGGGATCTGTACTTCAACAACGGCGGCTCGAAAGCATTTGCAGAAGCAGAAGCGGAGGCGGCAAAAAAGGCCGCTGCGGAGGCAAAGGATTCTTTGGTCGCTAATGTGATCAACTATACGCAGAATATCCGCTTCGTCGGTGACATCGTGGATTATTTCACCACGGAGGCGAAGTCCGAGGTAGAAGATGCAACGAAAGGTATGCAGGAGCTTGCAGACCTGAATCCCGACGGCACGGAAACCGAGGAATGGAAGCAGGCGCAGAAGAAACTCGAGGCCGCAAAGGCGGAAACCGAAGAACAGGAAAAGAAGAACAAGGAACAAAAGGAAAAAGAAAAGCAGGATCGCGCAAATCTTTCCAAGGATATCGAATCCTTTATTAAGAATGCGGATGAGAAGCTGAAGACCACGCAGGGCGTGCTGAGCGCGGCTGTCACCTCGGTTGAAACCATCATCGCACAGATGCGGGCAGATGAAGAGCAAAATGCGGCTTCCATCGAGAAGATGGAAAAGGTTCTCAACTCGGTACAGACGGCACTGGAGCTTGTCACGACCGCAAGAAAGGTTCTCTCCGGGCTTAAGAATGTCTTCAGCGCGATTATGAGCGTTGTGCGGATCGCCAAGGGTGATACCGCAGATGGTATTGATGTGATCGCAGAGATCTACAATACCTTGAAGTCCCTCAACAGCGCGATGAAAGACTGCAAGATCGTGCTTGCAGATATGCAGAGCAGCTACTTCAAGGAGGGTGACGGCCATTACGAAAGATGCCAGGAGGGCATTGATTTCCTGCTGAAATTCACCACATATTCCGACACAGTGATGGAACTGCTTGAAAAGGCCGCCCTGCTGCTCGGCTGCAACCTCAAGCCCGGCTACAGCTCGAGAACAGACGGCATCAGCGATGTGCCGACGACCAGCAGCTACTGGAAGTTCCGCACATTCCGCACCGGTGATTTTCTGGAATTCTCCCTGAATACAGAGCTGGTTGACCGTCTGAATTCACCCGAGGACGGACTCGATGACGAGAATATGGATATTCTTGCAAAGAAATATGCCGAAATGTGTGCCATTACAAACACCTGGATGGATCTTTACCGCAAGGAGCTCGTCAACAAGGACATCCCGATTTTTGTCGGTCTGGATGCCAACATCGGTGTGGACTTTGTCATTCAGGCAAATGTCAATGTGGCGGTCAACTTCAACTTCCACGTAGAGTATGGCAAGGAGTTCCGTATCACCATCGACATTCTCCACGCCAAGATCAGTACGGACTGCCTTGACCGCAGCAACCAGACCTTGAGCATTTCACTTCTTGCGATGGGTACGCTCGGCTTCCGGATCGGCTTTGAGGTAAAATTCGGTATCAAGATCATCAAGATTTTCACCGTCAGTGCAACGGTGGAGATCATGCCGTACATCAACCTCTACGCCTATGCGTTTTTCCAGTACAAGCGCGATCTGACAAACGGCGATTCGACGATGAAGTATATGGGCGCGATGTATATTGACATCGGTATCCACATCGGCATCAATCTTGCGCTGAAGATGGATATTCTGGTCTACAAAAATACCTGGAAATGGAATTTGTGGAACAAGAACATCACGCTTGCCGACATCGGTGAACGGCGAAATGTCTACAATTTCGGCTATCCGCAGGCATCTCCTGTGGCATTGGAGGGCTCCGAGGAGGCACTCAATGCCCTCGTAAGCGGCACGCCGCAGGAAAAGGATGCGCAGAACCTGGAAACAGACGGCATTATGATCGTCAGCAAATCGACCGGCTATCAGGTGCCTGCAGCTGCAAGATATATGTCCTTTATGGATATGGCTAACGGCGCTTTGGGCAAGATTTCCTTTGACGCAGACCATTATACATACAAATTCTTCCGCGTACCGCAAAAAGGCGACGGCCAGACCTATGCCGTTGAGAACAACCTTCCGGTGCAGTACAAGATGGTGGAAATGCCTGTTACGGATGAAAACGGCAACATCATCTACAAAGAAAATAACGGCGCGGGAATCCCGCTGGATATTACGATCGATGCCGACAGAAGCGGATATGATAAGGACTTTATCCTTGCTGCAAACAATGGCACACCGGTCACGGAGCTTGTCCAATCCGACCAGCTGATTTTTGACGCTGAGGGGGTGAAGGCGGGCAAGTATGTCGAAGACACCCGCTTCCGTGCAGATGCACAGGGCAAGATCACCTTTGAGCCGGATGACGGCGCGACAGGCACGCTCGTGCAGGATGTCTACCTCTATATAGAATGGAAAACAGGTTCTCTGGAATTCTCCAATTATCCTGTCCGCAGACTGGTACACATCCTTTGGACCAATGAAGAACCGCTGTCCTACGTCAATGCGGAGATCGTTGCCGTGGAGGACAACCGTGTGACAGGCGGCACGGATGAATATGTTGTCTGGAACAAGACCTTCATCAAGGGCTTCAGCTTTGCATATTTCCCGCCGCTGGAAGAGGTCCTGGCAGCGGCAGACCCCGACGAAATGCTTTGGGATCGTGAACAAACGACCTATGTCGGCGTACTCGATAACCGCGGCACCGGCATTCCCCATCCGCAGCAGGATATGCGCTATTACATTCAGACGAAGATCAAAGAGTATGCTTTGGAGGTACGCGGACTGAACGCCGACGGTACAGAGCGTGTGGAAAGCTACAGCGAGGAATACGGCTACACGCTGCCGATCCCCGAAACCTTCACACCGCAGATCACGACAAAGGACGACAGCGGCAACCCGAAGTACCTGAAGTTTGCCGGCTATCTTGCACGGCAGGACAACAACGGCACGGTGGAAAACTGGACGGGCAGATGGGACGAGCCGATCACCTCCGCACTGGCACTCGATCTGATGGATGAAAACATTGACCGTTATCTCGAGGCCGTCTATGAGGACGAGACAGTCAAGGCAGTGTTCACCTTTATTGACAGCGATCAGGAGCAGATCACGCAGTATCTGCGCCGCGGCAGCGCCCCGGATATGAATGCAATCGAAGCGGTTATTAATGGCTTGAGGGCGCAGGCAGCATCCGAAGGAAAGACGCTCAATGTCGAATGGTCGCAGACGCCCGGTGTACAGGCAAGTGATACGGAATACACCATCTTCTGCCATACCTCGTATATTGAAGCACCGACGGTCACGCAGGTCGGCTCTGAGTTTAAGGTCAGGCTTTCAACGGCGGAAACCAAGGATGAAGACGATGTGATCCTCTACGGCTATGCGCCGGATGACGGCTCCGATATGCATATCAAGTGGCTTGCAAACGGTGTTGATACCGTTGAGGTTGAGCCGAATCTGGAATACAGTTTCTTTGTTTGCAAGGTCGACGGCGCAACGCTCGAGCGTACCTATTCCGCAGCAGCAGTCAAGACGATCTCCGGCGAGCGCAGCGATACGGGTTATACCACAACATTTGATGTATATTCCTATGCGGCAAACCCGACGACACCGATTCAGGTCACGGTGAAGATCAAATATACCACGCAGATCTTCAGTGAGCCGCAGACCTTCGAGCTCAAGCCCGATGAAACTGTGACGGTTGAAGTACCGAACACCTACACACCGGATCTGTTCGGCAGTGTCTATGTATCTGTGACAGATCTCAACGGTGACCCGGTCAGCAGCTACTATAAGCTGTCAATCAGCGGCTTCTCCGAGAAGGAGGACGAGCTTTGGATCTCCGATACGAACGATTTTTATATCAAACCGGCAACCGACACCTGGCTGTTCGGCAGCCTGAATTTCAGTCTGGCGGACTGACAGAAGACGGGAGGTAACAAATCAATGAAACAATCCAGAAAAATCATTGCACTTTTGCTTGCGCTGGTGCTGATGGCAGGACTTCTTCCGAGTGCAGTATTCGCACAGGAGCCGGACAATTCTCCGGCTCCTGCCGGAGAAGCTCCGTCAGCTCCTGT
>JAKSPM010000038.1 GCA_024404825.1 Clostridia bacterium
CTATGAAAAATCCATTACATGCCTGTATCTCACAATTCTGAAAGGAGTATTTTATGAAAAGATTATTTGTTTTGATTCTTGCTGCGCTTATGCTTTTGAGCCTTGCTGCCTGCAAGAAGGCCGTCGCCCCGAAGACGGACGACATCCGGACCGAAAACACTCAGGTGTCGAGCGAAAACGAATCACAAGATGACCCGGCAGAATACTCGATGGAATATTGGGAAGAAAAATACCCCGGCGAAAATGTTTGCCCGTTCACCATCGAAATAGACGGTGTCGAATACAACTATTACAGAGTTTCCGGACTTGATGAAGGTACCATGATTACATGGATCGAAACGCCTCTTAACTGGAACGGCTGGCATCTGCTCGGCGACGACATCGTCAATGCAGATGAGACCTATAAGATGACAGACGATTGGGCAGGAGAGGAGCCGGAGCAGTACTTCTCCAGCTTTTGTACCGTGACCACTGAGCCATACACTCCTCCTGAACGGTAACGAAGCTCATCCCTTAAACACTGCGCCGTAGACTCCGGACGTGTATCGCTCCCCGTCAAGAGGACAATGAAAAAATATTATTTTCTCAGCTGGCAGCTTCGGCTGCCAGCTGATTTTTTGTATCCAAGTAAAACATTCCGCGCAAGCTTTTGACGCTTCTATCCGTTCAGCTGCCGTTCCTTTCTCTTTAGACATAAAAATGCTCCCAATATTACAGTCAGTGTTTTTTCACTGCCTCTCATAAAGGGAGCATATCAATTTTCGGCATTTCTCTATTTGACTATTTGTAATGACGGAGCTTCTCGTTGAGCTTTTTATAAATTCGTTCGACAAACCACGGCTCGGTGGACTTTTGCAGGGCTTCATCCATGGTGAACCAGCGAACTCCGCTGTTTTCGTCTTCTTTGATTCTCAACTCTTCCGTGTCGTCTGCCATCAGAAGATACGTCACATTCAAGTGCAGGTGAGAGGGGACATAGCTGCCGCGTTTTTCATGGCCGTCTACGGTCAGAACTTCAAGAGAATAGATATCCCGGCTGACCGGCGCAACATTTTGGATCCCGCTTTCCTCCTGCACCTCACGGATCGCTACGGCAAGCAGGTCTTCATCTCCGTCTGCGTGACCGCCGAGCCACGACCAGGAATTATAAATTTTATGATAGACCATCAGCACGCGGTCAAAGCCCTTGTTTACGACCCAGGCAGATGCAGTCATATGTTGGGTTAGATTGGTGCGGAAAAACAGATCGCTGTCATTGTTTAACGCCGACAGTATCACCTGCTTGTCTGCCGCTTCCTGCGCATTTACAGGCGTATATTTCAGGATTTCGGAAATCAGCTGTTCTCGCATAAGCTCACCTACATTCTTTTGAATAACACTTTTTCGAACCGCTTATACAGCAGGAAGGTCAAAACCGATACAAGCACGCCTTTGATCAGATTCAGCGGAGCCACCGCAAATAGTACAAAGGTGGAAACGCTTGTGATATGCGAGTTGATCTCGGTACCCATTCCGATGATGACATCCAAAGGGATTCCGAACAAGGCAGCAAACGCGGGCAGCAAATAGATGGCATTAAAGAAGCTGCCGAAGCAGGTCAGACATATCGTTCCTGCGGAAAGACCGACAATGGCGGTTTTTTTCGTTTTTCGGATGTGGTAGATCATTGACGCCGGAAGAACAAATGCACAGCCGACAGCAAAGTTTGCAAGCTCGCCGACGAAGGCAGTGGTAGTCGATTTGAACAGGAGTTTCATCAGAATTTTTATGAATTCTGTCAGTACGCCTGCCGCCGGTCCGAGGTAAAATGAACAGATCATAACCGGAAGCTCGCTGAGATCCAACTTATAAAATTCGGGCGCTAAAAACAGCAGGGGAATCTCAAGAAACATGAAAAGCCCTGCCAACGCGCCGCACATACCGACGGTTGCAGCATATTTCGCCGCAGAGATCTTTTTCCGACTTTTGCAAAACAGTCTTTCAAATGCAACGGAAAGAATATACAGACCGACAACGATTGCCAGACAAATCAAAACAAACTTCAATGTTTGATCCAAAGGAAGCGCCTCCAGAAAAAAAGTCACCTGAAAAGCCTTCAGGTGACAAAACTGCAGAAGCTCTGCGTCTTCTTTCATCCAGACTGTACTGTCGGTTCCGGAATCGCACCGGATCAACTGAAGCCGAGAACGTCTGCTTAACTCGGTTCAGCTCGCGGACTTTCGCCGAGGACACGCCTCGGATTTACCGCCGGTCGGGAATTTCACCCTGCCCTGAAGACCTATTCAATACAGTATCAGTATACCAAATCCCATAAAAAAAGCAAGCCTTTTCTCGTGGGAGATTCTGTGGTATAATCATTTAAGGATATTGAAATCCGTGCACGAGGCCGTTTTCCCCGGAATCGGTGATATCGCCGCCGATGACGGCATTATCGGAAACAAGCACACTGGCATATACAGGACCCTCGGAGTCGGGATAATTCAGGATCTCAAAGACGTATTTTGTGGCATTCTTGCCGCGATAAGGCTCTAAATCATAGCCTTGCGCCTGCTGCAGCGCGTTGTATCTGTCAAACAGCTCGCTGTCTTTTTCGGGGATATAGACCTTTTGAGATTGTACGGGCGCAATATCAATGCTCCAGCCGAAGGTGGCAAGGAAGCGTACTAAGTCTTCGTTCGAAGATACAGTCTGTTTTGCTGCTCGTTTTTTTGAACCGCCGGAGAAGATCACAATCATGATAACGGCAATCGCCGCGAGCGCCGCGACGGCAATGAGAAGTTTCTTTCTGGAAAGCTTTGCAGTGAGGACAAACATTACATTCCCTCCCGGAGTGATTAGTTTTGTGGTACAACCTATTCATCAGAGGGAAGCGATATGACGATAAGGAGAAAAAATGAAACGACTGGATAAATTCCTTTCCGAGGCAAAGGTCGCTTCCCGAAAGGAGCTCAAACAACTTATCCGTGCAGGCAGAGTCAGCGTTGACGGGAAGACCGTGACACAGGAGGATCTTAAAATCAATGAAGATATTGCAAAGGTCACGCTCGACGGGAAGCCTGTCGCCGGCAGACGGATCGTGACGATCATGATGAATAAGCCGGCAGGCTATCTGACGGCAGCCGAGGACAAACGCGATAAGACCGTCATGGAGCTTGTGCCCGAGGAATATCGTAAAATGAATGTCATGCCCATCGGCAGACTGGATAAGGCGACCGAAGGGCTGCTGCTTCTGACAAATGACGGACAGCTCAACCATCGCCTTGCCTCGCCGAAACACGGCGTATGGAAGACCTATTACGCAGAGCATGATGGAATCGTTACGGCAGGGGACATCCGTGCTTTTGAAAAGGGATTGCATCTGTCAGACGGACTTCACTGCCTGCCTGCAAAGCTCGAAGCGCTGGAGGTCGGCAAGAGCCTCATTCGGGTGCAGGAGGGAAAGTTCCATCAGGTACGACGTATGATGGAATCGCGGCAAATGCACGTGAATTATCTGAAGCGACTTGCAGAAGGGGAGATTTCCCTCGGCGATCTTCCGCTCGGACAATGCAGAGAGCTGACCGAGGAGGAATTGCAGCTTCTGGAATAATCCCTGATATTTCCATAAAATGTATATATAATCCACAAAAACTGCCCCCTGTTTTGAAGAAAATTGTCAAAAGGTACTTGCAATATTGTGAAATTTGGTGTATTATACTCTTGAATTTTTGTGAATTCCGCTATCAGCGCAGATGGATAAGGAGGATGGATTATGTCCAGCCGCATTTTTCAGAGTGTAATTCTTCAGCTTAAAGAAGCGACGGATCGCTTTCTCGGCGTGATCGATGCAGAGGGCAATGTAATCTGCTGCACCAATAATGCGCTTGTCGGTGAAAAATGGAGTGAGGCTCTGCTTTCGCTTGACCCGACCGGCGTTAATGTCACGGTCTATGAGAAAAAGTGCTTCAAACCGCTGCTCGGATGGAACGGAGCGTTCGATTATGTCGTCTTTGTAGAGGGCGATGACAAGAACGCAAAGAGTACCTGCATGATGGCACATGTTGCCCTGAGCGGTGCAAAGGCCTATTATGAGGAAAAGCACGACAAGGGTACCTTCGTCAAGAACATCATCACGGACAACATTCTGCCCGGCGATATCTATATTCGTGCGAAGGATCTGCATTTTGCTACCGAGGTACACCGTGCAGTCTTCCTTGTGCGTCAGATCGGGCATGCGGATGTTGCTGCGGTGGATTCCCTGCAAAAGCTGTTCCCCGACAAGCAGCAGGATTTCGTCCTGAGCATCAACGAAACCGATATTGCGGTCGTCAAGCAGGTCGATGAGGATTATACGAATGAATCCCTCACCGAGATCGCAAAACAAATCGAATCCGCACTCAAGTCTGAGCTCTTCATCAAAACGACCATCGGCATCGGCACGGTGTCTAACCATCTGCGTGAGCTTGCCGATTCCTATAAGGAAGCACAGGTCGCCATTGAAGTCGGCAAGGTTTTCGATACCGAAAAGAGTATCATCAATTATGAGAACCTGGGCATCGGACGTCTGATCTATCAGCTCCCGACCACGCTGTGCGAGATCTTCCTTTCTGAGGTCTTCAAAAAGAATTCCATTGATTCGCTCGATCAGGAGACCCTGTTCACCATCAATAAGTTCTTTGAAAATAACTTAAACGTCTCCGAGACATCCAGAAAGCTCTTTGTTCACCGCAACACGCTCGTCTACCGTCTCGAAAAAATTAAGAAGCTCACAGGACTGGATCTTCGTGAATTCGACCATGCGATCATTTTCAAGGTCGCGCTCATGGTCAAAAAGTATCTTGTTTCCCGTGACAATCGCATCGGATAACAGGTTGGTGTATCTATGATTGAACTGAAAGAAGTCGTTAAGGCTTATGAAACCGGCAATAAGGCCGTAAACGGTATCAACATGACGATAAAAGACGGCGAGTTCGTCTTCCTGGTCGGCCCCTCCGGCTCCGGCAAGACCACGCTCATCAAGCTTCTGACCGGTGAGCTCAAGCCGACCTCCGGCACCGTGTTCGTCAACGGTTATCAGCTGGATACCATCAAAAAGTCCTCTATCCCTTATATGCGCCGTACCCTCGGCGTCATTTTCCAGGACTTCCGTCTCATTGAAAACAAGACGGTTTATGAAAATGTTGCTTTTGCAATGCGCGTGATCGGCGCACCCAACAAGGAAATTAAAAAGCGTGTTGACTATGTGCTGGATCTTGTCGGCCTCGAAAACAAGAGCAGGCGTCTTCCCAATGAGCTCTCCGGCGGCGAGCAGCAGCGTGTTGCCATCGCGAGAGCGCTCATTAACAACCCTTCCATGATTATTGCCGACGAGCCTACGGGTAACCTTGACCCGCAGCGCTCCTATGAAATCATGATGCTTCTCGAGCAGATCAACGCGCTCGGCACGACGGTCATGGTCGTCACGCATGAAAAAGAGCTTGTCAACCGCTTTACAAAACGTGTAGTCGCCATCGATGAAGGTAAGGTTATCAGCGACGGAATGGATGGGTATTATACGTATGAAAAATAATTTAGGATATTTATTCAAAGAGGGCTTCCGCGGCTTCCGCAAACATGGCCTGATGTCCCTGACCGCCATCTGCGTTACCGTTGCCTGCCTGATCATCATCGGCGGCTTTGCCCTGATCTCCTATAACCTCAACTGCATCGTCAGAGATTTGGAGAGCAAGAACGAAATCCGCGTCTTTATCGATGAATCCTATTCGACCGCCGAAGCAAAGTCCATCGGTACGCAGCTGAGCAAGATCGATAACATCAATGAGCGTGAGTTCATCACGAAGGAAGAGGCCTTCGACAGCTTTGCACAGAAGTTTGAAGATCCTCATGCCTTTGACGGAATCAGCGCAGAAACCTTCCGCGACCGCTTTAAAATCGTTCTGAAGGACAACGAAAAGCTGGACAAAACCATTGATGAGATCATGAAGATCGAGGGTGTCGCCGAAGTGAAGGCGCCGTTCGATGTCATTGACGGCTTCGTTGCGGCAGAGCGGATGCTGAATCTTGTTTCGCTCGCAATCATTATTGTCCTTTTGGTCGTTTCGCTGTTCGTTATTTCCAATACGGTCAAGCTTGCAATGTACGACCGTAAGGAAGAAATCGGCATTATGAAGATGGTCGGCGCGACCAACGCCTTTATTCGTTTCCCCTTTGTCATTGAGGGTACGATCCTCGGCCTGATCAGTGCTGCGATCTCGTTTGCTGTAGAGTATTTCCTCTATGACCTGATTTTCACCAAGCTGTCCCGTGCAGCAACGGAAACGCTTGTTCAGTTCGTTCCGTTCAAAGGCCCGATCGTGTATATTACTGCGGCTGCATTCTTAGTGGTAGGCCTGATCGTCGGTATTCTCGGCAGCCTGCTGTCCATCCGCAAGTTCCTTGATGTTTGATACATCACTGTACGTAATAGGAGGTATCTTATTATGACGAAAAGAAGAGTCATCATATCCGTTGTTGCCATTTTCCTGGTGGCGGGACTTCTGTTCGGCCTCGGCGCAAGCATTTTACAGGCATTTGCCGCAAAGTCCGATGAAATCAAGGACGAGCTTTCCAGCTTGCAGGATGAGGCAGACAATATCAAAGAAAAGAAGCAGGCACTTCAGGAAGAGATCAATGCCACGAAAAGCGAAACAAAGGACACCGTTCAGCGCAAGAGTGAGATTGACCGCTCCATGGAGCTTACCCGTGAGGAAATCACCAATACCGAATCGCAGATCAGAAGCTATAATAAGCTGATTGCCGCAAAGCAGGATGAACTCGATACGCTCATCGAACAGGAGCAGAAGCTTACTGACCTGTATCAGAAGCGTCTTCGCAATATGGAAGAAGGCGGAACGAAGGTTTCCTACTGGGCGATCCTGTTTAAGTCTACCGACTTTTCCGATCTGCTGGAACGAATTGACATGATTCAGGAAATCGAACAGAGCGACAGACAGATGCTCGAAAACCTGAAGGAATCCGCCCGCAAGATCGCTGCAAGCCGCGAAGATCTTGCGAAGGAAAAGCTCGCGTTGGAAGAACAGAAGGATCTGTTAGCCGCGCAGAAGGAAGAACTGAATGTGCAGCGTGAAAAAGCCGACAAACTTTTGATCGAGCTCAATGAAGAGCTTTCCGAGCTGGAAGATACCTTCGACGAATACGAGCAGATGGAGGACAGCCTTGTTGCGCAGATCGCTGCAGCAGAGGCCGAATATCAGGCGCAGCTCGAACGTGAAAGAGCACAGGCAAGTTCAGGCGGCGGTTCCTCGAGTTCCGGCTCCGGATCAAGCTCCGGCAGCTCCTCGTCGTCTTCCGGCGGCTTCCTTTATCCGCTCCCCGCAGGTACATCCTATGTCAGCTGTGCTTACGGCTATCGTATCCATCCTATCACCGGCAATTACAGCTTCCATTCCGGTGTTGACCTTGCAGCAAGTACCGGCACGCCGATCTATGCAAGTAAGAGCGGCTACGTTTCCGCTGCAACCTATACTTATGTTTACGGCAATTACGTAACCATTACCCACGACGGCGGATACTCTACCCTCTATGGTCATATGGATTATTCCATCGTATCCCCGCAGCAGTATGTTGAACAAGGCCAGATCATCGGCTATGTCGGCAGCACCGGCTGGTCTACCGGTTCACATCTCCACTTCACAATTTATCAAGGCGGATCAACGGTCAATCCGATGAATTATGTTTCCGTAAGATAACGATTCTCCCACAGCCTCTGTCAGGGGCTGTGGGAATCTGGTATTATCGGAACGATTATGGAGTTCAATATGGGGAAATTTATTGATAAATATTTTAAAACGATTATCGTTCTGCTGGTAACGGCTGCGATTTTTACCTGCATCGGTGCATTGATCGGGAAGAAGCTTGCCTCCTCTGAACCAACGCTTCCCAAACAGACCGCAGAGAAAATCGAACAGAACGAAAAAATCAGAGATGCCGCGCTTTCAAAGGCGGATGAGGTTTTTTATCTTGTTGACAATTATTTTGTCGGAGATATTGACAAGACCTTCATGGGCGATGCAATCGCTGCTGGTATCATTGCCGGAACGGGTGACCGCTGGAGCTATTATATCAGTGCCGCGGATTATGCCGAATATATGGAAGGCATGAATAATTCCTATGTCGGTGTCGGTATTACGATCCGCCTGGAACATGATGACGATCCGGGCTATACAGTCATTTCCGTGACCAAGGGGAGCCCTGCGGAAAAGGCAGGCGTTCATGCCGGAGACCTCTTTATCAAGGTCGATGGAGAAGATGTGCTTCCGCTTGGTATGGATGCCACGAAAAACCGTGTACGAGGCGAGGTGGGGACAGAGGTTACTTTGACCTTCCTGCGTGACGGAGAAGAACTGACCTTAACGATGAAGCGTGCCAGTGTTGCAGTTGAGAATGTGACGTATCAGTTGTTGGCAGATACGGTCGGCTATATCAAAATTGACAACTTTGATACCAACGCCTGCAAGGACACCATCGCTGCGATCGAAGCGGTGAGGGAAGCCGGCGCGACAAGTCTGCTGTTTGATGTCCGCTATAATCCCGGCGGAATGAAGTCGGAGCTTGTTGCACTGCTCGATTATCTGCTGCCTGAAGGGAAGCTGTTTATCAGCGAGGATTACGAGGGCAAGCAGTCGATCGATTATTCCGATGAGAAATGCATTGACCTTCCGATGGCAGTTCTCGTGAACGAAGACAGCTATTCTGCCGCGGAATTCTTTGCTGCAGCTCTGCAGGAGTACGGTGTTGCAAAGATCTACGGCACGCAGACCTGCGGCAAGGGCTATTTCCAGACGACCTTCCAGCTTTCCGACGGCTCTGCCGTTGCTGTTTCCATCGGCAAATACCGTACGCCGAACGGCGTCAGCCTTGCCGAAGTCGGCGGCCTTGTCCCTGACAAGATCGTTGAGGTCGATGAGCAAACCTATTACAGCATTTATTATGATCTGATTGCGCCGGAGGATGATACGCAGATCGCCGCCGCAATTTCCGGATTAAAACAGTAATTACTTGACAATCCCGAGTCAAATACAATATAATTTACAGGTGAAAATTCAACTTGAAAGGATGAAAATCATGGCAAAAGAGTATAAGATCAGCAGCGAACGTCTGAAAGAATTAGAGGATGAACTGCATTACTTAAAAACGACCCGTGAGGCCGAGGTTATCGAAGAAATCAAGGTTGCTCGTTCCTTTGGCGACCTTTCCGAAAACAGCGAATATGACGAAGCAAGAGACCAGCAGGCAAAGCTGTATGCAAGAATTGCCGAGGTCGAGGATATCCTTGCTCATGCCGTGGTGATCGACGATGCGGTTTCCGAAGGGTCCGATTATATCGGTCTCGGCTCCCTGATTACCGTGAAGGATCTTGAACTCAACGAAGAAGAGGAATACACCATTGTCGGCTCTCAGGAAGCAAATCCTCGTCTTGGCCGCATTTCCGACGATTCTCCGTTCGGCCGCGCTATACTCGGCAAGCGCGAGGGTGATAAGGTGACCGTTGAAGCACCCGAGGGTGCTATCGAGTTTTTGATCATCAAGGTCGCAAAGCAGTAAATACAGGAGGAAACCATTGTGGCAAAGTTTGTTCCGCAAGAGGAAATGTCCTTGACCGATCAGGTCAGAGTGCGCCGTGAAAAGCTCGCTCAGCTGACCCAGGACGGCAAGAACCCCTATATTCAAACCAAATATGAAGTGAATTCCACCTCCACACAAATCAAAGATAATTTCGAAGCCCTGGAGGGTACCTCTGTTTCTTTGGCAGGCCGCCTGATGAGCAAGCGCGGCATGGGCAAGGTCATTTTCTGCGATTTGCAGGACAGCGAGGGCAGAATTCAGCTCTATGTGAAGTTTGACGAGATGGGCGAGGAAGCATTTAATGCGTTCCGTAAGAATGACATCGGCGATATCGTCGGCGTTCAGGGCGATGTGTTTAAGACGCAGAGAGGGGAGACCTCTGTGCGCGTTAAGACTGCAGAGCTTCTGGCAAAGAGCCTTCTTCCGCTGCCCGAAAAGTTCCATGGCCTGACCGACACGGAGACCCGCTACCGCCAGAGATACCTTGACCTGATCGTTAATCCCGAGGTCAAGGATACCTTTGTCAAACGTAGCTTGATCCTGCGTGAGCTTCGTGCGTTCCTCGATTCCAAGGGCTTTTTAGAGGTCGATACCCCGATTCTGACGCCGTTTGAGATCGGCGCCTCCGCAAGACCCTTCTTTACCCATCACAATACCCTGAATATGGACATGGTGCTCCGCATTGAGACTGAGCTTTATCTGAAGCGTCTGGTCGTCGGCGGTATGGACCGAGTATATGAAGTAGGTCGTATTTTCCGTAATGAGGGCATGGACCCGAAGCATAACCCCGAATTTACCTCCATTGAGCTCTATCAGGCCTATACCGATTTCCACGGCATGATGGACTTAGTTGAAGAAATGATGAAGACTGTTGCCGAGAAGGTCTGCGGCACGCTGCAGATCGAATATCAGGGCAAGAGCATTGACCTCAGCCATTGGGAACGCATGACGATGATCGAAGCCGTCAAGAAGTATTCCGGCGTTGACTTCGCGCAAATCGCTTCTGACGAGGAAGCAATCGCCGCAGCGAAGGAGCATCATGTCGAGCTTCCCGAGCTTCCCACCAAGGGCGCGATTTTGGCAGAGTTCTTCGATTCCTTTGTGGAAGAAAACCTGATCCAGCCGACCTTCATTTATGACTATCCCGTGGAGAACAGCCCGCTTGCAAAGCGCAAGCCGGATGATCCCGCCTTTACCGAACGCTTCGAATACTTTATCAATGCGACCGAATTCGGCAATGCCTTCTCCGAACTCAATGACCCGATCGATCAGAAGGGCAGATTTGAACGTCAGGTCGCAGAGCGCAAGAAGCTCGACCCGAAGAGCAACGCGCAGGTCGATTATGACTATGTGACCGCGCTTGAATACGGCCTGCCCCCCACGGGCGGCCTCGGCTTCGGTGTTGACCGCCTTGTCATGCTTCTGACCGACAGCGCCTCCATTCGCGATGTGCTGCTGTTCCCGACGATGAAGCCTTTGGACTGACGGGAACTAATGGAACATTATAAGTGCTTATAAATCATTATGGTTCTCGCAAACTTACAAAAGTTTTCATTGTCGGCGGAGAGTAAAACAAATAGAAAAGGAGTTACACTATGGGCTTTTTGGATTTTATCAAAAGAAAAAATAATAGCAACACCTCTATATCCTCTACTGATAAAGATTTGGGGTTTAAAATTGTTGCACAACCGAATGAATATGAATTAGATGATGTGACTTTTATTCGTGAAATACGGCATATTAAATGCGGCGCATGGGAACAGTATGATGTTTTGTTGGCGGCT
>JAKSPM010000039.1 GCA_024404825.1 Clostridia bacterium
GTGCCTACCGCAAGCTCTTTTCCGCCAGCCCGAAAGAACACTAAATTTGTGTTTAGCGAGCTGATTTCTAAAGCCTCCCCTTGTGAGGGGAGGTGTCAAAATCGAAGATTTTGACGGAGGGGTAGTCAAGAAAAAGCTTGCAAATTCAAGGCTTTACTACCCCTCAGTCACGCCGATGGCGTGACAGCTCCCCTGACAAGGGGAGCCGTTCAAACGGTGCGCTAAATTTGTGTTTACCGTACGTACCCCGCCTTCGGTCTCAAATGGACGAAAAATACCCGTTTGTCGAACGGACGCAAGGGAACGTCGAATATGCGTTTTTTCTGTGCTCTACGGCAAAAAAAGGACTGTCTCGCTTTTTTGCGAGACAGTCCTTTGCAGTTTGTAAAACAGTTTAATCCAAATTCAGACCCAGACCCTTTGCGACGTTTACAACAAAGTCCTGCGCGTTGGTCACGATGCCCTTGGCAGCCAGGCTGCCGCGGTCAGCGAGCTTATTGACAGCGAACTCTGCCACATCTACGCAGTAGAAGTAGACCTCGCGGATCGAGCCGTCGGGCAGGACGTGGAACGAGGGCGTCATGTTGCCGGTTGCAATGGAGTGGAGGGTCGTTGCCATGGTGATAACGGTCGTTGCCTTGCGGATGCAGTCGCGCATGGCATTTTGTCCGGCGTAGACATCGCCGTAGACCTCGGGAAGCGGGCCGTCATCGCGGATAGAGCCGCAGAGCACGAACGGGATATCCTTCTTCACGCAGTTATAGATGATACCGTTGTCGATCCCCTCGGCTTCGATGAACTTCGGGATGGAACCATAGTAGCGCACACGGTTGATGGTGTCGATGTGGTTGTAATGGCCGTTGTGGTAGGTCTGCTGGGAATAGATGTCCTGACCAAGGGCGGTATGCTTGAATGCGCCCTCTAAATCGTGGGTCGCCAGGGCATTGCCTGCCAGCACTGCATGGCAGTAGCCGTTTTCAATCAGCTTGCCGAAGGCCTTTCTCGAGTCGGAGTCAAAGGCAACTGCCGGACCGAGTACCCATACGATGTTGCCGTGCTCTTTTTCGTGCTCCAAAAGGCCGTAGAGCTCGTCATAGTCTACGGAAAATGCCGTTTCTCTGGAACGACCCTGACGGAAGGCAAAGGCCTCCTGACCGTCCTTGGGATCATAGAATGCGGTGGTGTGAACATAGATGCCCTCGCTGGCGTCTTCCGTTCTGCCGACGCAGACGCGGTCGCCCTTGCGCAGGTTACGAAATTCCTTGACGGAAAGACTGCCATCCTTTTCTAAGACAACAACGCAGTCCATGCGGCTTTCGGGAGCAAGCTGCCAGGAACCGTTTATTTTGAAGTATTCGGGGAAAATTGCGGTGGCATGATAGCCCTCGGGTGCCCAAAAATCGCGGTCGATTGGCTCAAAAACAGCGTCGGGAGCGTCAAGAAAAACTTTCTGTGAAAAATCGGGGTGACGGTAGGAACGAAGACAGAAGCTCATAGAATCAATCCTCTCGTAATAAGTTTTCGGGGTCAAAGGGGAGCCGAAGCTCATTCAAAAACATTCCGGTCAGATGCGGCACGTCAAACAGCTTTTCAAACCGGATGCACTTGCACAAAAACAGATAATAAATATTCAGCTTGCAGCCGGCAAGGGTCTCGAAGTTCCCCATGCCCTTTGCAAAGACAATGTCGGAGTTCAAAACAGCGGCTTTCATCGTCCGGCCGACGCTTGCAAGGTCGGTGCCGCCAAGCCCGCTTTCACTGGAAATCACAGGAACAAGCTTGTGCAAACCGACAAGCTGCGCGTCCTCCATCAGAGCGTCATTTAAGATGGGCTTGCCACGCACGGAAACAGTGACGGAAAGATTCGGGTATTGCTGCAAAAGAAGCTCCACCACGACCCGGTCAATGACGATTTCGCCGGCGTTGTCCAAAATATAGAGCAGGCTTTTTGCGCCCTTGAGGTCATCGAGAAACTGCTGATATTCCTGCGCGTCTAAGGTGCCGCCGTTTTCGGCCTGCAGCATGGAATCCAAAGCGTCATAGCTGACCGTGCGGCCAAGCGCGCCGAAATCGAGGTAGTTGCCGAGCCGTGCGAACTGCAGCGCCGCATACATCGGGTCGGGTGCGGAGAAGATCTTTTCCCGGACGGTGTCGATGCGTGCAAGCATAAAGGCGTTGGATTCACGCTTGTCCTGCGCGTAGGTGTCACCGAAGGTGCCGAAATACTGCTCCTTCAGGCCGTTGATGATCGGGGAGAAGTAGGGAGACGAGGCATTCTCGGGAGCCTCTGCAAATACGCGAAAAACGTCCTTCAGAAATGCGATGCTTTTCTCGTTGTCGCCATTCAGGCGGGCAAGCTCTAAGTTCCTGCGGAGCAGACATTCATAACAATCAATACCGATACGCAAAAAATCAACCACCTGTTGCGCAGAGCTTCCGAACAGTTGCGCAAAAAATCGTGACAAAGTCAGAAATAAATGATATAATTACCATGTTTGACCGTATTCAGACTAATAACCAGTATATCAAATTGCAATACCTTCGTCAAGTAGATGCGTTTGCGCAAACCACAGAAAAAGCCCGTTTTCGCGCTTTTTCGCCACCCTCCGGAAAGGAGGTAACAGATGAGAAAACTAATCAAATTTTTATCGCCCTATAAGAGCAAGATCGCCCTTGCAACGCTTTTTATGGCGGTCTCGGCAATCTGCGAGCTGCTGCTGCCGACCATTATGAGCAACATTTTGGACAAAGGCATCTCCAATGCCGATGCGGCCAACACCTTTCCTTATATTTTGAAGTGCTGCGGCATCATGCTTGCCGTGGCCGTTGTCAGCTTAGCCGCCGTCATTGCAGGCCGCTATTTTTCGGACCGCGTGACCACCTATTTTACAAGAGATCTGCGCGTTGCCATTTTCCACAAGGTACATACCATGACCTTTGAGGAGATGGGCAGGATCGGCACGGGCGGCCTCGTGTCCCGCTCGACCCATGATGTCGGCACGCTTTCCTGGGTGTCCTCCATGGCAAGCGGCAGTGTCGTTATCATCCCGCTGATGTTCTTCGGCAGTGTGGCTCTGTGCCTGTTTAAGAGCGTCAAGCTGTCGCTCATCATGCTTGCAGCCGTGCCTCTGGTAATTATCGTCGTCGCGCTGATCGGCAAAAAAATCACTCCGCTTTGGGAGATCTCCGACGAATACTGCGACAAGCAGAATGACATCGTCAGAGAACGTATCCGCGGCATCCGCGTCATTCGTGCGTTCAATCGTGAGCCGCGCGAGCACGAACGCATTTCCGAGGCAACGCACATCATGGCGGACAACATCATCCGCGCCAATGTCACAATGAACATCGTCACGCCGGTCGTTTCCCTCCTGCTCAACTTTGCAGTTGTGTTGGTCGTCTGGTTCGGCGGCAAAGCCATTGAAGGGCGCACCGGGCTGACCCCGGGTGACGTATTTGCCGTGACGCAGTATATTCTGCTCGTTCTCAACAGCCTGCTGATCGCCTCGTTTGCCATCATCATGTTCCCCCATGCCAAGGTCGCGGCACGCCGTGTCGGCGAGGTGCTGAACGCAGAAGGGCAGGCGGACGCCATTGCCGAGGAGAATCTGTACTTTACAGGCAAAATCGACTTTGAAGATGTTTCGTTCTGCTATGAAGGCGCCGACCAGCCTGCCGTCAGCCATATCGATATGCACATCCGCCCGGGTGACCGCATTTCCATCATCGGCGGCACCGGCTCCGGCAAGAGCACCATCGTCTCACTTTTGATGTCCTTCCGTCAGCCGACGTCCGGCCGAGTCCTCTTTGACGGCCGTGACGCCAAAACCATTTCCAGAAAGACCATCCGCCGCAATATGAGCTGCGCCTTGCAGAAATCCATGATCTATGCAGGCACTGTCCGCGAAAACGTGCAGATGGGCCGCATGGACGCAACCGAGGAGGAAATCGTTGAGGCACTGGACATCGCGCAGATGCGGGATTTTATCCAAGAGCAGGCAGACGGCATGGACTATGTTTTGCAGCAGGCCGGCTCCAACCTTTCCGGCGGGCAGAAGCAGCGCCTTGCCATTGCCCGCGCCATCATCAAGGACGCTCCCATCTATATCTTCGACGACAGCTTCTCCGCTCTGGACTTTTTGACTGAGGCGAAGCTTCGCACGAGACTCAATGAAAAATTCAAGGGCAGGACGCAGATCGTCATTACCCAGCGCGTGACCTCCGCCATGTCCTCCGACTGCATTTTTGTCCTGTCCGACGGGAAGCTCGTCGGCGCGGGCAAGCACGCCGAGTTGGTGAAAACCTGCGATATTTACCGGGAAATCTACGCCTCCCAGACAGGAGGTGACCTGCGGTGAAAAAGAAGGAAAAGACCAAGCTGATCGACGCTACCGTGCGCAGGCTTGTGCGGGAAACCAAGCCTATCCGCTGGTATCTCTTGCTGTCCACTTTGCTGTGCTGCGGCGTCATTGCCTGTGCGGTGGCGGCACCGGAGCTGCTCGGCGGTCTGATCGACAAGCTGATCGACTATTTCAAGTCAGGCAGCAACGCGCCTATGAAGGACGTCCTGCTTCCGGGGCTGTTCATCCTCATGGGTGTCTATGTTTTGCAGAGCGCCTTTACCTATGGCAACAGTGTGCTTCTGAATAACGTCGTGAGCCGTTTCTTCACCTGCACGCTGCGCATCCGCATTTCCGACAAGCTGCAAAGGCTGCCTGTTTCCTACATGGACAAGACACCCACCGGTGATATCATCGACCGGATGCAGGAGGATGTGTCCTCCATGGGCAACACCATCCACGGCATCATCGAGACCCTGGTGACGGGCTTCTTGCAGATCATTGTCATTTCGGTGTTCATGTTCCTGCAAGACTGGCGCCTTGCACTGCTGGTCGTCCTGCTGACACCCATTTCGCTTCTGCTTTCGTCCAAGCTGGCGACCAAGAGCGAAACTTACTGGCATAAGTCCTTTGACTATTTCGGCAGAATGTACTCGGCAGTCGAGGAGGGGTATACCAACTTCCCGGCAACCAAGGCGTTCAATCTGGAGCACTACATCGAGAGCAAACACGATAAAATCAATGCCGAACATCAGGATGTCGCCTTCCGCGGCTATTTCTACGCCGACATCGTTCAGCCCATTATCACCTTCTCCAACGCCATTGCCTATATCCTGATCGCTTTGGCGGGCGGCTGGCTCATCATCTATCAGGGCGTCAAGGTCGGCACGATTGTCACGATCATTCTGTTCGCCCGCCAGTTTTCCGCGCCGCTGGAGCGGATCGCCTCCGGCTTCAGTCAGATGGAGCAGACCAAGGCGGCTGCCTCGCGCGTGTTCAAAATTCTGGACACGCCGGAGGAGGAACGAAAAGAGCAGACTGCCGGGCTTGACACGGGCAATGTCCGCTTTGAGCAGGTTGATTTTTCCTATGACCCCGAGAAGCCGCTGATCGAAGATTTGTCCTTTGATGTCAAGCCGGGGCAGAATGTTGCCATTGTCGGCCCCACCGGTGCCGGCAAGACCACGATCGTCAATCTGCTCATGCGCTTTTATGATATTTCCGGCGGCAGGATCCTCATTGACGGTCAGAATATAGCGGAATACTCCCGCGACTCCACGCGCGACCTGTTCGGCATGGTACTGCAGGATACCTGGCTGTTCAAGGGCAGTGTTGCGGACAATGTCGCCTACGGCAAGCCGGACGCGACCCGCGAGGAAATCATCGCTGCCTGCGATATGGCCTACTGCGACCACTTTATCCGCACTCTCCCGCAGGGCTATGATACCGAGGTCAGCGAGGACAGCAACAATATCTCCGCCGGACAAAAACAGCTTCTGACGATCGCCCGCGCGGTTTTGGCTGACCGCAAGCTCTTGATTCTGGACGAAGCGACCTCCAATGTTGACACGCGAACGGAAATTCTGATCCAGAAGGCAATGGACAATCTGATGAAGGACAAAACCTGCTTCGTCATTGCCCACCGGCTTTCGACCATCGTTGATTCCGACCTGATCCTTGTGCTTGACCACGGCAAAATCGTTGAGCAGGGCAGGCATCAGGAGCTGCTGGAGAAGAAGGGCTTTTACTACCGGATCTACACCAGCCAATATGCAATCTAAAAGAAGCAGGGGAGACGAAGCGCCCCTGCTTTTTTTTGTTCTGTCTACCTGTGAAATCTCACAAAGTTTTTTGAACGTAAAACCATAATGAACGATATTTCCCCATTTTTCAACAGTAAATCATAGGTTTTCCTGTGAAAAAGTCTGTGAAAGATGGGGAAAACTTTTTCTTTCGGTCGAGGAGAAAACGCTTATTTTGGGGAATTATGTCAACATAAGTCCCACAGATTGTGGTTCTGACGAAATGGCTGATTTTTTTCTCCCACTGTGGTAAAAATGCCGAAAGCAGGGGGGAAAATCATCGGAAAAAATCACCCGTTTTTCGGTGCAGACAGTAGCAAAATTCAAGTCACTTATGCTATAATTTACAGTGACACTTTGTGTCCTGAATTTTACTTGCTTCATCTCGAAAAATGAGGTTTGCCGATATGCTCGAATTGCTTTCTCCGGCCGGCTCCATGGACTGCCTGCGCGCAGCGGTGCAGAATGGGGCAGATGCCGTTTATCTCGGATACGGGACATTCAATGCGCGTCAGCAGGCGAAGAATTTTGCCGGCGACGAGCTTCAGAATGCGGTGCAGTATTGCCATACCCGCGGTGTAAAGGTTCATCTGACACTCAATACCCTTGCCTCGGACAGGGAACTGCCTGCCGTGGCTGAGACCATCGAAACAGCGGCGCTTGCCGGCGTGGATGCCTTCATCGTGCAGGACTTCGGTATCGTCTCTCTGTGCCGCCGGATCGCACCGGATATTTCCATCCATGCTTCCACGCAAATGAGTATCCATTCTCTGGAGGGCGTCCGTCAGGCCGCCGCCATGGGCATTGACCGTGTGGTGCTCTCCCGCGAGCTTTCCCGGCAGGAAATTGCCTATATTTGCCGTAACAGCCCCGTGGAAATCGAAGTGTTTGTTCACGGCGCATTCTGTATGTGCTATTCCGGCCAGTGCTATATGTCCTCCGTGATCGGCAGACGCTCCGGCAACCGCGGCCAGTGCGCGCAGCCCTGCCGTCTGCCTTACGGCTACGGCCATTTCTCGGATAAATATCCGCTGTCGCTAAAGGATAACTGCCTTGTGGCCTACCTGCGGGAATTGGAGCAGATGGGTGTGTGCTCGGTCAAGATCGAGGGCAGAATGAAGCGCCCCGAATATGTGGCAACGGCAACGCGCATCTATCGCGGAGCGATCAACACCGGGACGGTCAGCCGTGATGCCATGCAGGAGCTGCGCGATGCGTTCTCCCGCCAGGGCTTCACCGACGGCTACTATACCGGCACCGTCAACAAGGAAATGTTCGGCACCCGTGTGGCGGGCAAGGAAAACAAAGCGTTGTTCCAGGCGGCACGTGCAAGCTATGAAAACGGCGATCAGCCGATGCTTCCCGTCCAGTTCTATGCCATCGTCAACCGCACCAACGGTGCATTACTTGCGGTGCAGGACGCAGACGGTCATATCTGCAAGACGCAGGGACCCATGCCGCAGGAGGCGCTGACCAAGCCCCTGACCAAAGAGGAGCTGACAGCCCGTCTTTCCAAGACCGGCGGCACGCCCTATTATTGCACGGATGTACGCGCGGTCATTGAGCCGGGTCTCAGCTTGCCCGCGTCCTCCATTAACGCCATGCGAAGAGCCGTTCTGGCAGAGCTCAACGCCGTTCGCGGCAGAAGCAGGGCAGTGGAGCTCGGAAGCTTCCAGCCGCTCCCGCCGCTTGCCAATCCTACGGCGGCCCCCAAGCTGACGATCTCGGTGCTCCGTGCCGATCAGGTCACAAAGAAAATGCTTGCCCTTCAGCCGGCAAGGCTGTATGTGCCGCTGAGTGAGCTTGTCGAGCATCCGCAGCTGATCGCATCTGTTCCGGCCGAAACGGAGCTTGCGGCGGTGCTTCCCCGCGTGATCTGGGACAGCGAGAATTCCAAGGTGTTACACAGCCTGGACACTGTCTATAATCTCGGTATCCGCAAGGTGCTGGTCGGCAACCTCGGGCAGATCTCTCTGGCACGCTCCAGAGGCTTCGAGCCCTGCGGCGATTTTGGCCTGAATCTTTATAATTCCCGCGCAATGGAATATTTTTATAAACAGGGCTTGAGTTCCGTGACGGCCTCGTTTGAAATGACCCTTCCGCAGATCCGCGACCTGCGCAAGCAGCTTCCCACGGAGATGCTTGTCTATGGCAGACTGCCCTTGATGCTCACGGAGCATTGTTTAATCAAAAATCGCACCGGTGCCTGCGCCTGCCAGTCGGGGTCTGTAAAGCTGGTTGACCGCATGGGCGAGGAATTTCGTGTTGTGCGTGATCCCGGAAGCTGCCGCAGCGTGATCCTGAACGGCAAGAAGCTCTTTCTGCTCGATAAGCAGCGGGAACTGAAAAAGCTGGGTCTTTGGGCACTGCGCCTGATGTTCACCACCGAAAACCCCGGCGAGGTAAACGGCGTGCTTGCTGCTTACCAAAGCAGCAGCCCCTTCGAGCCGGGCTCCTGCACACGCGGGCTTTATACCCGCGGAGTTGAATGAAACAGAGGAAAGAAATATGATTATTTTAGCGTCCAAATCTCCGCGCCGTCAGGAGCTGATGCAGCTGATCGGCCTGGAGTTTCAGGTTATGACGGAGGATGTCGATGAGACCATGGATCCGTCGCTCCCGTTAAAGGAAGAAATCAAGCGTGTCAGCACTTTGAAGGCTGCCGCAGTCCAAACTGCCTGCAATGCAGACGACATCATCGTTGCTGCCGACACCATGGTCGCCATTGACGGCCGGCGTCTCGGCAAGCCGAAAACCGAAGCCGATGCCATGCGGATGCTCAAAATGCTTTCCGGCAACAGCCACGATGTCATCACGGGACTTACCGTTATGCAGGGTGACCGCGTTGAAACGACCTCCGTGGTAACACAGGTCGCGTTCCGCAATCTTTCCGACGAAGAGATCCGGGCCTACGTCGCCACCGGCGAGCCGATGGACAAGGCAGGTGCCTATGCCGTGCAGGGCAAGGGGTCCATTTTCGTCTCCGGTCTGATCGGCGACTATTTCAATGTCATGGGTCTGCCGCTTTGTACCCTTTCCGGCCTGCTTCGCAAATTCGGAATTGAAATCCTCAAATAAAACAGGAGTGATTCTGTGAAAAAACATCTCAACACAAAGACGAAGATCGTATTTGCGCTTGCCGTCGTGCTGGCGGCGGTCACGGCGATCGTTGCCGGCCTGTGCGCCGGGGCAACGCCGGGGCAGAGCGCGGTGCAGACGATCCTCTCTCCGTTCCGCAGCGGCTTCAGCTCGATGACGCGGCTCGCAGAACGCTATTACGACTATATTTTCAAATATGAAAGCCTTGAGGCGGAAAACAGGCAGCTCAATGAACGCCTGTCCGACATGGAGGAGGAGGTGCGAAGCGCCGACTCCCTTCAGCGTGAAAATGACCGTCTGCGTCAGCTTTTAGAGCTTTCGGACGATCACGAGGACTATCATTATGCCTTCGCCTACATCGTTTCCTGGGATTCTTCCAACTACAAGAGCTCGTTTACCATCGGCAAGGGGACGAATGCGGGACTGTCGACCGGCATGGTCGCCATCACCGAGTACGGGCAGGTCGTCGGCAGGATCACCTCCATCGGCACCAACTGGGCGACGATCACAACGGTTTTGGATTCCTCGCTTCAGATCTCGGGTGTCATTGCATCGTCCGGCTATACCGGCATCATGCACGGTGCCTACGCGACCGGCAACGAGGGCAAGCTCCGCATGGATTATCTTCCGATGGAGGCTGTCATCCGCAATAATGACCAGGTCGTCACCTCCGGCTCCACGGTTTACCCGAAGGGGCTGATTATCGGCTACATCGAGGATGCCGACTTTGACAAGACCGGCGTTTCCAAATACGCCATCGTCGAGCCAGCCGCGGACTTCGACAACTTAGAGCAAATTTTTATTATCACCGACTATCAGACCGGATAATCATTTCTGAAAGGGGGAACGGCAATGCTTGAAAAACTGCATATCACGGCTCGCCAGTGGAAAACCGGCATTAAATGGGCAGTCTATTTTGTGCTGTTCCTCTTTGTGATGCTATTTCAGACTGTCTGCCTCGGAAATGTCCGCTTTTTCGAGGTCAGCTGCAACTTTCTGCCGGTACTGCTCGTGTGCATCTGCATCCGTGAGGAGCCGGGCTCGGGCGGCCTTTTCACGCTCATCATGAGCTTGATCTGGTGCCTTTCCGGCGCGGATTTCGGCAGTATTTCCATTTTTGTGCTGACCATCGGCGGCGTGTTTGCGGGAATTCTCTGCCGCGCTGTGATCAATCAGCGATTCCTTCCGTGCGCACTGTGCTGTCTTGTTGTAGCACTTGTGCATGAGAGCGCGATTTTCCTGTTGAAGCTTCTGTTCAACGGCGTGGAGCCCATCTTTTGGCTCAAGCGTGCGCTGCCCTGTGCGCTTTTGTCAATGGTTGCCTATCCGCTGCTGTATCTTCTTGTAAAATGGATTTCCCGGATCGGAGGCAATAATGGAGTATAAAATGACGACGCGCGTAGCTGCGCTTCTGCTTCTGATTGTGGCCATCATCGGCCTGTTTGCACTTAAAATGTACGATCTGCAGGTCGTCAATGCCGACAACCGGGCTGACAGCGCACAGGTATTCACTTTGCCCTTCCGCGTTACGGCAGCCAGAGGCAACATTCTTGACCGCAACGGCAATGTTCTTGTAACGAACCGTGCAAGCTATAACCTGATACTCATCAATGATGTCCTTTTTTCCAGCGAAAACCCGAACGAAAGCCTGCGAAAGCTGGCGGCGATGTGCCTGGAAAACGGCTACGAGATCAACGACCATCTTCCGGTCACAACGGAAAAGCCTTATGAGTATACGCTCACGGAGATGTCCTCCGTCTGGCAGGGTTACTACCGCGATTTCCTGGAGTCGCGCGACTGGGACCCGGATATTTCCGCGGCACAGCTGATCAAGCTGTTAAAGGAAAAGTATAACATTCCCATGGAGTGGACGGAGGAGGAGACCCGCATGGTGCTCTCCATCCGCTATGAGCTGGATCTTCG
>JAKSPM010000004.1 GCA_024404825.1 Clostridia bacterium
TCTTCGTTACCGACTATCCGAAGGAGATCAAGTCCTTCTATATGAAGCTCAACCCCGACGGCAAGACCGTCGCAGCCATGGACTGCTTAGTTCCCGGCATCGGTGAGATCATCGGCGGCAGCCAGCGTGAGGACGACTATGATCTGCTCCGCAAGCGCATTGAAGAGCTCGGCATGAAGGAAGAGCTTTACGACTTCTACCTTGACCTCCGCAAGTACGGCTCTGCCCGCCATGCAGGCTTCGGCCTCGGCTTTGAACGCTGCGTCATGTATCTGACCGGCATGGGCAACATCCGCGACGTTCTCCCCTTCCCGAGAACGGTCAACAACTGCGAGCTGTAAGAATACGATATAAAAAAGAAGCAGGATTTTTCCTGCTTCTTTTTTTACAGTGTGTTCAATATTTCTTGAATTTGATCGGTCGTAAAGGCATAGTCTGCATCGCAGAACTGGCAGTTGACGTGGATGGTCTCGCCATCGTCGATGATCTCCTGCAGTTCCTGTTTGCCGAGAGAAATCAGGGTTTTTTCCACGCGGTCGCGGGAGCAGTAGCACTGATAGCATACTTCCTCGGATTCAAAAAATTCGACCTCAAAGTGTTCCATGACAGCCGCGATCATCTGCTCGGGGGTCATGCCGCCATCCAGCATTTTCGTGACGGCACCGGCGTTCATAATGCCGATCTCCAGCTTATTGATGACATCGTCGGGTGCACCGGGCAGAAGCTGCACGAGATAACCGCCGGAGACCTTGACCGTACGGTCGCGGTCGACCAATACGCCGAGGCCGCAGGCAGTGGGCGTCTGCTCGCTCTGTGCAAAATAGGCGGTGATATCATCGGCGATCTCGCCCGAGACAAGGGCAACGCTTCCGATATAAGGTTCTTTCATTTGAAGATCGCGGATGACGGTCAGCATGCCATCTGTTCCGACAGCCGCACCGACATCGAGCTTGCCAGCATATTTCTCTAAAAGCTCCACATGGGGATTATCGACATAGCCGCGGACATTGCCCTTGGCATCGGACACGGCAAGCACCGTACCGATAGGTCCGCCGCCCTTGAACTGGAGCGTCAGCGAGCCGTTTTCGACCTTTTGCATATTGCCCATGATGGAAGCGGCCGTCAGAGCTCTGCCGAGTGCCGCCGTTGCCGTGGGCGTGGTATTGTGAATTTGACGTGCCCGCTCGGCAATCCCGGTGGAGCAAATACCGACAGCCTTGACATAGCCGTCCTTGCTCATGGCACGCACAAGATAGTCTTTCATTTTATGTGTCCTTTCGTGCTGAAATATAGATCCTCTGCTCCCCTTTTGCAGGCTTTTGGAGCTTTCTATTTGCAAATTGCTCCACTTCGGAGAATCCGGCTTCCCTCAGCCAGTTCGCCAGATCCGCGGGGGCATAGGCATATTCCAAGTGCTCCTCATAGCTGCGGCGCCATACATCCCCCGCGCGCTGAAACAGATCCATGCCGTAATAGAGGATGTTTTCTTCTTCGGAAAATTCCGCTCTCCACACGCAGTAGACGTCGTCATCCTCGTCTAAGAACACCTGGCCGTCCAAACCGTGCAGCTTCTCAGGGCTGTTAATATCAAAAATCATCATCCCGCCCGGGGTAAGCGCGGAAAGAGCACGGCGAAATGTTTCGCGGACATCTTCCGGAGCTGTCACATAGTTCAGACTGTCCAAACAGCAGACGATCAGATCGACCGGCTCAGGAAGTTCTAATTCCTGCATCGGCTGAAGAATAAAGAACGGCCTGTTTTCTTCCAGTGCATACGCCTTTTCGCTTGCCTGCATCAGCATATCCTCGGAAAGGTCGGAGCCGAGAACCTTGTAGCCGCGTTTTGCCAGCTCTAACGACAACGAGCCGGTTCCGCAGGCGAGCTCCAGCACCGTCTTCGGGTGACTGCCTGCACGCTGCAAAATCGACTCGATAAAGTCTGCAATTTCGGGGTAGCTGATATCATTGGTCAGGCGGTCATAGGAAGCGGCCAATGATTCATAAGCGCTCATTTTTTCTTTTCTCCCATGCGGGCAAAAAGTTCTTCATAGGCACCTGTGCCGGTCAGGATGCTGCGGTTGACGCGGGAAATGGTGGCAGAGCTTGCACCGGTCTTCTCTAAGATGTCGTTATAGATCATGCCGTTCTGCAGGAGCCTTGCAACCTCAAAGCGCTGCTCCATTGCCTTTAATTCGGCATTCGTGCAAAGATCAAGGAAAAAATTATAGCATTCCTCACGATCCTTCAGCATCAGAATCGCATCATATAACTCATTTTCAGGATTGGAACGTTTTTTCTTATTGTTCACGGTCACACCTCCAAAAAACTCTTTTTATATTCGATAGGTATCAATTTCGCATCTTTTGACAATTATATCACAATTCTTTTTAAGAGTAAAGTGTAAAAGCACAAAAAAACTGCCGCAAAACTGCGGCAGTTTTTTTAAGTTCAATTTAACGGAAAATCTCGAAGATCTTGTCGATGTCATTGACATCGTCATTGTTGACCGGGGGAAGCGTCGGAGCAGATGCAGCGGGCTTTGCAGCAGCCTTTGCGCCGGTGTAGATACCGGAGCCTGCAGCGGGCTTTGCACTTTCATCAAAGCCGGTTGCAATGACGGTAACACGGATCTCATCTTCAAACTCTTCGGAGTAGGTTGCACCGAAGATGATATTTGCATCGGGATTGGCTGCTTCCATAACGATGTTGGCAGCAGTCTCGACGTCGTCCAGGCCAAGCTCGGGAGAGCCGGTGATGTTGATGAGGACACCGGTTGCACCGTTGATGGTGGTTTCCAGCAGGGGGCTTGCAACAGCTGCAGCTGCTGCCTGCTCTGCCTTTTCACGGCCGGAGGCAATGCCGACACCCATGTGAGCGTGGCCTGCGTTCTTCATAATGGCGGAAACATCGGCAAAGTCGAGGTTGATAATGACGCGTTCGGAGTAGCCGACAAGCTCGGAGATGGAGGTAACAGCCTGCTTCAGGACATCATCGGCAATGCCAAATGCGTTCTGGAAGGTAATCTTCTGATCGGTGACATACTTCAGGCGATCGTTGGGGATCACGATCAGGGAGTCAACCTTGTCGGACAGAGCTGCGATGCCCTGTTCTGCCTGCTTCATACGGTTTGCGCCTTCAAAACGGAAGGGCTTGGTGACTACGCCGACCGTAAGGATGCCTGCCTCATGGGCAAGATCTGCAATGATGGGAGCTGCGCCGGTACCGGTGCCGCCGCCCATGCCGGCAGTGATGAAGACCATGTCGGTGCCCTCTAAAGCCTTGGCAATTGCTGCTCTGCTTTCCTCAGCAGACTTCTTGCCGGTATCGGGATGTGAGCCGGCGCCCATGCCGCCCGTCAGCTTTTCGCCGATCTGAAGCTTGTTGTCGCAAACGGATTTATTAAGGTCCTGACGGTCGGTATTGACAACCAGGAATTCTACACCGGTAACGCCGGCCTTGATCATACGGTTGACAACATTGTTGCCTGCGCCGCCGACGCCGATAACTTTGATATGAACTACCTTTTCTGTAAACATTTCAGCCATGTTGTTCTCCTCCTATGTATATGTAAGGGTGAGCATATGTATCTTTCATTATGCCCCGCCATTCTACACCTGTACTGTTATATTTTACCGTGAAAATTGTCGCAGGTCAATAGATAATCTTTGTTTTTTTACAAGAAATCTAAGATTTTTTCTTTGACGGATTTCCAAGACGTTTCCCGATGCATCACCGAAGCGATGCCCGTGAAAACCGACTTATGTTCAACTTTCCTCGGCTTAGTCCGTGCGAACGATCGCTTTTTTCTCTGCCGCAGCAGTCAGGTCGATTTCACCTGTCGTGTAGCTGTCCAAACCGGCAAGCACCTGCACCAGAAGCCGGATCTTATAATCGAGATCGGTCGTGTCTCCGATCAGCACCTTGTACTGATTCTGGTAGTTCATCGAGATCTGATAAGAGCTCGGCACATCGATGGAAAGAATATTGTCGGAAAGCTCCGTCTGCTCCAGCTGCTGCAAAAGATCTGTTGCGGCATTCGGAACGGTTTCGGAAATTCCGTCGCTTACCCGGGCGATCTGCCCTGCTTCCGGATCGGTGATCGTAAAGCCCGTGATGTGCAGGTGTTCCTGCGCCTGCTTGGCGTCGACCGGCTCCAAAAGCTTCCCGCCTGCGGTGATCAGCCAGTACTGCCCTGTTTCGTCCAGGATCGCATAGGAAACATCAAACTCCGATACGACCAGGATCACCTGATTGGGCAGCATCTTTTTGATTGATACACTCTTTACATACGGAAGCTCCGTCATTACGCGGGCAGCAATTTTCTCACGGCTCAGGATCAGGATGTTGTCGCCGTCCTCAATGCCGGAGGCCTCCCAGATCTTTTCCGCAGAGTAATGGATATTGCCCGACACGTGCTCGTCATACCATGCATCGTTGATCTCCCCGGACAGCTTATCGTAGTCCACACGGAAGAAAACAACCAGCGTCAACACAACTGCAATCGAAACTGCCAGTACAATCAGTAAGTTTCTCCACAATCGCTTGTTTTTAATCCTCGGAGCTTTCTGTTTTTTCTTTTGTTTTCGGCGTACAGCGGTGCTTGACTTCGCCTTGGCTGATGTACGAGCCGTCGGCTTCTTTGTCTGTGACCGCTGACCGGTCTGATTCGGTCGCCGGTGTACCCGGTTTTCCTCCATAGATCATTCCCTCATTTGTATCCGTGATATCAGCGCCGAGCTGCCGCAGTGTTTCACAAAATGCCGCGTAGCCTCTGGCGATATGCTCTGTTTTATGTATTTCCGACGTTCCCTCGGCACCGAGTGCCGCGGCAACGATCGCCGCCCCGCCGCGAAGATCGGTCGCATCGACCCGGCCGCCGCGAAGGGATTTCACACCGTTCACCACGGCGATTTTCTTTCCGACACAGATGTTCGCGCCCATCGTCCTCAAGGCTTCCGTGTGCCGGTAGCGCGCGGAAAAGATCCGCTCTACAAAGACCGAGAGTCCCTCTGCCTTTGTCATTGCCGCCATGACCGGAGCCTGTGCATCTGTCGGAAAGCCCGGATACGGGGCGGTTTGAATGGGTGATACAGCCTTGAGCCGTTCCGCCCGAAAAAATATGGTATTTTCTGTGCTTTGCAGGGTGCAGCCGGCCTGCCGGAACACCTCCGTTACAGGCTCCAACTGTGCGGGGCAGCACCCGCAAAGCTCGATTTCCCCGCCGGTGCAGGCGGCGCAGGAAAGAAAGGTAGCTGTTTCAATACGATCCGGCTGCACGGAAAAGGAACAGCCGTGCAGGGGCGCGCTCCTTATCCGAACAACGCCGGAGCCGGCGCCTTGGATTTCGGCGCCGCAGGCTTGTAAAAAAGCACATAAATCGCTGATTTCAGGTTCTTTTGCTGCATTGCAGACGGTAACCGGCGCTTGCGCCCCCATCGCCATGAGCAGGATGTTTTCTGTCGCACCAACGCTTGGAATCGGCAGGCAGATCGTTGCGCCCTGCAGGTGCGGTGCCGTGCAGACGATCCGTTCGCCTGCAAAGCTCACATTACCGCCGAGCTGCTCGACCGCACGAAGATGCAGGTCGATCGGCCGCTCGCCAAGCACGCATCCGCCGGGACAGCTCAGAGTGCACTTGCCGCAGCGGGCAAGCAGAGCCCCGAGGAAAAGGACGGAGGAACGCATCTTGCTCATCAGGCGGTCATCAATTTCGGTCTTTCGCAGGGTCGAGGCATCGACCGTGACCGTTTCTCCGGAACGCTCCGCCCTACAGCCGAGAACAGTAAGAATCGAAAGTGCCGTGTCCACATCCGATATTTGCGGGCAGTTCCTGATCTCGCAGACACCGTCTATGAGAACCGCTGCCGCAAGGATCGGAAGAACACTGTTTTTTGCGCCGTGGATTTTCACCGTTCCGTATAAGGGTCTTCCGCCCCGGATGATATACGCCATACCGCCGCCTCCGCTCCGTCAGAATCAAAATTTGACTCATCCTATGCGTCCGGGGCAGATCGGGTGCTATTTCTTTTCGGCCAGCTCCAAAAGGATCCCTAAGATCCGCTCTGTGGAATCCACTACAGAAGCCGCGTGCAGTGCCTTGCGCATTGCCTTGCAGCGTTCCGGGTCGCCGAGAAGCTTCTTTGCCGTTTGATATAGGGTCTCGCCCGTGCAGTTCTTTTCCTCAATCACGACAGCCGCGCCGCGTTTTTCCAGGATCCGGGCGTTTTTTTCCTGATGGTTATCCGTCACATTCGGAGACGGAACAATGATGCAGGGTGTTCCCGCCGCCGCGATCTCATTGAGAGAAGATGACCCTGCGCGGCTGAATACCAGATCTGCCGCCGCCATCATTTCGGGCATATTGTAGATATATTCCTGCATGGTGACATCGGGATGTGCTTCCAGCTGCACGCCCATCTTCGAAACATAGTCAGGCATCCATTTCCAGCCGTAGGAGCCGGTCGCATGGATGTGTCGGAAGGGCTCGCCGTCTTCACATTCCAGATGCATAAATTCCGCGATGATCTTGTTCATTTCCCGTGCGCCGAGGCTGCCCCAGGCAGAGACAATCAGAGGTTTGCCATCCAAATGCAGGGTATTTCTTGCGTCCTCACGCTTCGTATAGAAGAATTCCTGACGCACCGGCATTCCGACTGCAACCACGCGATCCCGGTTTTTATACTGATCGCGGCTTTCCTCAAAGGCGACCAGTATTTTATCGACCTGATCGGCAACCATTCTCGTAGTCAGCCCCGGAACGGCATTTGCCTCATGCACTGCCGTCGGGATTTTCTTTTTCGCGCCCGCTTTGAGCATCGGATAGCTTGCATAGCCGCCGGTGCCGAGGATGACATCCGGTTTGAATTCTTTAATGATTTTTTTGGCTCTGCGCATGGATTTATTCAGATGCACCGCCGCTTTAAGATTGTGCCAAATGCCGGCAGGGGTCAGTTTTCGACTGAAGCTGTCTGCCCAAAGGGTCTCCAAACGGAAGCCCTCGCGCGGGACAAGCTCTGTTTCCATGCCGTCATAGGAGCCGATAAACAGAATGTTTGCGTCCTTTTTCCGCTCTTGCAGCATCTTGGCAACTGCAATCGCCGGGTTGATATGTCCGCCTGTACCGCCACAAGTAAAAATTACATTCACAAAGAAAGCCTCCTGCCTGTTTCTGCTAGGTCATTGATTTCTTTGTCCAACGGGAAATGCTGAGCACCACGCCCATCTCCGCCGTCTGTATGATGAGCGCCGTACCGCCGGAAGAGAAGAACGGAAGAGAAATACCCGTCGGCGGAAGAAGATTCGTTACGACCCCGACATTCAGGAATACCTGAATTGCCAGCAGCGTTGTAAGGCCTGCCGCCATCAGCTTGCCGAAGCGGTCATAGGCGTGCATGGAGATCCAGTAGCCGCGGATAATCAGCATCATGAACAGAAGCAGAATGCCGACTGCACCGATCAGACCCAGTTCCTCGCAGACAATGGCGAAGATATAGTCGTTATGCTCCTCGGGCAGATACATGGTCTTCTGATAACTCTTGCCGAAGCCGACGCCACTCAGGCCGCCGGGGCCGATGGCATATCGGGACTGAACGATCTGATAGCCCTCGTCATCCGCATATTTGTCCGGGTTGAGCCATGCCATGATACGGTCGGAGGCGTAGTCCCCGCCGCCGCCTGAAAGTCTCTTGTAAAGCACATAGGCTGCCAGCGCAAGGATACCGAGACCGACTAAGATCCAAAGGTGCTTTGATTTGGCGCCGCCAAGGAACATCATCACAAAGCCGACGCCCAGAATGATAAGTGTTGCGGATTTATGCGGCTCCAACAGCAGCAGCAGCGCCACAACGCCGAGAATGACCAGGTAAGGCGCGATTCCGTAACGGATGGTGTGCATCTGCTTTTGATGGTGGGTCATGTAAGTCGCAAAGAACAAAATCACGGCGAACTTTGCGATCTCGGAGGGTTGGAAGCGAATGCCGAGATTGATCCAGCGCTTTGCGCCGTTTGTGGAGCTACCCATGACAAGCACAAGCACGAGCAATACGATGGAGCCAGCCATTATGATCAGCGCGAATTTTTGCAGTCGCTGGTAATTATAGCGTGCCACGAGCAACATAACCGTGGTGCCGATCGCCGCATAGATACTCTGTGAAACAAAGTAGGATGCGGGGTTGCCGGTATTATGCGATGCACGGGCATAGCTTGCGGAAAACAGCATGATAAGCCCGATCACCATCAAAAGAAGGGTCAGAACAAGGTAGGGAGTGTCCATGATACCCGTTTCATCGACTACGACGCGCTGCTTGTTATCCTTCAGCTCGGATTCTTTTTTTGAATTCTTTTTCCAAAACGGCATGACTCTCCCCCCTTTCGGATTTACTTTGTTGTCAGCCGAGTTTCATCGGCAGAATCGCGAAATAAGCCAAAATGCAGAACACGCAGGTAACACCGACAAAGATCAGCCAGATCTTGATCTCGCTCCAACCGCTCATTTCAAAGTGGTGGTGGATCGGGGTCATTTTGAAGATGCGCTTTCCGTGCGTCAGCTTGAAGTAGCTGACCTGCATGATAACGGAAATGGTTTCAATGATATAGACGATGCCGACAAGCAGCAGAATGAGCGGAATATCCAGTGCAAAGGCAAGGCCGCATACCGCACCGCCCAAAAACAGCGAGCCGGTATCGCCCATGAAGACCTGTGCCGGATGGAAGTTGTAGCACAGAAATCCTGCCAAACCGCCGAACAGCGCCGCCGGGAACAGACCCAGGGCGTATTTTTTCGTCAGGATACAGGCAACTGTGAAGAAAATCATAACGGGCATGGTGACACCCGTTGCCAATCCGTCAATGCCGTCGGTGAGATTCACCGCGTTGACCGTGCCGATGATGGCAAAGGCCGCAAAAGCGATATAGAGGATCGTACCGACAGTCCCGCTGATTTCCCATTTGATTGCCGTGAACGGGATCCGGATATCACAGGTCAGCAGGCCTTTCCGATTCAGCAGGAACAGGTAAGCTGCGGAGACGATCAGCTGCAGACCGAATTTCTGAATGGCGGTCAGGCCTTCGTTGTGCTTCATTTTGACCTTGATAAAGTCATCGAGGAAGCCGATCAGGCCGAAGGCAAAGGCAAAGCCGAGCACCATGGCCTGCGTCCACGCGTGAAGCACAAAGCTGCCGATCAGGCACACAAGGCTTGCCAGCATAAAGACGATGCCGCCCATGGTCGGGGTGCCTGCTTTATTGTTGTGCCATTTCGGGCCGATCTCACGGATCGACTGTCCGGCCTTGAGCGCACGCAGTGCGGGAATCGTAACTCTGCCGAGGATCAATGCGACCGCAAAGGCAGCAAGGGTTGTGAATAATATCGTCAGTACGGATTTCATGGGATTTCCTCCGTTAATATTTCTCAGTCTTAGTTAAAAACAGCTCCAGCGCACATTCCATTTTCATGCCGCGGCTGCCCTTGAACAGCAGCACATCCCCGGGTTTTGCGGTTTGTGCGAGTGCTTCGGCAAGCGCCTCATGCGTCTCATAGTTTGACGTTTGTTTTTCATTCATGCCGCCGGTAATTGCGCCCAAAACCATTCTTGCGGAATTTTTACCGTAGGTAAAAAGCCTGTCTGCGCGGAAGGCGGCAAGCCGTCCGATGCGGTAATGCTCTGCCGGAGAGCAGGCACCAAGCTCCAGCATATCGCCGAGCACGGCGATCTTTCTGCCGGTGGCTTCATGGCTCTGCAGAACTGACAGCGCCGCATCCATTGATTCCGGGCCTGCATTGTAGCAATCCTCAATGATGGTAAAGCCGTTTTTTTCATAAATTCTCTGGCGCATACCCGTGTTTCGGAAGCTTCCGAGCGCCTCCTGAATTTTCGTGGGAGCAACGCCGAGCTTCAACGCCGCCGTAATCACGGCAAGGGCGTCATAGACATGGTGCAGCCCTTCCACGGGAAGGAACACCTGGAATTCCTGCGAAAGGCCGCGGACATGGAAGCTCATGCCGTCGGGCGTCGTTTCAATGTTTGCCGCCAAAAGGTCACAGTCCGGATTGTTGATGCCGAAGTAAACAGGCTTCGGCTGTAATTGGTCTTTTAAGTTCCAAAGCAGAGGCTCATCGCCGTTGAAAACGGTAAAGCCGTCCGGCTGTAAGCCCTCTAAAATTTCAAGCTTGGCCTTCAATATGCCCTCGCGGGAGCCGAGCTGTCCGATGTGTGCGGTACCGATGTTCACGATCACTGCCGCATCCGGGCAGGCGATCGAGGTCAGGTAGCGCATTTCGCCGAAATGATTCATGCCCATCTCGAACACTGCCATCTGCTTTTCCGGTGTTACCGAAAGCACACTCATGGGCAGGCCGAGGTCGTTATTAAAGTTCTTTTCGGTTTTGGCGGTGGCAAAGGTACTGCCGAGCACCGCCGCCATCATTTCCTTGGTGGTGGTCTTTCCGACGGAGCCGGTAATGCCGACCACCTTGCAATTCAGACGCTTTCTTGCACCTCTTGCGATATCGCCCAGTGCCTTGCGGGAATCCGCAGCATAAATTGCCGGAATATCCGCATCCAGCGGCTTCTCCGCAAGCACCGCGCAGGCGCCTGCCTCCATGGCAGAGCGTGCATAATCATGTCCGTCACGACTCTCGCCGCGAATGGCGACAAACAACTGTCCGTTTTGAATTTTTCTTGTATCCATGCAGGCACCGTCAAAGGTAATTTCCTCATATTCCGGTGCAACTTGTCCGCCGCAGAATGAGGCGGCCTGCTTTAAGGTCAGCTTTGCCACAAAAGTTCACTTCCTGTTGCGTTCTTCTAGATATGCCGCGACTTCCTCGCGTTCATCCAAATGGGTCTTCTCGGAGCCGATGATCTGATAGGTCTCGTGCCCCTTGCCGCACAGCACGATGATGTCGTTCTCGCGTGCGATATCCATGGCACGGCGAATCGCAAGACGTCTGTTTTCCACGACCTCGTAGGGCTTCCCTGCGTGGTCTGCGCCGACTAAAATATCGGTGATGATCTTCACCGGATCCTCCGTACGGGGGTTATCCGAGGTAATGATCGCAAGATCGGAAAGCCTGACGCCCGCCTCGCCCATCTCCGGGCGCTTGGTTGCATCACGGTCGCCGCCGCATCCGAACACTGCGATGATCCTTCCCTTGCAGAAGCCGCGCACGCTCTTGAGCACGTTTTCCAGTGCATCCGGGGTATGCGCATAGTCGATCAGAACCGTGAAGGGCTGTTCCGGTGTGGGAACGACCTCCACCCTGCCCTTGACACCGTGAGACTTTGCAAGTGCCGGGAGGATCTGCTCCGGAGTCAAGCCGAGGCACAACGCCGCGCCGAGCACGGACAGGCTGTTATAAACGGTAAACTCGCCGGGGATGCCCAGATGCACCGACAGCTTTAATCCCTGATATTCCACTTGCATGGCGATATGGTCTGCGCCGAGGCTGATATTCTTCGCATAAAGGTCTGCGTTCTGCTTTGCGGAAACCGTCATCACGGAGCAGGTCGCAGCATCAAGCATCATGCCGCAGTAAGCATCGTCGATGTTGAACACGCCGTGGCGGCAGCGGGAAAAGAGCATTGCCTTTGCCTCTGCATAGGCGTCCATCGTCTTGTGAAAATCCAGATGATCCTGCGTCAGATTCGTAAACACGCCGACCTCAAACGGAATCTCATCCACACGGTTCAAAACCAGTGCATGGGAGGAAACCTCCATGATGCAGTGGCTGCAGCCCTTTTGCACCATCTGCGCAAGCAGCTTTTGAAGTTCAAAGCTCTCGGGAGTCGTGCGCTCTGTCGCAATGGCTTCCTCGCCGATCATATTCTGGATCGTGCCGACCAGGCCGACCTTGGCGCCGATCGCTTCCTCCAAAACGGATTTCAGGATCGTAGTGACGGAGGTCTTGCCGTTTGTACCCGTAACGCCGACCATATGAAGCTTTTGTGCAGGATGATCAAACCAGTTTGCACCGATCACGGCCAGCGCACTTCTTGTGTTTTCAACACGCACGAAAGGAACGTTCTGTTCCGGAATTCGCTCACAGAGTGTGCAAAGGGCGCCCTTTCCCATGGCTGTAGGGATGAACTTGTGTCCGTCAGAGGCAAAGCCCGTTACGGCAACAAACAGGTCGCCGGGGACGGTCTGCCGCGAGTCGTAGCTAACGCCCGAAATCTCAAGATCAAGCGGTACATTCGTTTCTAAAATCGTAAGTCCGTTCAGGACCTGTTGCAGTTTCATAGTTTTTTCCTCTAATCAAGTGCGTCATGGTCGGTGAATTCGACAGTAACCGTCGTGCCGAGCTCCACCTGTGTGCCGGGAGAAATCGACTGATTTGTGGCGGTGATGTTCCCGCCGGAAACCGAGCCCTTGATGTGGACATAAATTCCGTTCATTGCCGCCCAATCCGTGGCCTGAGAAATCGTCATGCCGACAAAGTTCGGGATCGTCACCTTGTCGGTGGGCTTGTCCTCGCCCATGTACAAAATGACGGTGGAATTGCCGGGCAGTTCCAGACCCGTTGCGGGGATCTGCGCGGTAACGGTATCGCCGGAGCCGACCACACGGTAGCTCAGGCTCTTTTCCGCCAAAGCTTCGCGTGCCTGCGCCTCCGTCATGCCCGTAACATTGGGCATATAGACATTGACAAGCCGCATATCGACATCGGAATAATCCGGCTCCACATTCAGATAGGGCAGAATGTCCTCAAACACATCACGCACGGCGGGTGCCGCCATGATACCGCCGGAAACATAGTAGCCCGTCATGGGGTTCGGCGTATCGAGTGCGATCAGCACGATATACTGCGGGTCATTCATCGGCGCAACGCCGACAAAGGAGACGATCTTATCATCGACCGGGTTGCCGTATTCATCGAACACGTCCAGCTTTTCGCCGGTGCCGGTCTTGCCGCCGATATGGTAGCCGGCAATCTTTGCACTGCTCGCCGTGCCCTCGGTAACAACGGATTCCATCATTTCGCACATCAGCTTGGAGGTCTGTTCGGAAATGATCTGACGGACGACGGTAGGAGAATTCTTCAAAATGGTATTGCCCTCGGCATCCTGAATTTCAGAGACGACATAGGGCTGAACGAGGTAGCCGCCGTTGACGATCGCCGAGATCGCACGGACAAGCTGGATCGGCGTGACCTTGATGGACTGGCCGAATGCCGTGGAGGTCAGATAGGAGGTACCGAAGTTTGCTCTGTCTGCCATGCGTTCCTTGGTATGGAAGACGCCGGACGATTCGCCGGGCAGGTCGATGTCTGTCTGCTCCATCAGGCCGAAGGCTTCACAGTAATTATAAAGCGTTTCGCCGCCGACCTGCAGGCCGATATGTGCAAAGGCGATGTTGCAGGAATTCTGAAGCGACTGCGCAAGCGTCTCTGCGCCGTGTCCCGTGTGCTTCCAGCAGTCAAGGATCTGCTCACGGCCTTCGATCTTCTCAGAGCCGCCGCAGTAGTAAGTGTAATCCGGCGTAACGGCACCGGAATCAAGTGCAGCCGCAAGCGTGATCAGCTTGAAGGTCGAGCCCGGCTCGTAGCTGTCACCGACCACGCGGTTTCTCCACTGCTCGGACTGGCTTGCGTTGTAGGCATCGTAATAGGCCTGCATCGCCGCCTCATACTCTGCCGTGCCCTCCTTGTACTCCATTGCCTCTTCCTTCATCGCAGCAAGCTCACGAACAGTACGCTCATCCACGATTTCCAGATAGTTATTCGGGTCGTAGCTTCCGAGGGTCGTCATGGCGAGAATCTCGCCCGTGTTGACATTCATCACAATGCCGAATGCACCGTTGAGGACATCATATTTTTCCACAGCGGACTGCATGGACTTGTCCAGGAACTGCTGTACCTGTGTATCGACGGTCAGAATCAGATTGTTGCCGTCGGTTGCCTCATAGAGCTTTTCGTACGGGTAGAGCATTTCCGTTTCATAGTTGCCCTTGGTGGTGATCTTTACGCCGTCCACACCCTCCAGATAACTGTCATAGTAGGCTTCCAGACCGCTGGCACCGGTATTTTCGGCATTGGTAAAGCCCAGAAGCTGTGCCGCCATCGTTCCGTAGGGGTAGTATCTCTTGGCATCCGGCTCTATGTGGATGCCGATAATGTTGTTTTCGCTGATATAGTCGCGTACCTGATCGGTGATATCGGCAGTCTGCTTGCGAGCGATGATCTCATAGCGTCTGTCGGTATCTGCCGCCTTTGCAAGCACGTCCGCCTTTTCCACACCCTCTATGAGGTTGGAAAGGAAGGTCGCGATGGCGTCGACATCTTCTTTTTCCCGCTCCAGCTCCAGCGGGTCAATAAAAATATTTTCCACCGTCGAGGAAGCTGCAAGGACATTGCCGTTCCGGTCATAGACCACGCCGCGCGAGGCCTGAACATTCACAGAGCGTGTCCAGTTTCCCATCGCCTGCTCCTCCAGCTTATCATGCTGAACGATCATCAGCGAAATGAGCATAATGAAAATGGGAATAAACAGCACAACGCCGAAAATAATCATGATCCAAAACGTGCGTTTGGTCATAGCGCGGTCGGAAAGTGCATATTCAGTTTTCTTCGAGGGCCGCTTTTTGCCCGTCGATTGCTTCTTCATGTGACTCTCCTTCGGTGAAAAAATAGCCTTATTGCGAATTTTGCCTCTTTACATTGCGAAGCAAAAAACTCCGATAAATACCCAAAAACATGGGCGGCAAGATGGTTACCGCCCATGCTGTTTTGCACAATGCAATATATGCAGGAGATCAGAACAGGTATTCCACAACACTCTTGAATCCGTCGCGGAAGGTATCCCATGCCTGAGACAGGAGTCCCTGCTTTTGATATGTTTCGATGACGGCTACGTCCTTTTGCGGAACGCTGACATAAACCGTCTGATTGCTTGTCGGCTGCCGCATCCCGTGGCTTGTTGCATACAGTGCCACATCATCGTAGCCTACGATGTTATCATACTGTGCGCGGAGACGAACATTTTCCGTCTTGACCGCCGTAAGCTTTGAATTGAGCTCGCCGGAGAGGTTTTTTGCCTCGTACAGGCGGACATAGCCGAGCATGACCATGACGGCTGCCAAAACGACTGCCGCGATACCGACAACGGTAAAGGGGGTAACCTGAATCTTTGCCTTGACGCTTTTCTCACGCTGCGCCTTGTTGTGCTCGTGAGGAAGCTGCGCAGGCTTGACTTTTCGTGCAGCATTGGAATCAAATTCCGGCAGAGAATAAATATCATATGCCGCTGCGCCGTTGGTTCTATAAATGCTTCTGCGGTCTTCTGCCATTGCTGCACGTTCCTTTCATTAAGTCGAGGAGAGTCAAACACAAGCCGTCTGTGAGTGGCTCTTTTGGGTGCTTTTCGGTTTGTTGTCCTTGCCTTGCGTCAGCAAGGCTACGTCCGTCGCACCGAAAATCCCTCCAAAACTGCTCGCTCACAGATGCGAAGCAGTTTTCCCGGAGTGTCGGTTTGTCGAGGCAAGTAAAACGACGCAGGAAATCCTAGCGGATTACCAAGGCGTTTTCCGAAGCATCGGCGAAGCGACGCCCGTGAAAACCGGCTTAGGCTTGGCTTTCCTCGACTTATAGTTTTTCGGCCACACGGAGTTTCGCGCTCCGTGCTCTCGGGTTTTCCGCAAGCTCCTGTTCGCCGGAGACGATGGGCTTGCGGGTAATAATTTTGATTTGGGGCTTTCTGCCGCATACACACACCGGGAAATCCGGCGGGCAGATACAGCCCTTTGCCTCCGCCTGCATCGCGCTCTTGACTGCGCGATCCTCCAGCGAGTGGAAGGTGATCACCGCAAGTCTGCCGCCCGGCTTCAGGTGCGGGATGGCAGCGACCATCATTTCCTCGACAGAACGAATCTCGTCGTTGACGGCGATTCGAATCGCCTGGAAGCTGCGCTTTGCCGGATGCTGCTTCTCACGAAGCGCTTGCGCAGGCATCGCGCCTTTGATGATTTCGACGAGCTGAAGCGTCGTCTCGATCGGTTTTTCCGTACGGCTGCGTTCGATGGCCGCCGCAATCAGCGAAGCGTAGCGCTCCTCACCGTAGGTAAACAGGATCCGCCGAAGCTCTTCTCTCGGCCAGCTGTTCACAACCTCAAAAGCGGTCAGCCGGTCTTCCCTGTTCATCCGCATATCCAAGGGCGCATCCTGCATATAGGAAAAGCCGCGCCCGGCATCGTCGAGCTGGGGAGAAGAAACACCCAGGTCAAATAACATTCCGTCGATCTGAGGGATGTGCAGTCCATCGAGGATCGCGTCAATTTCCTTGAAGTTGGAATGGACCAGAGTGATTCGGTCGGTATATTGCTGCAGCCGGTTTTTCGCCGCATCAAGTGCAACCTGATCGCGGTCAACGCCGATGAGGCGTCCGGTCGTCAGTCGTTTAACAATCTGTTCGGAATGTCCCGCGCCGCCAAGCGTACCGTCAAGGTAGATCCCGTCCGGTTTGATGGCTAAGGCTTCAATACATTCCTCAAGCAAAACGGATTTGTGTGAAAATTCCATCAGAAGCCAAGCTCTTCCATGGCACTTGCCACATATTCGGGATTCAGGTCTTCGGATTCAAGCTCGGAATAAGCTTCGGCCGCCCAGATTTCCGCGTGGCCGCCCTGGCCGATGAAGGTGACATCCTGCTTGATGCCCGCGTAGCTGCGAAGCTCCGCCGGAAGCAGGAATCTGCCCTGCTTGTCAGGCTCGCACTTGGCGGCGTTGGCAAACAGGATGCGGATTTTCTTTGCAACGGAGATCGGCAGTGCATTGTAGCGGTCAACGATCTCCTGCCAGCCGGCTTCTGTGTAGACGGTCAGGCAGCGATCCGGTGCAACGGTGACATAAAATGCTTCGCCGAGTTCTTCTTTCAGCTTTGCGGGAACAAACAGACGACCTTTGGGGTCTAACGTGTGCCTGTACTTACCAAACATTTTATCTCACCTCCGCTCCATTTTAATGCAGTTTACATCCACTTTGCTCCACTGCTCATTTATAGTATACATAATACTGAAAAAAAAGCAATCACTTTTTTTAATTTTTTTTAAGTTTTTTTGCAGTTTTTTCAGAAAAAACCACGGTTTTCTTAATTATTGAACATTTGTTCTATAAAGCAGCAAAAAACCGTTCGGTTTTATTTTTCAGTGCCACGCTGCTGCCGCTGTTTCCGCGCGTGGCTCGCTATACATATTAAAATAAAGCAGATTTCTGACGAATTTTCAGACAGACACGAAATAACATTTGCATTTTGCAAAATTCATGCTAGAATAGAGACAACCGAGAGAAAAATACATACTTTTCCCGGTCGCTGCATAGTTTTTTCATGCTGCAATCTTTATTACGGAGGTAACACCATGGCTTATTTCATTACTGACGCTTGCGCAAAGTGCGGCTCCTGTGCTGACACCTGCCCCCTCGGCATCATCACCGAAGGCGACGAAAAATACGTAATCGACGCTGACCAGTGCGTAGAATGCGGCTCCTGTGCTGCAGCCTGCCCCCTCGAAGCAATCGAACAGCAGTAAGCAAATTCTCAGGCCTGTGCGAAAGCACAGGCCTGAACACGTCATTTCGGCCTGTTGAAAAGCAGGCTTTTTTCATACTTGCATGTAATATATAAGGTATTATGGACATTGAATATTTTTGGAACGGGATCCGGCTCCTGCAGCCCAACGGGGCGTTCCGCATCGGCACGGACTCCGTTTTGATTTCCGACTTTATGACGCTTCCCAAGGGTGCAAGTGTCTGTGATCTCGGAAGCGGCTCCGGGACAATTTCCCTGCTTCTGTGCGGCAGAGATGCCGATTGCACCGTGACAGGTGTTGAATTGCAGGAAGCCGCCTATGAGCTCTTTTGCAGAAACATTGAAGAAAACAAGCTTTCTGATCGCGTCACGCCCCTCTGCGGCGATCTGCGGAACATTCGGGAGCTTTTGCCGGCAGGCGGCTTTGAGTGCGTTGTTTCCAACCCGCCCTACTTTCCTGTCACAAGCGGCGGCATCAGCCCGAACGACGCACTTGCCATTGCGCGCACAGAGGTTTGCTGCACGCTGGAGGACATCTGCGCCGCGGCGCAGTGGCTGTTAAAGTACGGCGGCACCTTTGCCCTTGTCCACAAGCCCGAACGTCTGTGCGATCTGATTTGCACCATGCGTGCGCATAAAATCGAGCCCAAAAGGATCCGCTTCGTGCGCCATACGCAAAACGCCCCCGTCTGCCTCGTGATGGTTGAGGGCAAGCTCGGCGCAAAGAGCGGTCTGACCTATCTCCCCGACCTTCTGCAATACACGGCAGACGGCGAGGAAACCGAAGAATACCGCACGATCTACCACCACTAAGGAGAACATCATGGCAGGAATCTTATACCTGGTACCCACGCCGATCGGCAACCTCGGCGATATTTCCGACCGCTGCAGGAAAACGCTTGCCGAGGCGGACTTTATTGCCGCTGAGGACACGCGGGTATCCGTGAAGCTGCTCAATCATTTGGAGCTGAAAAAGCCCATGGTCAGCTACCATGAGCACAACAAAAAAGAAAGCGGAGAAAAGGTGCTTGCCCGCCTGCTCGAAGGCCAAACCTGTGCTTTGGTGACGGATGCAGGCTCGCCTGCCATCTCCGACCCCGGCGAGGACTTAGTTCGGCTGTGCGCAGAACGCGGCGTGCAGGTCATTGCCATTCCCGGTCCCTGCGCTTTAGTGACGGCTTTGAGCATCTCGGCACTCCCGACCGGGCGCTTCTGCTTTGAGGGCTTCCTGCCCGTACCGAAAAAGGAGCGGAAGGAACGGCTGGCCGGACTTGTCCGGGAAAGCAGGACAATGATCTTCTATGAGGCGCCTCATAAGCTCCGCGCAACGCTTTCCGATTTATTAAGTGCGTTTGGTGAGGGCAGGCATATCAGCCTGTGCCGCGAGCTGACGAAGCTCCACGAGCAGGTGCAGCGAATGACGCTCAAAGAAGCGGTGGATTTCTACGCAGAAAACGAGCCGCGCGGAGAATACGTGCTGGTTGTGGAGGGTGCAGCCGAGGTACAGGAAGAAGTATCCGAGACGGATGCGCTTTCGCTCGTCCGCTCGCTTATCGAGCGCGGCATTTCCAAAAAAGATGCCGTCAAGCAGGTTGCAAAAGAAACCGGTATCTCGAAAAATGCGCTCTATGACGCCGTCTTAAATTCAGAATTATAAAAGAAACGGTATACGGACTTTGTTGGCTCATTCTTCTTTCTGCACATGCTTTTTATGCTTCTATCCGTTCTTCTGCTGTTACTTTCTTTTTAGGCGTAATAATGCTCCCTTCATGATGACAGTGTTTTTTTCACTGCCTCTCATAAAGGGAGCATATCAGTTTTGAAGGAGAAGATGTTTTCTTTTTCAGCGCGGTAGGGACGCAGCTGTGTCTGCGCCCGGTACGCTTGCAAAAAAAGTTTTCGGGCGCACACATAGGTGCGCCTCTACGGTCTCAAAAGGATGATAAATTCCTGTTTGCTTGCCGGAAAAAGCGTGCATACTTCCTTTTATACATCAAAGGAGGAATATAGATGCAGGCAAAGGACTTCATGACACGCAAGGTCATCACCATATCACAGGACGAGACCGTTGCCACGGCGGCGCGGCTCTTGGCTCGTTACAACATCGGCGCGCTCCCGGTCGTGAGCCGGGAGGGAAAGCTGCGCGGGATGGTAACAGATCGGGATGTCGTACTGCGCTGTGTGGCGCACGATGAAGACCCGCACGAGATCAAAATTTCCGAGATCATGTCGCGGCGCATTATTTCGGTCAGCCCGGAGGAATCTGCTGATCTCTGCGCGGAAAAGATGGCCGAGGCGCAAATCCGAAGACTGCCCGTAGAGCAAAACGGAAAGCTCGTCGGGATGATCTCCCTCGGCGACATGGCAAAAGCACCGGATTATTCCATGGAGGCTGCAAAGGCACTGACGGAAATTTCCGTCAACATCCGAAGAAAATAAAAAAGTGTCATTCTGAGCAAAGCGAAGAATCTGCTTTTCAGAATGACACTATTTTTCTGTTTTCAGAACACCTTGTCCGCACCGTAGGTAATGATGGAGACAAGCACAGCCGCGATCACGACGCCGACGGCGATCGCCGGGAAGGATTTTTTCATTCGCAGCTTCATCATGGCGGCAACCAGTGCGCCCGTCCATGCACCCGTTCCGGGCAGCGGGATGGCAACCAGAATGACCAGGCCCCAAAATTCATAACGGTGAACGGCCTCGGCTTTTTTCTCAGCGCGTGCTTCTAACTTGGAGACAAGCTTTTCGAGCCATTTGCTCTTGGTGCGCAGCCACGCGAAAATTTTACGTACAAACAGGATGATAAACGGCACCGGGACAAGATTCCCGATTACGGAAAGCATAATGGCAAGCCAGATATTCAGGTCACTGCGCACGCCGAACGGGATCGCGCCGCGAAGCTCTACCACGGGCACCATCGCCATTAAAAAAGTCAGGATCATTTTTCTGAGTGTTGTGCTCCAAAATGCCAATGCCGTCACCTCCGTTTCATTGAATCATTTCAAGTAATAGCCGAAAGGCCTCCATGCAGGCCTGCCGGCGGATTTGCTCGCGGTTCCCGTCAAAGTGATACTCTTTGACGAGCGTTTTTTTCTCGCTGCTCACGCCGAGATAGACAAGGCCGACCGGCTTTCCTGTTTCATCAGAATTGGGACCTGCAATGCCCGTCACGGACAGACCGTAATCTGCCTGCAAGGCCTGTCTTGCACCCTGCGCCATCTGCTCGGCAACCGAAGAAGAAACTGCGCCGCAGGTGTCGAGTAACTCCTGATTGACATTTAACAGCCGATGCTTGATTTCGTTGCAATAGCTGATGATGCCGCCGCGGTAGACGCGCGACGCCCCTGACACGGAGGTCAGCTCAAACCCGAAGAGGCCGCCGGTACAGGATTCCGCCGTGGCAAGGGTCTTTCCGATTGCCGCAAGGCTCTCAATGACCTGTTGTGCTTCAGTCATAGTAGCGCACCTTGACAAGCTCGGTGTTCTGCAGCGCCCGTGCGATCAGGCCTTCAAAATCAAGGTTTTCGCAGGCGTGGTCGACCTGACCCTTGGTGGGCTTGGTCTTGGGATGCTTGGGCGTAAAGACCGTGCAGCAGTCTTCATAGGGAAGAATCGAGGTATCGAGCGTACCAATGCGGCGGGCTACAGTGACGATTTCCTCCTTGTCCAGACCGATCAGCGGCTGGAAGATGGGAAGCTCCACGCAGGCGCCTGTGACCGCCATTGCCTCCATCGTCTGACTTGCGACCTGGCCGAGGTTTTCGCCTGTGACAAGACACTGACAGCCGTGGTCTTTTGCAATGCGTTCGGAGATCATCATCATAAACCGGCGCATGATAAGGGTGAAATATTCTTCGGGGCAGTTGTCGCGGATGGCCTCCTGAATTTCGGTGAAGCCGACGATATTAACGGTCATTCGGCCGGTGTACTTCGTCACAAGCCTTGCAAGCTCCAGCACCTTATCCTTGGCGCGTTCCGAGGTGTAGGGGTAGGAGAAGAAATGGACACATTCGATCTCCACGCCGCGCTTGGCAATCATATAGGCCGCAACGGGAGAGTCAATACCGCCGGAAAGAAGCACCGCTGCTCTGCCGCCGACACCTGTGGGAAGGCCGCCCGCACCGGGCTCTGCCGGGCCATGGACATAGGCCGCCTTGTCGCGAATTTCGACATTCACAACATAATCCGGATGGTGGACATCCACCAAAATTTCCGGCATGGCCTCGGCGATCCTGCCGCCGATCTCCTGTGAGATCTGAATGGAGTTCATCGGGAAACGCTTATCTGAGCGTTTGGACTCGACCTTGAAGCTCTTTGCGCAGGCAAGGTCGTCGGAGAGGTATTCCATGACCGTTTCAAAAACGGCGTCCATATTCTTTTCGCATGCGCGGCAGCGGCACACCGACACGATCCCGAAGATCGTATGGCAGGCCTCCCATGCGCCGTCGACATCGCAATCGTCATCCATCGGCTCTACATAAACCGTGGACTGCACCATAGACACATCGAAATTACCAAACGGACGCATCCGGCGGTTGATATTGGTTTTCAGCTTGTTTTCAAAGGAGAAGCGGTTGCCGCCCTTGAGGACGATCTCACCGAGCTTCAGTAAAAAAATCTCTTTCATGTTAGTTCCTTCCGAGTTGATAGGTTCTGTATTGGATGGCCTCTGCCACGTGGGAGGGCTGAATGTCCGCACTGCCGTCTAAGTCGGCGATCGTGCGGGCAACCTTTAAGATACGATCATAGCTGCGCGCCGTCAGACCCATGGCATCAAAGGCCGTACGCATCAGCTCCGCGCTTTGCTCTGACAGGGCGCAGCACTCACGCATTTGCGCAGGCTCCATATGAGCATTGGTGCGGCTTTCGCCGAAACGCGCCTGCTGAATTTTCCGGGCTTTGTTGACGCGTTCGCGAACACATTCCGAGGCCTCGGCGGGAGCCGTTGTGCGAAGCTGTTCGAATTCCACCGCCGGCACTTCAATGATGATATCGATACGGTCAAGCAGCGGGCCGGAGATTTTTCCGAGGTAGTGATCCACCGAGGCTTGCGAGCAGGTGCATCTGCCGGACGGATCGCCGTACCAGCCGCACTTGCAGGGATTCATCGCGCACACAAGCATAAACTCGCTCGGGTAGGTCACGGTGCCGTTGACGCGGGAGATCGTCACCTGCTGATCCTCCAGGGGCTGACGCAGCACCTCCAAAACCTCCTGCCGGAACTCCGGCAGCTCGTCCAAAAAAAGCACGCCCTTGTGTGCAAGGGAAATTTCGCCCGGGTGGGGGTTAATGCCACCGCCGGCAAGACCTGCAAAGGAGACGGTATGGTGCGGGCTTCGGAACGGACGCTGCGTAACCAGCGGCGAATTTTTGGAAAGAAGCCCCATGACAGAATGGATCTGCGTGACCTCCAGGGCTTCCTCGCGCGTCATATCCGGCAAAATCGACGGCAAGCGTTTGGAAAGCATGCTTTTGCCTGAGCCCGGAGGGCCGACCATCAGCACATTATGACCGCCCGCTGCGGCGATTTCCAACGCACGCTTGGCATATTCCTGCCCCTTGACATCACGGAAATCCGGAAGATTTTCCGGCATGGCGTCCGGCTGCCACGGCTTCTGCGGTGCAATGACCGTTTCCTGCCGCAAATGGGCAACAAGTGCCTTTACCGAGGGCACCGGGATCACACTGACGCCGTCTGCAAGCGAGGCCTCTTTTGCGTTTTCCTCGGGGACAAAGAGAAGCTCGATGCCCGCCTTCCTTGCAGCCAGTGCCATGGGAAGCACGCCGGGAACTGCACGAAGCGTTCCCTCTAAGCTCAATTCTCCCAGGAATGCACAGCGCTGCTTCGGCAGCTTAACCTCTTGATTTGCAGACAGGATGCCGAGCAAAATCGGCAGATCATAGATGGTGCCGGATTTTTTGGTTCCGGCAGGAGCAAGATTAAGTGCGATCCGGCTGACCGGGAACTTGAAGCCGCTGTTTTTGATAGCGGCACGGACACGCTCTTTGGACTCTTTGACCGCCGCATCGGGAAGGCCGACGATCTCAAACGCGGGCAATCCGTTGGAAATAAAACATTCCACCGTGACCTCGTAGCCACGGATGCCCTCGATGCCGAGGGATGTGACCTTGCTGTTCATCGTGTTGCCTCCCCTGCTTCTTTTTACACGTTGACGACCGTGATTTCGGAATACTCCTTGATTTTTTCAAGTGTCTTCTGCAAAATGACGCTCTTTTCGACTGTGGCGGCGAATTCCGCATCATAGTGGGGCAGGAATTCCTCCATCGTCACCCCGCTCTGACGGCAGATCTCCGAGACCTCGTCGGCGATGGACTGTGCGTCTGCTTCGATGCCCTCGAGCTTTGCAATTTCTTCAAGCGCCTTGTGAATTTTGAAATTACGGATCGCTTCGGGGCGCATTTCCTCGCGGAGTTCATCCTTTGTCTTACCGGTGAAGCCGCAATAAGCCTCCAAGGTCAGGCCGCGCTGCATGAGCTGAGACTCCAGAGACTGAAGCTCCTGCTCCATAGAGGCCCGTGTTTCCTCCTCCGTAGGGATGTAGTCGAAGCTTTCGCAGATCTGGTCTGCAAGGCGCTCCTCCATTTCCAGATCGGACTGTGCATCATAGTAAGCCTGCAAATCATTTTTTATCAGCTCGCGAAGCTGCTCTACGGATTCGCAGTCGGCAATATCCTTGGCAAATTCTTCATCGTCTTTGTATTCTTTTAATTCGTGGATCTCATGCAGCTTGCAGTGGAATACCGCGGCCTTGCCCGCCAGATGTGCGGCAGGATACTGCTCCGGGAAGGTAACATTGACATCGACGTCCTCCCCTGCATTTTTGCCGATCAGCTGCTCCTCAAAGCCGGGAATAAACATCCCGCTGCCGAGCAGTAAGGTCTGATTCTTTGCCGTACCGCCCTGGAACTGCACGCCGTCACAGAAGCCCGCATAATCAAGCACGATCTCATCGCCGCTGCGCGAGGGGCGGTCGGTAATAACGAGCGTCTTCTTATTCTGCTCGCGGAGCATTGCGATCCGGTCATCGACGTCCGACGGCTTCACGGTGATTTTCTCGTAGTTTACCTTCAAATTTTTGTATTCCATCTTCGTATCCTCCGAAAAAAGCGCATATTTCACATGATACTTAATTGTATCAGATTTTTCATATGATTTCAATAAAAGAATGTCATCGGTAATTGTGGATTTTTGGAAGCAAGTATGGTATACTCTCAATATCCAAATCAAAGGAGAAACCTATGCAGAATTACGCACAGATCCTCTCGCAGGAATTGAATCAAAAAGAAGCTTATGTAGAGAATGTCATCACCCTCATCGACGAGGGCAATACCATTCCCTTTATCGCCCGTTACCGTAAGGAGCTACACGGCGCGATGGACGACACGACGCTGCGTACTTTGGCTGACCGCTTGAGCTATCTGCGCAACCTGGAAGCACGGCGCGACGAGGTCAAGAAGTCCATTGAAGCGCAGGGCAAGCTGACGGAAGAGCTGACTGCCGCCATTGACAATGCAAAGACGCTCTCCGAGGTAGAAGACCTCTACCGTCCCTACAAGCAGAAGCGCCGCACCCGTGCCACCGTCGCCAAAGAAAAGGGCTTGGAGCCTCTGGCATTACAGATCTTCGCGCAGGAGCGCGGCTGCCCTGCTCCCGAGGAGCTGGCGCAGGATTATATTGACCCGGAAAAGGGCGTAGAAACGGTCGAGGACGCCTTGGCTGGCGCTTCTGACATCATTGCCGAAATGATTTCCGACGATGCCGCCATCCGCAAGGAGCTGCGCAGCCTGATGCTGAAATTCGCCAATGTTGTGACGAAGGCCACGCAGGAGGACACCGATTCCGTTTATCGGATGTATTATGAGTTCACCTCGCCCGTTTCCAAGGTACAGAGCCATCAGGTGCTTGCCTTCAACCGCGGCGAGCGCGAGGACTTTTTGAAGGTCGCGATCGAAATTGACCGCGATCAGGCGCTCGTGTGCGTGCGCCGTGCCGTGGTCGTGCCCGGCTCCGGCGCAATGGTCTTTGTCCGCGCCGCAGCAGACGATGCTTATGACCGTCTGATCGCGCCCAGCATGGAGCGCGAGATCCGGAATCTTCTCACAGACGAAGCAAGCGAGAGCGCCATCCATAACTTCGCCCTCAATCTCAAGCCCTTACTTATGCAGCCGCCCGTCAAGGGGCATGTCACCATGGGGCTTGACCCCGGCTACAGCCACGGCTGCAAGGTCGCCGTTGTTGACGGCACCGGTAAGGTCTTGGACACCGGCGTGGTCTACCCCACCTTCTCTGAGCGCAAAAAGCAGGAAGCCATTGACATTTTAGCACGCATGATCCGCAAATGGGGCGTTGCCCATATCGCCATCGGCAACGGCACCGCCTCCCGCGAGACCGAAGCCATGACCGTGGAGCTGATCCGCACGGTCGGCAGCGGCGTTTCCTATATGATCGTCTCTGAGGCAGGCGCTTCCGTCTATTCCGCCTCCAAGCTTGCCGCCGAGGAGTTCCCGCAGTATGATGTCAATCTGCGAAGCGCCGTCTCGATCGCAAGACGTCTGCAAGACCCGCTGGCAGAGCTTGTCAAGATCGACCCCAAGGCCATCGGCGTCGGCCAGTATCAGCACGATATGCCCGAAAAGCGGCTCGATGAAGCCCTCAACGGCGTTGTGGAAGACTGCGTCAACGCGGTCGGCGTTGACCTCAACACCGCCTCCGCTTCCCTTTTGAAGCAGGTCTCCGGTCTCAACGGAACGATTGCAAAGAATATCGTTGCATACCGCGAGGAAAACGGCATTTTCACCGCAAGAAAACAGGTCTTAAAAGTCCCGAAGCTCGGTCAGAAGGCCTATGAGCAGAGCGCAGGCTTCCTGCGCGTGCCGGAAAGCAAGCAGATATTGGACAACACGGGCGTTCACCCCGAATCCTATGATGCAGCCGAAAAGCTGCTCACCCTCTGCGGCTATACCACGAAGGACATCGCAGGCGGCAATTTAGCCGAGCTGTCTGACCGCCTCAATGCCTACGGCACGCAAAAAGCGGCTGACGAGTGCGGTGTCGGCGTGCCGACGCTTTTAGACATCGTCAAAGAGCTGCGCAAGCCCGGCAGAGACCCCCGTGACGAGCTGCCCGCGCCCATTCTGCGCACCGATGTTTTAGACACAAAGGACTTGAAGCCCGGCATGGTGCTGACCGGCACCGTCCGCAACGTCATCGACTTCGGCGTGTTCGTTGATATCGGCGTGCATCAGGACGGCCTTGTGCATATCTCGCAGGTCTGCAACAAGTTCATCAAGCATCCGTCCGAGGTCGTCAGCGTCGGCGATGTGGTCAAGGTTGCCGTCTTAGAGGTCGATGAAAAGCGCAAGCGCATTAGCCTCACCATGAAAGGCGTTCCAAAGGAATAGCAATACTTTTTATTATAAGAATGGAGGAAAAACATGGCAGACTTTCATGAAAAATTCAACGAGTTCAACAACACAAAAGACACCAGCGCAGAATACGATCCGCAGGATATTCAAAACAACAAAGCAATGGCGATCCTCGCCTATATTTCCTGGCTCGTTCTGATCCCCCTGTTTGCCGCAAAGGGCTCAAAATTCGCACGGTTTCATTGTAATCAAGGCTTGCTCCTTGCAATCGTGGAGGTTGCTTCCGGCATCGGTCTCGGAATTCTTGCAATGATCCCGTTTGTAGGATGGATCTTTGTGATCACTGAATGTTTGGTTGAAGCCGTCTGCATTTTCTTTGCAGTTCTCGGCATCATCAACGCTTCCAAGGGTAAGGCTAAGGAGCTTCCGATCATCGGAAATATCCGCATTCTGAAGTAAGACGCAAAACGGGCTCTGCGATAATGCAGAGCCCGTTTTCTATTCAAACGCTTTTCCTCATTTTCATATTGAAAATACAGAACAAATAGTATATAATAGCAATGCTTTCGGGTTTTGCAAAGCTTGGTATCGCGC